>CBFCWF010000041.1:0-22227 GCA_965601425.1 uncultured Chromatiaceae bacterium | reverse complement strand
GCTGTTGCCGTCGGTGCTGTGCGTCTGGTACTTCTGGCAGCACTCGACCGATCTGTTGATCGGGCTGCGGCTGCTCGCCCTTTCCGTGCTGCTGATGTTCGGCTACTTCCTGTTCGGCGTGGTGCTGATCTTCGTGGCCGGCCTGACCCGGCGGCTGCTGGGGCTCAATATCAGCGAGGGCGTGCACCCGATCGGCTCCATCGCAATGCTGAAATGGATGATGTCCAGCGCGTTGATCATTGCGGTGCGGTTCTTCTTCATGGACTTCATGCTGCTGACGCCGCTGACCCCGGTGTTCTTCAAGATCATGGGGGCGAAGGTCGGCGACAATGTGCAGATAAACTCGGCACGCGTCGGCGACCTCTCACTGCTGGAGATCGGCGACAACGCAGTCATCGGTGGCGGTGCGACGGTGATTTGCCACCTGTTCGAGAAAGAGGGCCTGAAGGTTCGAAGGGTTCGGATCGGAAACAACGTGATCGTCGGCCTGAACGCGATCGTGATGCCGGGCGCCGAACTCGGGGACGGCAGCGTGATCGCCGCCGGCGCGTTGGTGACCAAAGACATGAAGATCGCCCCGGGCAGCGTCCATTACGGCGTCGAGCATCACCACCCCGATCCTGTCTGAACTGATCGGCGCGCGCACCGCGATGCACTGGACGCCACCCGACGGCTTCCGTTCATTGGGCGTCGGTGGTTGGCCTTTTCCTTTCCAGGTCGGCAAACGCGGTGAAATTCCAGCTGCGGGTGGCCAGCATCATCGTGACGCCCCTGCGTCGGCCGATCGGCTGTCGCTGCTCCTGCCGGTTGATTTCATCGAACAAGTCCCCGACAGCGGACATCCGGTCCAGGACCTGCTGCTGCCCCTCGCTGGTCAGATAGCCGCTCTTCACGATCTGTAACGCGCCTGCCGCATGAAAGCTGCCGCGCAGGAACTCCTGCTGGACCTGAGCCCGGAAGAAGCGTTCGATCGGCCCGTTTTCTTGCCATCGGAAGCTGCTGGAAAGACGCAGCCGCACACGGTTGCCGGGCAAGAGATCGATGAGCCCCATCCGGTCGAGCCGGGCAAGGAACCGGACCAGCGCCGGCTCGTCTATCAGATAGCGCGCCAGGATCTCGTCCACCGACCAGTGGTTCACCAGGCAATGGGCTACCAGCATCAAGCGCGTATCCGACACGAGTTCCTGCTCGAGTCTCAGGTCGAGCTGTTCGACAAGCGGCGCCTCGCGTACGGCCATGTCGACCAGTTCCGCAATATCCAGCATCAGCACCTCGCAGATCCGATCCAGCCGTTTGAGCGAGAAGTTGCCGCCGGCAAACATCTGCTTCACGGCCGATTCCGAAAGACCGAGCCGATCGGCCAGTTGCCGGTAGGTAAGGGACGACGCCCGGAGGTGCCGTTTGAGGGCACGCACGATGCTCACAGACCGAATCATAGGCGCGGGTACAGCATTTCGATACTCTGAAAACAAATATAGCGTACTTCGGACGTAATAGTTGCCTTTTTCAGACCGCCTTCGCAAACTGAATCCAGCGGTTCACGCAGCGGAGGCACGAGAATGGAGCCGGCAGCAGCAAACCACAGCGCCTTTCGGGGGACACGGACAGCACGGCGGGCGATCGCCTTTTGGACCTATCCGGTACTGATGCCACTGGCGCTGCTGGGTCACTGCCTGGCGATCGCGGCCGGCCTGCCCCAGACCGTGTCGACGCTGCTGCCGATCGCCGGCACGGCGTTAATCATCACCCTGCTCGAACGGCGGTTCCCGGCGAACCGGGCCTGGCGACCCGGCCGCGCCGATGTCTTGAACGACGCGCTCTACATGGCGCTGGTACAGTCGCTGCTGCCCAGATTCCTCGCCTTCACGACCGTGATCGCACTGGCGCGGCTGACCCCCGCATCAGCATCGCTGCCCCAGGGACTCTGGCCCGATCACTGGCCGGTCCTGCTACAGGCGCTGCTGATGCTGCTGTGCGCCGACTTCCTACGTTACTGGCTGCACCGGCTGGCCCATCACTGGCCCCCGTTGTGGCGGCTGCATGCGGTGCACCATTCGCCGCGCAGGCTCTACTGGTTCAATGTCGGGCGTTTCCATCCGCTGGAGAAGTTTCTTCAGTTCCTGCTGGACACCCTGCCCTTCATCTGGCTTGGCGTCCCCGAGGCGGTACTGGCCATGTACTTCGTGTTCTATGCGGTCAATGGTTTCTTTCAGCACTGCAACATCCACCTCCGGCTCGGCTGCCTGAACTACCTGGTCAGCGGCCCAGAGCTGCATCGCTGGCACCACGCGGTGAACCGCGACGAGTCGAACCACAACTTCGGCAACAACCTGATCGTCTGGGACCTGCTGTTCGGCACCCGCTACCTGCCGCAAGATCGATCGGTAGGCCAGCTCGGCCTCGTCGATCCGGCCTACCCGGGCGGTTTCGGTGCCCAGTTGCTGGCGCCCTTCCGGGCCCGCCTGGACCACGCGCCGGGAGGGCTTCGATGATCGGGGACGCCTTGCTGCAAGGTGCGATCGGACTGCGCATGGCCATCGCGAGGCGTCAGCTGCTCGCCCCGTTCGTCCGTGCAACGCGGCGGCCGATCGTGACACAGCAGCGGGTATTGCGCGATATCCTGTGCGCGAACGCAGCGACGCGGTACGGTCGGACGCACGGCTTCAAGGATATCTGCACTGTGCAGCAGTACCGGCAACGGGTACCGGTGAACGACTACGAATCACTGCGCCATCACATCGCATGCCAGCAGGCCAGCGGCGAACCCTGCCTCACGCGCGAACGGCCGATCCTTTTCGCCCGCACCAGCGGCAGCAGTGGCCGCCCGAAAGACATCCCGATCCTGCCATCGTCGGTGCGCCAGTACCGCCGGAGCCAGCAGATGGTCGCGTCGCTGATCCACCGCGCGTTTCCCGGCGCGTTCGCCGGCAAGGTCCTGGCTATCGGCAGCCCGGCGATCGAGGGCTACACCGAACACGGGACACCCTATGGTGCGATGTCCGGGCTGATCTACGAAAGCATGCCGGCCATGCTGCGCCGACGCTATGTGCTGCACCCGGCGGTGTTCCGCATCCGGGATCACACGGAGCGATACCTGGAGACCCTCCGGCAAGCGCTCAGCGAGCCGGCGGTTTCGCTGATAGCGACGGCCAATCCGTCGACACTGATCAGGCTGGATCAGCTGATGAATGCGCACGCGGCCGAGATCATCGGGCAAATCCGACAGCGCAACAGCGCAAGGGCAGCAACGCTCGATCGCCTCGCCGTCAAGCGGGGTCGCCTGCTGTTCGCCGATGTCTGGCCGCATCTCCGCGTCGTCAACACCTGGACCGGCGGCAATTGTTCGGTCCTGATCCCCGCGCTGCGCGCGTTGCTGCCGGCGCAGGCCCGGCTGGTCGAACTCGGCTACCTGTCGAGCGAGTTTCGCGGCACGATCACGGTCGTCCCGGAGGACGACCTGCAGGTGCCGACGCTCGAGGAAAACTTCTTCGAGTTCGTCGACCGGCAGGACAGAGAGAACGGCCACGAACGCCCGCTCACCCTCGACGAACTCGAGGTCGGTCGTCAGTACTATGTCATCGTCACCAGCCGCAACGGCCTGTACCGGTACGACATCAACGACCTGATCGAGGTCACGGGTCATTACAACGCTACCCCGACCATCCGTTTCCTGCAGAAGGGGCGCGGCGTCACCAGCCTAACCGGGGAAAAGCTCTCTGAATCCCAGGTCATACAGGCCGTGGCCGAAAGCCTCGAAGCGGTGGGCCGGACGGCCGGTTTTTTCAAGATGCTGGCCTGCCCCACTGCGCGGCGCTACACGCTGTATGTCGAGGGCGGGGCGCCGGATGCACGCGCGGTCGACGAACGGCTTTGCCGACTGAACATCGAGTACGCGGCCAAGCGACGCAGTGGGCGTCTCGCAGCAGTGCACGTGGTGCGCCTCAGGGCGGGCGCCGGTGAGGCCTACCGGCAGCACTGCCTCGACCGTGGACAGCGCGAAACCCAGTTCAAGATGGACTATCTGGAACAATCGACGGACTGCCGGTTCGACTTCCGGCCCTTCGAGCAGGCGTGACCGTATGCGGTGGCATGAACTATCGATGGCGCGGCTCGAGCTCCCGTTCCGGGTCGCGTTCGAGCATGCGGCGGCGCGGCGCACCCACGGCGAGTCGGTGCTGGTCAGGGCCGTCAGCGACGACGGCGCACAGGGATGGGGCGAAGGCTGCCCACGGCGCTATGTCACCGGCGAGACGATGGATACCGCGATGGCCTTCTTCGCCGCGCACCGCGGCACTTGGCTGACCCTCCGCACACTCGACGATCTGCGGCACTGGGTCGACACATATCGCCCGCTCATCGACCGCAATCCGGCGGCGTTCTGCGCGGTCGAACTCGCGCTGCTGAATGCGCTCGCCGCGCAGTCGGCGCAGTCCGTCGAGTCGCTGCTGTCGCTGCCGGCGCTGTCGGGCGAGTTCCGATACAGCGGCATACTGGGCAGTCGGGATACCGACACCTTTGCAACGCTGCTCGCGCGGTATCGGCGCATGGCCATCACCGATTTCAAGGTCAAGCTGTTTGGCGACGAATCCGTGGATCGCGGCAATCTGTCCGCGATGCATCGGCTCGCCCCGCACGACTGCCGACTGCGCTACGACGCGAACAATCGCTGGCGCGCGCCGGACGACGCGATCGCGTTTGTCCGCGCGCTCGGCGCCGACATCATCGCAATCGAGGAACCGCTCGCGGTGGCGGATCACGCTGGGTGTCTCACGGTGGCCGACGGCCTGGGCTGCCCGGTCATCCTGGACGAGAGCTGCCGTACCCTGCACGACCTCGACAGGCTGCCGGGCGCAGCGGAGCACTGGGTCGTCAATATCCGGGTGTCGAAGATGGGCGGGCTGCTGCGTTCGCTCGAGATCGCTGCAGCGGCCCGGGCGCGCAGCATCCCGCTGATCGTCGGTGCGCATGTCGGCGAGAGCGCATTGCTGACCCGTGCCGCGCTGACGATCGCCAACGCCTACCGCGCAGAGCTGATTGCGCAGGAAGGGGCGTTTGGTACCTGGTTGCTGCAACACGACCTCGTGGATCCGAGCCTGCAGTTTGGCGCAGGGGGGGTCTTGGCCGCAGTCGACGTGCCGCTCAGGGTCGGGTGCTGACACCGGGCTGACCGCCCGGTGGCCTGATCGGAACGGCATACCGTCTCGCGATGCGCAGGGCGCGCGTCAGCGCAGCGCTGGCGTGTTGGCCGGGGGCACGCGCGGCGGCACGGCCTGCTCGAACGCATAGGCCAAGGCGAGCAGGCGCGGCTCGCTGTAGGCCGGACCGAGAAAGCTGAGCCCGATCGGCAGCCCTTGCGCGGTGTAGCCCATCGGCACCGTGACCTCCGGGAAGCCGGTACTGGAACCGAGGTAGGAAGGCACGTAGGGATCGTCCGCGTCGCAGACATAGCTGTCGTCGGGCCGGTCGAACAAAGGTGAGGCCGGACACAGTATGGTCGGGAAGACGAGTGCATCGATCTGACCCGCCCGCATCGGACGCTCCACCGCCAACCTCGCTGCGGGCATGCGTTGGGTCAAGACCTCAAGATACGCCTGATCCGCGACGCCCCGGCTCTCCAGCGCGGCCTTGTAGCCCTCGATCCGGCCCGGGTTCACCGGCGTCGGCGAGCCCACGACCGCCGGCGATTCGCTCACCCTGATCAGGTCGGCGACGCGCTTCACCGGTGCATCCGTCTCGGCGAGATAGGCCTCGATCTGGTCGCGGAACTCGGTATCGACCACGTGCCCCATCATGCTCGACCAGGCCTCGCGCACGAACCTGGGCAGCGTGAATTCCGACGCGGCCGCACCCTGCCCGCGCATCACCGCCAGCGCACGCTCGAACGCCGCGTCGACCTCCGGGTTACCCCCGGTAAAGTCGCGCACCACGCCAACGCGCGCGCCGTTCAGTGCACCGCCATCCAGGTAGCGCAGATAGTCGCCAACCTGGTACGGGGCGCTGTCCGCGGTCCGGGCATCATCCGGGTCGACGCCGGCCATCACGCCGAGCACGGTCGCGGCATCGCGCACGCTGCGCGCGATCGGGCCTGTGACATCGAAACTGAGGCTTGCCGGGATGACACCGCTGCGGCTGGTCAGGCCGAGGGTTGGTTTGATCCCGACCAGGCCATTCACAGCGGCCGGTCCGCGGATCGAACCCGCGGTGTCGGTGCCGGTACCGATCAGCGCGAAACCGGCGGCCACCGCCGCAGCGCTGCCCGAACTCGAACCCGAGGCATTGCGCTTGAGATTGTACGGGTTGCGCGTGAGACCACCGACCGAGCTGTAGCCGAGTCGCCCGTAGGACAGGGCCAGTTCGCTGAGATTGGACTTGCCGACGATCACCGCGCCCGCCGCCCGCAGGCGCGCGACCACGAAGGCATCGCGTCCCGGGCGGTGATCCTTCAGCGCCACGCTGCCACCGGTGGTCGGCAGGTCCCTGGTGTCGTAATTGTCCTTGATCACGACCGGGACGCCGTGCAGCGGCCCGCGGCTACCCGTTTCCGACACCTCGCTATCCAGTGCCCGTGCAGTGCCCAGTGCTTCCGGGTTGATCGTGATCATGCTGTTGATCGCGGGGCCCCGCTGGTCGTAGGCGTCGATCCGGTCGAGGCAGGCCTGGGTCAGTTGCTCCGACGTGAGCCCACCGGACACGTACGCGGCATGGACCTGGGCGAGGTCCGCCCCGGGCAGGTCGAACGACGGGGCGAGCCCGACTGCGAGTCCGGGCAGGCACAGCATGAACACGGCGCTGAGCAGGCGCCGTCGCATGTGTTGACTCAGAAGTAGTAGCCGAGATTTATCGTGAAGCGATAGTTCCATTTGTCGTTCCCGTTGGCCCCCCAGTCACCGACCCCATCGACCCGATTGTAGTTGTCCGTGCCGTCGTCCGACTCGTTGCCGATGAACCAGTTGCCGTTGGCGTAGACGAGGTCGGTGTAGACCAGCCAGTCACCGGCGTACCACTGCGCGCCGAGCGCGAACATCTGGCTGTCGTTGAATGCATCGTGGTCCTTCACCACGTGGCTGTACTCGACGTAGGGCACGACCTTGTCGAGCCACGCCAGGCCGGGCACCGGCTGCTGATAGCTCATCGACATGGCCGCGACCCAGGCCTCGGTCGCGGTGAACCACGGGAAGTCGAAGGCACCCATCGGCAACAGTTTGTCGGTTCGCCACGGGTTGTCGCTGTCGATCGCGTACTCGTAACGCGTCACCTGGGTACCCAGCGTGAAGTCCTCGTAGCGGTTCAGCATGTGCAGCGACGCAGCCCAATGATCGCCGTCGTCGACGCCCTTACCGTCGAGCTGGCCGTATTGCAGCGAGAAGCCGGCCTCGGTCGCGACTGCGCCGATGTCGAAAAATCGGATGGCACGCAGGTTGAACTGATTGCGCTCATCGAAGCCGTTTTCCCGGCCACCGTAGATCACGTTGCCATCGGCATCGACCGATTCGTTCCAGCGCACCGCGTCGAAACTGTACCTGGTACTGTCGAGGCTCCGGCCCTGGTAGCTGCCCTCACTGGTCAGATAGTACGCCAGGTCCACCTGCCAGTCGTCCCAGCGCGTCGCGTACTTGATCCCCAGGTCCATGTCGTCGGCGAGGCCGAGATAATAGTGCATGTCGAACATGTAGCTCTGGGCGACGCCATACGGACCGGCACCGAATGGGACGCGATTGACGCCGACCTCGACGTGGCTGTCGTCATCGAAACGGTAGCCAATCCACCCCGTGTGCAGAAAACTGTAGCTGGCCGGGAATCGTTGGGCGGCATCGGTATACCAGCGGTATTCGGCGGCGCCGATCAGCTGATCGTGCTCCAGCGTCAGATTGATTCGAAAGGTGTCGAGTTCGACGTTGCCGCCATTGCCGCCCCGGTTGGGACCGTCGCCGGGATCGTCCTGCGAATAGCTGCCGAGGACATAGTTCGCACGGATCGCACCACCGACCGTGACCGGCCCGATCGCGATCTTGGTGTCTTCGGGCGGGTCTCCGCGATCGAGCTGCTCGTCCGCCTCGACCGCCTCGCGCACGGTCTGTGCGACCTCGGCTTCCGATGCGTCGGCCTGGCCCCTGGCGGACGCAAGCTCGCGCTGCGCCTCGGCGAGCGCCTGCTGAGCGCGCTCCAGCTCGAGGCGTTGCCGCTCAGCCTCGCGGGCCAGTTCGTCGACGCGGCGCTGCAGTTCCTCGGCGGTCTCCGCCCACGCCAGCGGCATGCAAAGCAGGCAGGCGGCGGTCAGAGCGCCGATGCGTACTCTTTGTTTCATTCAGGCGTTGCGTCCGAGCGTTTGCTGACGAATCAGTCTAGCATGCCAATATGTCACACGGTCGGCCCGGCGTGCGACATCCACGGCGTAGGCCCGAATCGCCGGCTGCGGTGTGCAACCAAAGCGAAAAGCTGCTGAAATGCCGGCACACGAACAACAGCGGAAGCGGTTTGATTAGCCCTGAGCACACCACGCAATCCCCACGCAATGCGCGCCTTGTCCTCGTCATTTCGTTCATCCTAGTCTTGGGCTTCGGACTTTGGGGCCTGATATCCCCCAAGGTCATGACCGCCGCCTCGGTCGGCACGGTCGATTTCGTGTTGACCAGCGTGGGTTGGCTCTATCTGGCGCTCTGCACCGGTTTTCTGATCCTGGCCGGCTGGCTCGCATTCGGGCGATACGGCAGCGTGCGCCTGGGTCCGGACGACGCACGGCCGGAATTCTCGACCGTGTCCTGGCTGGCGATGCTGTTCGCGGGGGGCATGGGTGCCGGCCTCGTGTTCTGGGGCGTCGCCGAGCCGATCAGCCATTTTGCACACCCGCCCGGTGGCGTTACCGGGTCGACGGCAGAGGCCGCGCGGCTGGCGATGATGCTGGCCAACCTGCACTGGGGCCTGCACGCCTGGTCCATCTATGCGGTCTGCGCGCTGGTGCTCGCCTACTTCATCTTCCGACGCGGCATGCCGGGTCTGGTCTCGACCCCGATCCGCGCGACGCTGCCGGCGTCCGTTTACACGCGCGCGCTCGGGCTTACCTCGGACGTCATCGCGACCTTCGCCGTCGTCTTCGGCCTGGCCGGCTCGCTCGTGATGGGTGTGCTGCAGGTACGCGCCGGCATCACCGAGGTATTCGGCATCGCCGCGACCACCGGGATCAGCATCCTGATCCTCGGCGTGCTGGCCGCCGCCTTCATGCTGTCCGCATCGACCGGTCTGTCCAAGGGCATACAGATCCTCAGCAACGTCAACATGGTGCTGGTGATGCTGCTGTTGCTGGTGGTCGTCGTGTTCGGGCCAACCGCGTACATCATGGAGGCCTTCATCAATGCCATTGGCGACTATGCCGCCGCACTCCCGGCCTATTCTTTCCGGCTGTTGTCCTACGAGAACCAGATGGACTGGACGAGCGCCTGGACCCTGACCTACCTGATCTGGTGGGTCGCCTGGGGACCGTTCGTCGGGATCTTCATCGCGCGCATCAGTCGCGGCCGCACGATACGCGAGTTCTGCATCGGCGTGATCCTGATACCCACCCTGTTCTCGATCTTCTGGTTCGCGGCGCTGGGTGGCACCAGCATCTGGATCGAGCTGAACGGCGGCGGCGGGCTTGCGGAACTGGTCAGCGAGGACGTGGCGACCGCGCTGTTCGCGTTCCTCGACTATATGCCGTTCGGGGCGCTGCTCGGGGTCTTGGCCCTGTTTCTGGTGTTCATCTTCCTGGTGACCAGCGCCGATTCCGGGACCTTCGTGATCAGCATGATGACCTCCGAGGGCAGGCTGAACCCGAGCACCGGGCTGAAGCTGTCCTGGGGTGCGGCGATCACGCTGCTCACGCTCGCGATTCTACTCTCCGGCAGTGTCGAGGTCGCGAAGGGGATGGCGATCTTTGGTGCCCTGCCCTTTACGCTGATCCTGGTGGTCCAGATCGTCGCTTTCCTGCGTGCATTGCGTGAGGAGCCGGCCCGGGGTAACGCGCGATGAAGCGCTTATTGCGAGCGGCCCTGGCCGGTTTTCTGGCGTCGCTGCTCGTTGCCTGCGCCGAAGTGGGCGAGCCGATCCGTATCGGCTCCCTGGATTTCACCGAGCAGAAGCTGCTCGCCGAGATGATGGCGCTACTGGCCGAGCAGGCGGGCGTGGACGTGAAGCGGGCGATCCCGTATGGCGGCAACCGCAAGAGCCTGGAGGCGATCCAGCGCGGCGTCATCGACGCGTACCCCGCCTATGACGGGACGCTGCTGGTCCTCAGCGGCCGCCCGGCGCTGAGGGATCCGGCGGCGGCCGCCGCCGCGGCGCGGGCATTGGTCGAGCCGCTCGGCCTGCGCTGGCTCCAACCCTTCGGCCTGGAAGACGGTTTCGCGCTCGCGGTCAGGCGCGACATGGCCATCCGCCGTGGCCTGAGCCGCATCTCGGACCTTGCACGCCTGCCCGACGAACTGAGCTTTGCGGTGGACGACGGCTACCTCGAGCGCCCGGTGGACGGGCTCTACGCGCTGGCCCGCCGTTACGGTTTGAGCATCGGCGCCACCGAAGTGTTCCCGGTCGGCGACCGCCGCGCGATCTACAACGCACTGGCAGACCGCGCGGTCGACGTGGCCGAGGTCTTCGGCACCGACAGCCGACTCAATGATTACGGGGTGCTGCGCCTGGAAGACGACCTCGGCTTTTTCCCGATCTATCGGCCGGCGCCGCTGGTCCGCGGCGCGGTGCTGGATGCGTTCCCCGGGCTGTCGGCGGCCTGGGCACAACTGGCCGGTCGGATCGACACAGAGACGATGCGGGGACTGAACGGCCGGGTCGAGCGCGCCGGCGAAGACTACCGCGACGTCGCCCGTGCCTTCCTGGAAGAGATCGCACTGCTGCCGGAACGTCCCGCGACTGCGGAACCCAGGGGCAAGGTCGCACTGGCGGTGACCCCGCTGTCCGATCGCGGCTACCTTCCGATCCGTGCCGCAGAGGCGATCCGCGAGGTGATGCCGGCGCGCCGCCTGCAGGTCGAGCGCGTCGGTCGACCGGCCGACGCGGTGCGCAGCGGTGAGGCACGCTTCGGCCTGGTGGGCGCCGAGGAGTTCTATCGCGTCGCTGACGATGGCAGCCTGACACAGGCGGCCGATATCGAGGCCGTCGGGGTCGTCGGCACCCGACTGGTGCACATCCTGCTCCGCGAGGGCGGGATGCCGCCGGCACAATGGCGGCGGATCGGCGTCGGCCCCGAGGGCGGCAGTTCCTGGACCGTCACCCGGCTGGTGATCGAGGCACTGGGCCTGCAGGACAGGATGCAGCTTGTGAACATGGACCAGGTGGCCGATGCCCGTCGCATGCTCGACGACGGCGAACTGGATGCGCTGGTCATGGTGGTCGAGCGCGGCCACGCCGGGCTGGTCAACCTGCTCAAGGCGGGTGGCTACCGCTTGGCCGACGTCGCGGCATTCCGCGGCGACAGCCCGGCCCTGCGCTACCCGTTCCTGCGACCGGCCAAGATCCCGGGCGGCACCTACCCGGGCCAGGCCGGGCCTTTGGATACCCTGGCGGCTCAGGTGGTGCTGGCGACCCGTGTGCCGCGCGATCCGGACCCGATCGGCGAGTCCGGTCCCGGCTTCGTCCCCGGCGTCTTTACACGGCTGCCCCAGCGACTGCCGTTCGACACCGCGCTGCGCATCTCCCGGGCGCTGGACACGGTCGAGGACGTGGACCCGGTGCTGCCGATATCACCGGGGCTGGCACCCGAAACCCCGCCTGCCCGGGCCCAGATATCGGCGCAGCCCGCGTCGGCCCTGCTCAATATGCTCGCGATCGCGTTCCTCGTCGCGATGATTGTGCTGTACTTCCGCCGATTGCCGGATGACCCGGCGCTGAAAGCAAAAGACCCGCCGCCCGAGGAATAGCGGGCCGAGCAGACAGGCGCGGTCGCGCCCGTGACCGGGAGTCGTCGCGGCGCGGATGATAGGCTGGGCGCTGGCCTGCCGAACCAACGACCGAAACCGCCTTGCTGCCAGAACTCGCCTTGCTTTTCATCGCCGGACTCTGCGGCGGCTTCCTCAACTCGGTCGCGGGCGGCGGCAGCTTCATCACCTTCCCCGCATTGCTGATGGCCGGTGTGCCGCCGGTCAGTGCGAATGCAACCAACACCTTCGCGTCCTGCTCCGGCTACCTGAGCGGGGCCTATGCCTTTCGCAGCGACCTGACGAGGCACTGGCGGGAATTGCCGCGTTTCCTGGCCGTGAGCCTGCTGGGCGGCGTCGTCGGTGCCTGGCTGCTGCTCAAGACGCCGGAGTCGTTGTTTCGCGACGCCATCCCCTGGCTGATGCTGTTTGCGACTGTGCTGTTCGCGTTTGGTGGCCGGCTCAACCAGTGGCTGACGCGGCTGGGTTCGCTGCATCGGCATGCATCGGTGATCGGCCGACTGCTGCTGTTGCTGCTGCTGCTTTCGGTATCGGTCTATGGCGGGTTCTTCAATGCCGGTCTCGGCATTATCATCCTGAGCTACCTGGCGCTGGCCGGCTATACCGATATCAACGCGATGAACGGGATCAAGCTGCTGGTGTCTTCCGCGGTCTCGCTGATCGCGATCGCGCTGTTCGTCCACGGTGGGGCCATCGCCTGGCGCGAAGGCAGCGTGGTACTGCTCGGCACTCTGGTGGGCGGCTACCTCGCGGCGAGACTGTCCCGTAGGCTGCCCCAGCGTATGGTCCGCGGATTCGTGATCGTCGCGAGTGTCGCGGTCACCGCCGCGTTCTTCCACGCGCGCTGAGGTCGCCGGCAGTCGCAACCGCTGTGCGGCCTGCGCCCTCGAACCGGGGTCATCGGGTCCTCACCCGTGTCAGCATCGCACGCGCGCTATCGGCCGGCCGCAGGCTGACAGCTTGGGCAAAGGTAGATTCGCCGCGCCGCTGCGTCCGCCCGCTCGATCGGGGTGCCGCACACCGGACAGGGTTTGCCGGCACGCGAGAAGACCGCAAAGCGATAGGCCGCATAGCTCAGCCCTTGCGACTTGAGCACCCGCGCACGCTCGGGCGCGACGGTGACGCCGCCGGATTGATAGGCGCGCTGCGCGATGATCAGCGTCTGACGCGCCAACAGCGCGCGCTGTCCGGGCGTGATCCCGCGTGGCTTCCGCGCCGGGTGCAGCCCCGCAGCGAACAGGATCTCGGCGCGCAGATAGTTTCCGATGCCGGCCAGGAAACGCTGGTCCAGATAGAGGCCGCCCAGCGCGCGGTTGCGAAAGGCCGGGAGATCGATCCGTTGAGCGACCTCGCGCCAGCCCAGCCCGCTGTCGAGCACATCCGGGCCGAGGCGCGCCAGATAGGGGTGGTCCCGCTCCTCATCCGGCGTCAGCAGTGCGAGCTCTGAGGCGCTGTACAGCAACGCACTGTCGCTCTTCGTATGCAATGCGACGCGCAGACTGCGCCGGGTCCGCGGCAATTGCCCCCGATTGCGCAGATACCATCTGCCGTACAGCTGGTTGTGCGCATACAGGCTGACGCCGGCGTCGAACCGGATCAGCAGCGCCTTGCCACGCGTGTCGACCGCCGTGACGCGACGACCCGTCAGCGCGGGGCCATAGTGGCTCAGACGCGGCAGCCCGAACCAGACCTCCTCCAGCGTCTGGCCGCCGAGTACCGCGGCGATACGGTCCGCAGCACGTCTGATTTCGGGTCCTTCGGGCAAACAGGTCTCCTACGCGCGACTCGGGTTCACGCCGCCGCCTTGTCGGCTGTTGCAACGCGGTTGATGTCGGTATCCGGGAAGAACTCCACCCAGACATGCCAGAAAAGCCCCGGGCGCAGATTCTCGACGCGCTTGAGCCGGCCTGCCGGCGTGTTGCCGAAGAAGTCGATCTCGGTCACTGGCTGGCCGGTATCGTTGTACCAGACCCCGAGGCTTTCGTAACGCGGGTCCCAGGCGACGACCAGCGGCCGGCCGCCGACCTCGGCGTTGACGATGTTTCCCTGCCAGATAACGAAGTCGTCAGTCCAACAGACCGCGTCACCGGCGATCGCCACGCCCCAGACATAGGCCTTGTTCGGCAGGCGGTCATCGTCGCGGCTCATGTTGTCCATGACAGGCCTCTGTTCACGGTGCTGGCGATCGTTTCCGACGGCAGCTCGTGGTGCAACAGACGGTAATGTCGCGCAAACAGGCTCGGATCATGGAAACCGCATTGCGCGGCCACGCTGGCGATCGTCTTATTCCTGTACTCACTACCCCGCAGCAGCCGGCGCGCCGCATTGAGCCGCCAGCACCTGACGAAGCGGTTCGGCGACATGCCGTAGCGTTCGCGGAAGGCATACTGCAGCGTTCGCTCACTGACGTGGGCGACGCGACAGAGATCACCGAGGTCGGGCAGGAGGTCAGCATGCTGATCGAGAAACTCGACCACGCGCCCTATGGCCTGGTCTCGACTGCGCAGCCTGGGCGGCGCAGCCGCCTCGCCGGCGGCGCAGTAGGTCACCAGACGTTCCGCGAGTCGGCGTGCAGCAGCCGAACGCAGCGGCGCATCAGCGTCAAACACCGCCGACGTCACGAGCTGGCGCAACACTGCCATCTGCTCCGCAGCAAGCCGGGTGACCCCGCGCTGCGTTGGCGGGCCGGGCACCCCGAGTGTCTGTGCCAGGTTTTCGAGGTAGTCACTGCGCAGCGAGATGGTGCAGACCGAAAAGCCGTCATCGCTGACAGCCTGCAGCTCGGCATCGGTGCCAAACCTGAGGATCGAACAGTCGTCGACGGCATAACCCAGCCACCAGAACGCGCTGCAACCTTGGCCGGGCACGACGAAGGTCCGAAAACCCGGGGGCGTCGTCCCCGACTGGTGCAGCTTGCAGCCGAACCTGGCGTGCGTGAGCAGCATGTCCGGCATCCCGAGCTGCCGCAGTTGTCCGACAAATCCCCCTCTCCGAAACAGGTTGAAGTCCAGGTCCCAGGCCCGGGTGCTGGCCGCCAGCGCGTCGAGATCGGAAGACCGCGTGTCCAGAATGATCTGCATCAGGATTGGTTTTTGCGGAAATCTCGCATGACCCCCCTGAGTTTGGCGATAGAGTCTCAGGCTGACAACCCAACCCACGCTGGGCGAATTCGGCTCGGATTTGAGTACTGAGCTTCCGCAGGGTCGCCCAGGCGCCCGTGGACGTTGTCTGGATGGGTCGACACCCGGAGGCGAACAATGAAAAAGTTCCTTACCCTGATGGCGGTGTATGTGCTCACCGCCCCTGCCTTGGCACAGCAGAAACCGATCGTCCGCGATGGCGAGTACCGTTTTCTCGAGGCCCAGTTCGGCGAGCGCTGGACGCAGCAGGATGCACGCATCGATGCCCGGCTCGCCGAGATCCGCAAGGCCCACGGCGGCCAGCCGCCCAACATCCTTTACATCCTGATCGACGATGTGAGCTTCGGCCAAATGGGCAGCCGCAAGCTCAACTACGTTACCGGCATCGACACGCCCAGCATCAATGAATTCGCGACCCAGGGCCTGTCGCTAATGCGCATGTACACCGAGCCCTCCTGTACACCGACCCGTACCGCAATGCTCACCGGTCGTCACCCGGTTCGCGCCGGGGTCGAGGAGGTCAAGGTGGCGCTGGTCGGCGAGGGCCTCGCGGCGGAAGAAGTCACCATCGCCGAAATCCTCAAGGAAGCTGGTTACAACACCGCGCATGTCGGCAAATGGCATCAGGGGGACATTGAGCAGGCCTATCCGCACAATCAGGGTTTCGACGTTGCGTTCTTTCCGCTGCACCAGCAGGTGCAGCTCAGCCTGATGATCCGCGAGGCGATGGTCGCAAACAACATGCTCGGCTTCCACCCGTCGGGCCAGTCCAATGCGTTTCACATCGACGAGCGATTCCGGCCCTATGGCCTGGTCACGGGCGTCGAGGGCAAGGCCGGCGGCAAGGCGCACGAAGTCGATCTGAAGCCCGGGGAGGAGTGGACACAGGCGCATTACGAGCGCATGAACGAGCGCTACCAGGCCCAGGCAATCGAGCAGCTGGAGCGGCTTGCGGCCGAGGACGAACCCTTCTTTCTACAGTACTGGCCACTCTATCCGCTCAACTTCGCCTATCCTGACCAGGCCATTTCGCGCAACGGCGGCTTCCATGCCGACAAGCTCCAGCTGCTCGATGGCTGGATCGGCGATCTGCTCGCCAAGCTGGACGAGACCGGTAAGGCCGACAACACCATGGTCGTGCTGATGGCCGACAACGGGCTCATGTATCACTACGAGGGCACCAGCGGGCTGAACCAGCTGATCTATCGGGGCGGAAAGACACAGCACCTGGAAGGCGGCGTGCGCACCGACGCCTTCGTCCGCTGGCCGGGCGTGATCGAGGCAGGCAGCGCGGCTGGCGATATCGTCCATGTCTCCGATCTGTTCACCACCTTTGCCCGGGTTGCCGATGCGACCGACCATATCCCGCGTGATCGCGTCATCGATGGGGTGGACCAGACCCCGCTGTTGCTCGAGGGCGAGGGTAACTCGCGCCGTGATTACGTCTATGTCTACGAGGGCCCGATCCTCCGCTCGATAGTCAAGCAGGAGTTCAAGATGCACCTGCCGGCACCCGGCGTGCCGGGCGCCGCTGCGCCGGTATTCAATGTCCTGAGAGACCCGCGCGAGGAACACGCGCAGATTGGTACGGCGCTCTGGTCAGGTGCATCCTTCCAGGACATGGCAAAACGGCACCAGATCATGATCGAGCAGTACCCCCACCTGCCGCTCGGCAAGGGCGTGCCGTACGAGGGCATCGAGAACCTGCGCCCGGAGAGCGAACTGGCGCGCAGGGTATTCGCTTCCTGGCAGCCCAAGAAGCCATGATCAGGGCATGACGAAGGAAGGCTCGCCTTCCTTCCGGTCGCCCGGGCAATGCATCGAACCCGTTGCAAGACAGCTTGTCCTGTTGTGCCCTGCTGAAACTCTAAAGCTCTGAACAACGGACCAGAGGAACGCGCTATGACGTACAAGAATGACGCGTTCCAAGGGGTTATCGCAGGGTTGACGCTCACCCCGGCATGCGCGACGGGCGCCGGGGCAAAGGCCCGCTTTGGTCGTTGGCCTCGATTGTTTAACCCACGAGGAAGAGTCCACATGCGCAAGTCCATGCTTTCTTTAACGATGGTCGCGTTGGCGACCACCTACGGCACCGGCATCCAGGCCGGTCCGCAGCTGCGGAGCGACATCCGGCTGGTACTCCAGATCACCGTCGACGGTCTGCGCGGCGACCTGTTGGACCGCTACCAGGCCAGTTTCGGTGACGACGGCCTCCGTTACCTGCTGGGTAACGGGACCGTCTACACCAATGCGCATTATCAGCACGCCAACACCGAGACCATCGTCGGACACGCGACCCTGGCGACGGGCACCTACCCCGCCCGTCACGGCATGGTCGGCAATGTATGGTTCGACCGTGAGGCTGGCGAGCTGGCCTATAACATCGAGGATCCGGACAGCCCGATCCTGCCGACGCGCGACAACATGGCGAAGGGCGGCCAGATCGACCCGGCGCAGAAGAAATCACGGACCCAGGGGCGCTCGCCGAGGGTCATCGCGGCTCCAACGCTCAGCGACGGCCTGGCCGCCTACACGGGCGGCCGCTCCAAGGTGTTCGCGGTATCGGGCAAGGACCGCAGCGCGGTCGCGATGGGCGGGCAGGTCGGCAAGGCCTTCTGGTTCTCGACCGACACGGGCGACTTCGTGACCAGCGCCTACTACTACGATAACTACCCCGACTGGGCGCGGACCTGGAACGACCGGCGCAAGGCGGCGGACTACGCGGGCAAGTCGTGGAAACTGCTCAATATGCCGGACCAGTATCTGTTGTCCGGCCAGGACGACCGCCCCTACGAAATCGACCTCAAGGGCTACGGGCGCGTCTTTCCACATCCGTTCGGGCATGCCGACGACAAGATGTTTTTCACGCGTCTCCTGGTCAGCCCGGTCGTCGACCGTTTGATGCTCGACTTCTCGAAGGCACTCGTGACCACGGAACAGTTGGGTAAGGATGCGGTCCCCGACTACCTGTCGATCAGTTTCTCTGGCGTGGACGCGGTCAACCACTTCTTCGGCCCGTCCAGTCTCGAGAACGAGGACGTCGTGGTGCAGCTCGACCGCACGCTGGCAGAGCTTTTCGCGTTCATCGACCAGCAAGTCGGGCTTGAGCACACGCTCATCGCCTTCTCTGCCGACCACGGCATGGCCGACATGCCAGAGTACATGACGGAACTCGGTTACGCGGTAGGCAGACTTGATCCGATGAAGATCATCGGTACGGCGAACAGGGTCGGAAGAGAGCTCGGTGTTCCCGGTGTCGTGCGCTTCTTCTACCGGCCCTACCTTTACCTCAACGACGACAAGATCACGGCGGCCGGCGTCGATCGCGTAACCGTCGAGCAGGCTATCGCCGATGCGCTGACCGAAAAAGAGGGCATCGAACTCGCCGTGGCAACGAGTCGGTTGCCGGACGATGGCCCGGCCCAGCTGCTGCGGCAGGTCGCCAACAACCACCACGTGACCCGTTCGGGTGACATCTATGTCATCCAGTCCCCCTACTGGTTCCTGTTCGACTCGGGACCGATCGCGGTCATGCACGGCTCACCGTGGCGTTACGACACCCATGTGCCGATTGTCTTCAGCGGGCCGGGCATCAAAAGCCAGACGGTGGATCGCAGAGTCCATCCGGTCGATGTCTCGCCGACGCTAGCACGCGCCCTGGGCATGAGCCCGCCTGCCAGTGCACGCGGGACCCCATTGCGCGAAGTGTTCGATTGACGCGCTACCCCTTCATGGGTCGCGTCCATCACCCGTTGCACGCGGGTGTGATGTTGCCCCTGGCGACAGCGAACGCCTGCCTGCCAGCAGCCGATGATCCGCCCGGTGGCTCCGCCAACCCGTCGAACGCGCTGGCCGCCGGGTGCTGCGGCGATACGGTCCGCGGCGCACGCAGTCGACGCTCAACCATAACCCCCCGCAAACTCAAGGGAGTAATTGCGGTTTTCTTGCGCCGCGACGGCAGCATTTCCGGCATAGTTCGCGTTTTCGTAAATCGCCTGCCGTCGGCAGAGTCTGCCCGCGGCGGCCTGATCTCACACCCAGATGGAGAACGCATGTTTAGAAATCACATGTCCAGACGCCTGTGTTCGGCCCTGCCACTGATCGGCTTCACGATCGCCGCTACCGCGGCCGACATCGTACAGGACGCCGAGTACTATGTGCTCGCGGCCCAGCATGGCGAGAAATGGGCCGCCGAAGACACGGCGCTCGATCAGAAACTGGCGGAACTGAGAGAGAAACACGGCCAGCCGCCGAACCTGATACATATCATGTGGGACGACACCGCCTACGGTGACATCGGCATCCCGGCCATTCAAAAGGTTCGCGGACTCGACACGCCGAATCTGAACAAGATGGCGCAGGAAGGCATGCTGTTCACCCGCATGTACACCGAGGTGGGCTGCACGCCGAGTCGTGCCGCATCCGCGACCGGCCGACTCGCCGTACGCAGTGGCATGTACAACATCGGGATGCTGCTCGAGAGTCACGGTATGCGCGGCGAAGAGGTCACCATCGCAGAGGTGCTTTCCGAGGCGGGCTATGCGACGGCCTTCCACGGCAAGTGGCACCTCGGCGACATCGAGGAGAGCTATCCCCACAAGCAGGGCTTCGACGAGGCCTTCTTCACCGGCTACAACCAGATCCTGTCGCTCAACACCGAACTGGCCGAGGGCGCGAATGCCTCGATGGGGCTGTACGAGGATATGCTCCCACCCGACCCGTACAAGCTCGACGACACCTTCGTCACCAAGGGTTGGGTCCAGATCGCCGAGGGCAAGAAGGGCGGACTCGCCCGTCAGTGGGGTGACAACAGTCACGAGAACTATCTGAAGATCGACCCGGAGGCGCAGCGCCGGACCCTGGAATTCATCGAGCGCAACGCGAAGGCAGGCAAGCCCTTCTATGTCGCGAACTGGCCGAATCTGACCAGCTTCATCCCGAACCCGAAGAAGTGCTCGACGGCGAGGAGCATCCTGCAGGACGGGCTACAGTGCAATATCGATCCGTTCGTCGGCGCGATAATGGACAAGCTCAAGGCACTCGGTATCGCCGAGAATACCCTGGTCGTCGCGATGGCCGACAACGGGCCGATGACTCACAATCCCCCGCCCGGGCTCGGCATGGCCGAGACCATCTATCGTGGCGGAAAGGGTGACTTCCTCGAAGGCGGCGTACGGGTGCCCGCTCAGGCCTGGTGGCCGGGCGTGATCGAGCCCGGCCAGCTGGCTGGCGACATCATTCATGAGACGGATCTGTTCACCACGTTCGCCCGCCTCGCCGGCGCGATGGAGCATATCCCGACCGACCGCGTGATCGACGGCATCGACCAGACCTCGCTGCTGATCAACGGCGACACGCATAGCCGCCGCGACCATGTGTTCATCTATGCCGGACCGCGGCTCGGAGCGACCGTGAAGGGCAACTACAAACGTCACTGGATCTCGCCGGACCCGGTCGGCGAGGCCAGCGGTATACCGGCGGCGTTCTATTTCCTGCCCGCGGATCCGCGCGAGATCACGCCCATGCTCACGAACCTGATCCACCTCAAGCGCCCGTTCAACCGCATGAAACTGCGCCACGAACTCTGGAAGAAAAAATACCCGGATGCGAGGGAAGTGCATGGAATCCCCTGGACCGGCCTGGCCGATCCGTCACCCGAGATCGAGGCACTCGCGAAACCACAGATGGACATCGGCAAGCTGCCGTTCGACCCGTTCGAATACATCGAGCACCTGGACGAACTCCCGTTCGACAGAAATCTGAACCCCGGATTGGGTAACTGACAATGGTGTAGTTGGCGGCGCGCGCTGCAGCCTCGGCGGCGCGCGTCGTACGGTCGACTGACAAAGCCAGGATGGCTTTGGTCAGCGTTTCCCTAGCGGGAGCCGCGCACACCGTTGAGACCGACGAAACTCCCGCCGTTGCTCTCGGCCAGCTTGCGCATCAACGCCGCGTAGCGCACCGCGTTGACCGGGAGGCCCTCGGCGCGGCCGAACTGCACCGGGAAACCGACGGTATGGATGCGGACACGGCGCTTGCCGGATCCGTCCGCACGATTCAGTCGCGCAACTGTATCGATCACGCCCTGGATCGAACCGCGTGCGAAGTCGTCGCCGAACACGTACAGACTGATGCGTTTGTCCTGCGCATGAAAGCGTCGGATGGCCGCCTCGATGCCTTCGACCGGACTCGAGTTCGAAAAGGGTCGCCACTGGGCGAGCCGACGGATGATCGCGTTGCGACGGGCCGGGGAATCCGGGATCCACTTGCCCTGATAGCTCGAGAACATATAGTCACCCATGTCGTTCATCACCTGGATGCCCTTGACGGCCGGATAGATGTCCAGCACCTCGGTGATCTTGCTGAGCACCAGCGGCCACGCGTTTTGTTGCATCGAACCGGAGGTATCGATGATGAATATGATGTACTCACTGTCCACCGGGACCCCGCCGATTGTGGCCGACAACAGCTTGCGCCGGTAGCCGCTGCCGAGCAGGCGCCGCATCTCCTCGGTCAGATCCTGCTTGGCCGACGCGAGCCGGCCGGCAATGAGTCGCTGCGCCTCGTGGTCGTCGCGGGTCGCCGCATAGCGCCCTCGAATGGACGACAGCTCGCGCTGCAGGCGCGCCAGCCGCCCCTGCTGTTGCGCGATCTGCGCCTGCCTGAGCGCGCGTTCACGATCGACGGCCCGCGTCTCGCCGCGGACCTCGTTCAGCTCGGTCTGCAGCCGCGTCACCAGACCACTGAGGTCGACCGCCAGTTGCTCGATCACGTGCGGCTCGGCAATCTTCACAATGACCAGCAGCAGAATGATGGCCCCGAAACCGCAAGAGATCACATCCAGAAACGACAGATTGAAGATCTCGACGCCGCGACGGCTGCGCCGGTTCATGGCCAGTCCCTCGCCGGCGTGAGGAAGGCGCCGCGCGTCCGCTGCGCAAGTTTCCAGAATGCGGCCGCCGCGTAGGCATCGCCCTCCATCGGCAATAACACCGTGTTCACCGGGATGCCCGAAGGGAGCTGGCGGACTGCGTCCTGGAAGTGCCGCAGCCGGGCGTCGGCCGAGACCGTGGTCGCCCGGGGCCTGTCGCGGCCCTGTGTCGGCAGACCATCGGTCAGCAGCAGGATATTGTCGGGCCGCGGTGACAGCTGCCCGACGACCG
>CBFCWF010000040.1:0-22436 GCA_965601425.1 uncultured Chromatiaceae bacterium | reverse complement strand
GACACCGACGACCAGGTCTACCTGCAGTACATCATGACCCTGGGCGCCCATGGCGTTCATCGCTGGAGCGCTGGCAGTCGGAAGCCGAAGGACTCAAAGGCAAGCGCGCAGTGGTTCATCATCGCGAATGGGTCTACCTGCTGGACTGGCAATGAGAACGACCGAAAATACCCCCACCCCGTCACCGCAATCGCATTGGGCGGCTAGCTCCCGCCCCGCCAGCGACTCAATTAGATCGCGTCAACTAAGCGCAGTGCTGGCTACCATTTCCTGCCACGCGCGTCACCGAAACATTGACGCGAGGGAAACGGTTGTCTTTACTTCCTAGGAATACCATTCGGCTTTGGCCGACACCATTGGATGGGGGGCCTTTCGTGTATTCGTTGATAAGAACGAACAGCCTAACGGTTATTCTCGAACGCGAGTTACTTCCTTTCATTGCCGCCCTGATCATCGCGCACATGTACTTCAAATGGGGCAGTTTTGCCCTTGAATTAGTCAGTTTCATTGCAACCTGGTACGTCCTCGGGTTTGTGGCTGACTTGCTACTTCGCTCGACCAGGAAGTAGAGACTCGGACAACTCGGTCATGGACGACGAACATTACACGGTACCAGGGCCTGCATCCCCGCCCTTGACGTGTGACGTGGTGTGGAGGAGAGCGTTTTGGCTCGGCGTCTGACACCTCGATCCGGCATCAACCTGGAGCAGCTCGCCGAACGCCTTCGGCAGCTCGGCGAGCTGGACGATCTTCCGCCGCGGGCCCGCCGCCGACTCAACGCAATCCTGAGAGACGTCCAGAAGCTTGAGGAGACCCAACCCTCCGGCCCGGGGCGTCCGGAGATCACACCCGACGTCAAGCGCGTCGCGCTGAAACCCAGCGATCTGACGAACCCGGTATCGACGATCGCATCGCGGCCGGATTTGCCGGCGGTCGACACGCTCGATTTCGTCACCGCCACGGTGATGGAGAGGATTCGGGACCGCCTGCCCGAGGTCTTGCCACTCCGCCCAGTGCCGACCGGCAGCAAGGGCGCCGATCTGCCGGTCACGTCCACCGCGCTGTCGCGTCTTGTGCAATTGGCCGCCATCGCCCGATCGGAGGGGCAGGACAGCGTCATCTGGGATGACGGCGTCAACCAGCTTATCGTGCATGCAAGTCGGATCAAGGCAGTCGTCACCGACGGTCAGGTCCGGATCGATATCCCGGTGGCCGCCGACGGCCTGAAGACGACGATGCGGGTGCCCTTTGCCGTCGGCAGCGAGGATCGCCTGGCCGGGCTCGTGGCGGCAACGGTGTCACGGCCGGCCGGTAATGCCGTGGTGGCGCGTGTCTGGGGCGACGCATTGGTCGCCCTCGCCTATGGCGCGCTGATGGATGCCGTCGAAAGCATGGCCGCTGCATCCGGGCGTGACGTCGAGAACGACCGGCTTGTCCCCCGCGCCCTCGTCGCACGTAAGGGGCAGTTGACGATCGAAAGTCAGGCACGGTTCCGGTTCAAGGGTCAGCGGCGATGAGCACATTCGCGGCGAGTGATTTCGGAGACATGGGCGACCTTCTTTCAGCGCTCGGTCTCGTCACTTCCAGCGGGGATTTCAACAGCGACTGGCTTGGGGAGCCCGAAAGTTACCTAAAGACGATCCTCGCCGATCAGCACCAGCGGGAGTCCCTGCTCAATTTCGTCGAAGGCGTGCGCGATGGCTCGACGGAACGGGACGCCGAGAGCCGGCAGTGGATCGAGCTCTTTTCCGAAAAACTCAATGATTCCCGAATCGAGTTCTTCCTCGTCGTGGACGACCAACCGACGAACGAGGTGCATCTGTTCCTGGGTGTACGCTTCCAGACCGAAGACCCGCTGACCCAGAGCGCCTCGTCGCTGATGTTCCCGGCATTCCGGGCGCGGAAAAAGGACAGTACGGACCCTGCCCCTTTGTCGCCGGAGCTTGTCGGGAACTCGGGCGGCCATATCGCGCTGACGAGTGAAATCACAATATTGGCAGACACCCCCGCACCTGGTGATGCGGGCCTGGGTGCCATCGGCCTCAGACTGCTGATCCCGACGGAACCCAGCGATGGCCCACCACAAGTCGGCTTGACCCTTCGCGACTTGCAGTTGCCCGGCGAGTCCACGTCCCGCGATCTTGTATTGTCCCTGGCTGACCCGGCGGCATTGCGCGACGTGGGCCTCGATCTGATCATCGCCCTCATCAGAGCCCAGGTGGATGCAGGGGCCGGGGCGCAGATCACCGCCTTTGCCAAACTGATCGGTCTGGCGGACGACGCAGTGATCCCAGACCTGCCGGTCGAGGACATCTTCGACCGCGGTGTCGATGCGCTTGCCGATTGGCTGGCGAACGCACTGGGGGATGCGGCAAAGCGCGCCGCCTGGCTGCAGGCGCTGGCCGACGTATTGGCCAACGGTGCCTTGGTCTCTGCTGGCAATGTGGTGCTGCCGGTGGGCGGCGCACAGGTGCGGATCGGCGTGGATGCGATTCTCGGGGCCTCCGGGCGGCCGATCATCACCCTCTCGACGGGTTTCGGACTGACCAGCGGCACGACCGAGGTCGGCCTCACCGCAGACCTGGTGCGGATCGATCTCGGCGCTGGATCGGTGACCGCGGTACCCGCACTGCGCGCCGAGGCGCGGTTCGACCTGTCCGGCGTGGCGATGACCAATGTCTCGGTCGACACGTTCGCGCTGGGCTTCGGCCTCGACGAGGCCCGGCGACCGGTCCTGATCGTCGAAGTGCGAGATGCGGTGATTTTCAACACCACGCACGCGCGCCTCGACCTGACCAATCCGGACGCCGTGGCGGCCGCCGCCACCCAGGCCGCGACCAATGCGCTGACCGAGGTACTCGGCAACCTCGGGCCGGCGGGCAACCTCATCGCCGTCGCGCTCGGCTGGTCGGCGCCTGCAGGAGCGGCGGCCGGGTATCCGACAATCGAACTGCTGGCGTTTCTCAGCGATCCGCTCGGCGCGCTGAGATCCCATTGGCAGGACGTGTTGACCAATCACGTGGGCGACATGCCGGCCGTTCTCGGCTCCGTGCGGCAGTTGATCACCGCGGACACCACGCCAGGCGCGGTTACTGGAAGTGGTACGGAGGCCGCCCCATGGGCCCTGCCGCTGGCTGCGGGCCTGCACCTGGCAGTCTGGCGTGACACCACCGGCAAGCTTCTGATCGGGATCGGGTTCATCCGCAGCGTCGATACGCTGGGCGAACGCTGTACGGTGATCGAGACACGGGTGCGGATCGCGCTGGTCTCCATCGCCCTCGAAACCGGTGCTTCGGGCTTCCTGCCCGAGATCACGGCGCGGGTCCTCGGCCGCGCGCGCGGCGGCGGCCGACTCGGCACCGATCAGGGCGGGCTGCGCCTTGAGGTCGATCATATCGGCATCCTGTCCCGGTGGACGCCTGACGATGGCCTGGGCATCCGCCACGAGGTGCCGAATCCCGCCATCTTCCTCGACGAGGTCAGGATCCCGATGTCACCGCCCGATTTCTCGGGCGACTTCGATGATCTCGTCGCATCGCTCACGGACGAGCATTGGGATGCGCTCGAGCGGATTGCCGCCCTGCTGGCGCGGCAGATCGACAACACCTGGCTGAACGATATCGTCGAAGCGCTGGGCTGGCGGCGTCCGGCCGAGATCCTTGGCGGACCAGCACGCCACCGGTTGCGCCTGGCGGCGCTGATCTCGGATGTCCCGGCGGCGATCCAGGCCTGGCTCGCAGAGTTGCTGGCGGACGGCGAAAACCAGCTGTCGAGGCAGTTGGAACCCCTGGCAAAATTCCTGTCCGCCCGGACCGATGCGTCGTTCAGCGTCGACGGCTCCGGCAGCTTCCACGCTCCCTGGCGGATCGGCCTCTCCGCCACCGCAGGTCTGCCCGCGGTTGCGGTCTGGCGCGAACCCGATGTGCCCCTGCCGACACCCGACTCACTGTTTTCGGGAGCGCTGCGGAACTGGCGCCCCGGGAGCGAAGGCATGGACGCAGGCGCGCTGGCGGGCGCGCTCGTCAGCGAGTACCCAGCCATCTTCGGTCCATTCGGCTCAGGCATCACACAAGCGGTGCTGAACACAGGCCTGCAGGGGATCGCCGATTTGTGGCAGGGCAGCGACGGACTGGTCCGTCCACCGTCGGGCGCGGTACCGGGCGCGACGCTGCACGTCATAACGAATCAGACCACGAACACGCTTGTGAACGGACTCGACCTCGCCGCGATCCTCGGTGCCGCCCCGGCCACTAGGATCACGGTGCAGGTGGTTAGGCCCGACGCCGCGATCGACCCGTCCCTGGACTCCACGCGTATCCTCGACATGCGCGAGGCCGGTCGCGATCCGCTGGCCTTCACGCCGCTTCCGGCATCAAGCGGGAATTGGCACATCCTGCTGGCGCCCAGAAGCGCCGCTGCGCTCGACTCGGGCGATCCTGACGGGGTGCTCGGTCAGGTCGCCCGCCTGAAGCACGGGCTGTCGCTGATTGCCGCCCAGGCGGGGGCGACCGTCGTCGCCGATGCCGCCGCGGGCCATGCGGCGTGGCTCGCCTTGAACGAGATGGGCGCGGGTCTCGACAAGCTGGTGGTCGCGGGGCTGCCGGTCAGTATCGGGCAGGCACCCTCCGCGCTCTCGGCAGCCGCCGCCGAAATGCTGCGCCGGTTGGCCGAGTTCCTGCCGGAAGAGACGAACGCCGAGCCCGACGATGCCGATCTGGCTGCCGCGCGCAGCTTGATCGCTGCGCGCCTAGGCGGGTCGGCACGGGATGTCACCGAACTTGCCCTCCCCTCGGGCTGGACCGGGTCCAAGCGGGCCGGTCTCGACATCCACCTGCTGTACGGTGTGTTCGACGCGGCGACCGTCCGGCGGGCGATGACAGCCACCCTGGCGGCGGGGCTGAGCCTCAACGCTCAACGCCGCGCCAGCGCGAGGACGTCCGAGAAGATCACCTCGGCATCGCTCGGTGCCTGGGTGCCGCTGTCCTCCGCCACATCGCCGGGTGCGTTGGCGGTCGAGGGCCATGCCCTGGTCGAACTCCTCGGGCTGGACATCGATACCGCCGGCCCGCTACCGAAGCCGCGCCAGACGCGCAGGATTGTGATCGCCACCGAGATCCGCCGACAGGGTGGCTGGCTCTTCGGTGGCCCAGCGAAGGCCGCGCTACCGCTCAAACTCGAATTGAGGTCGGTCGAGATCGCCCTCCGGGTAGCGCTTGGCGGAACGGCCGACACGGCGCTTGACCGCTGCGAGATTACGCTGCACGGCGTGCGTATCGAGGGCCGCACATTCCCGCGCCTGGTGCTTTCGGCCGATGTGGCCGAGGGCGATCTGGGGATCGACGGATTGGCCGCACCGGCCACCCCGGAGATCCGCGAACTGCTGTCGAAACTGGTGCAGGAACTGATCCTGAGCGGCGATGCCGCGCTGGCCCGGGTGGCCGAAGCCCTGCGCGCGGCAGGAATTCTGGGCAGCGGGGACAGTTTCGACGCCATGTCGTTGTCGAACTGGATCGACGACCCGGCCGCGCGGGTGCGCGAACTGCTCTCTACGCCTGCGCTGCGCAGTAAGCTTCAATCGGTGATCACCGGGCTCGCCGGTGATCATTCGGGTCTGACCTTCGATCCGTCAACCGGTACGCTCGCCGTTGCGCTGAGCGGTACCACGGGCGAGTCATTCTTCGGCGAATGGTCTATTGCCGCGAATGCCGGCGCGACGGGTAACCTTCTGGGGTCTCTGCGTCTCGGACGGACCACCGGCACCAACCTCGCGGTCACCTTCGTGCCCTTCGGCGCCAATCTGAACTTCGCCACCGCGGATGCCGCCGCGCTCGGTGGGCTCCCGGCGACCGTGCCGCTCTGGCCATCGCCGGATCTGTCGCGGCTGGGCAAGACGGCCCTGCCGACGATCGCAGCGACGGCGTTTTCGCGCCTGCTGGATGGGTTGCGGAACTCGGACCCGGGTGTGAAGCCTGTCCTCGACGCGGCCCTTATCGCCTTCGGGCTCATCGAGACCCGACCCGGAGGCGACCGCGTCGTGGTGCCGCCGCTTGTGTTCATCAACCCCGGGCTGTGGCTGAAGCGCGACACCGTGGTCGGAGATGCAACCGGGACGACAATCCGCGCCGACCGGATCATCGCGGTGATGGATGCGTTGCGTCCGTTCGTCAACCTGCCGGGATCCACTGGCGTCTGGCGGATCGAGACTGGGATCGAACTTCGTGCGCGGAACGACGGTGGTCTGGTGCTCGACCTTTCGCTGGATCCGTCGCAATTCCTGCCCGCATCGGATGTCGATTTCGGCGGGACTTTCGGACTACGGTTTGCCAGCGACGGGCGCGTGCAGCCGGCCATATCGACATTTGTCGGCCTCAGCGGCAGCAGTACCCCCGGGCGGCAGGCCGTCCATTTGTCAGTAACCGGCAGCAATGCCCGCCTGTTCCTTCGCAATTCCGCCGGCACCGACCTGGAGATCTACCCGAATACCGCCGGCCTCGCTCAATTGGCGACCGCCGGCATCATGGCGGCACTGCCAGCCGCACTCGACGCCATCGTGAACACCGGCTCGGCCGCGGGCGACCTGCTGGCCGATGTCGGCGATGCATTGTTGTTGCGAAGCGGTGGCAGTTTCGATGCGGCCGAGCTGAGCGCCTGGGCCGGCGACCCTGTCACCAAGCTTGAGAACCGTTGGCCACAGCTCCTGGGTTCGGGTCTGGCTCGCCTCGGCCCGGCCATGCCATCGGGGGTCAATGTCACGTCCTCGGCGAGCGGCGTCCAGATCCGGGTGCAGAATGCCGGGACAACCGGCTCGTCGGTGACGATCGGTTTCAACACCAGCCCCTTCTCGGTGGAGCTTGGCGCCACGATAACCGCAATCCCCTTCCTGCGGACCGTCGACACCAGCCTGACATTCAACACCGCCGGCCTGACCAGCCTGTCCGCGACGGTCGGTCCCGCTGAGATCCCGCTGACCGACAGCATCGACCTGCGCCCGGTCGTCTCGGTCGAGGTCGGTAGCAGCGCATCCGATCCGAACATCGCGGTGGGGCTTGCGGTGGACGCCGCCAACAGCAACGCACTGCGGTTGCGCTATGCATTTGACACCAGCAGTTTCAGCCTCGCCTTTGGCTCGGACACCCCGGCTGAGATCGCGGCCGGGATCATGCATTTCGCCATTGACCTCGTCGGCTCCTTCATCATGGAGCTGGACGAGGTGGAACAGATCCTGCTCCGCCAGGTCGGCTCGACCAATATCCGCGGGCTCCTGACCGATGTCGCGCTGACGTCGAGCGGCGGGCTGGACGCAGAGCTGTTCCGCGTCATCCCCAATCCGGGCGAAAGTGCCAATCAGCTGCTCGACAGCAAGCTGACGCGGGTCTTCGCGCTTCTGAACAATATCGTCCTGGCGAACCCGTCGGTGAAGATCGGCAACCAGCTCACCATTGGGCTGGCCGAGGCCTCCGGGTCGATCGGCCTGAGCCTCCGCCTGGACGGCCGGCTGGCCATCGTGAACGGCGACGTCTCGGTCTGGCTCGAGAACGACAATCGCTGGATCATCGGGGCGCCGCCCGCCGGCGTGGTACTCGGCCTCATCAAGCGGGACGGGGGATCGTTCGATTTCGATCCGGCCCTGTCGGTCAGCGGGCTCGGGCTCCGGATCGGCCGGAACAACGCGCCGCTGCTCGACAGCCCACTCGCGCTCGGCTCGATCGCGTTCCACATCTATGCCGCCATCAACGACACCGAGAACCTCGGTGGCGCACAGGTTCAATTGTCCGAGATCGCCGTCGCGGTCGGTGGCGCGGAGGGTGGCAACGCCATCGCCCAGGGGATGTTGGCCGAGACCAATGACGGCGACGCGACCCTGGCCCCGGCCTTCAGCCCGGCGCTCTCGATTCAGACGAGGCCATCGGCGCACGGCGGCGGCATCGCCTTCCGCTTAGTGGCCGGCGATGGCGAGGGCCCCTGGTGGCTGCCGATCCGAAGCCAGTTTGGCCCCATCTACATCGACCAGATCGGCTTTGGCACCCAGATCGAAAACGATACCTTGCAGTCGATCTCGCTGCTCTTTGACGGCAATGTCTCGATTGCCGGATTGGAGGCGGCGGTCGACGATCTGGGCATCACTCACCGACTCAACCAGGGCAGTATCTTCGACGCGTCGTCCTGGTCCGTCGATCTCGCCGGGTTGGCGGTCTCCGCGGATATCTCGGGTGTCAGCCTCGCTGGCGGCCTGCGCAAGTTCGAGGAGGACAACGTCCTCGAATATATCGGCATGCTCACCGCCCGGTTCGCGACCTACGGGCTTTCGATATTCGGCGGTTACGCCTCGGTCGAGCAGAACGAGCGCTACAGTGCATTCTTCGCATTCGGCGCGGTGCTGGGGCCGTTCGGCGGTCCGCCCGCGTTCTTCCTCACCGGCGTCGGCGGCGGCTTCGGCATCAACCGTGATGTCGTGCCCCCGACCGACATGGCCGAGTTCGACGACTTCGTCATGATCGCGGCGCTCGACCCGTCCTTCAGTCCGCCGGGCGGGCTGATGGAATACATGAGCGAAGTCAGGGACAGTTTCCCGCCGGTCAAGGGCCGCTTCTGGTTCGCTGCCGGGATCAGCTTCACGTCGTTTGCCCTGGTCGACGGCATCGCCGTGGTCGCAGTGGAATTTGGTCAGGGCTTCGAGTTGTCGATCTTCGGGCTTGCCCGCATGGCGCTGCCGCGGCCCGAGGCGGCACTCGTTTCAATCGAACTCGGCCTGATCGCGCGCTTCTCGACTGAAGAGGGCGTGATCTGGATCCAGGCGCAACTGACCGACAATTCCTGGCTGCTGCACCGCAGCGCGCGGCTGACCGGCGGCTTTGCCTATGTCAGCTGGTTCAAGGGCGACAAGGCGGGCGAGTTCGTCCTGACCCTCGGCGGCTACCACCCGAGCTTCAAGCGCGAGGGCTATCCGGTCGTCCCCCGCCTCGGCTTCAACTGGTCGGTATCGAACAACATCATCATCAAGGCCGAGGTCTACTTCGCGTTGACCTCCGAGGCGGTTATGGGTGGCGGCCTGTTCGAGGCCAGCGCCAAGTTCGGCCCCGCATTCGCGCATCTGAGTTTTGGCGGCAACGCCATCGTCTACTTCGACCCATTCTGGTACCAGGCCGATGCGCACGCCCGCGTCTCGGCCGGGATCCGGATCAAGACCTTCCTCGGCACCATCAAACTGTCGTTTTCGCTTGGCGCCTACATCGAAGTCGCAGGCCCCGAGTTCCACGGCAAGGCGCGCATTGAGGTTGGCCCGATCGACATTACCGTACGTTTCGGCAACAGCTCGCCACCGAATACCGTCTACATTTCCTGGGTTGCATTCGCGAAGAAGTATCTCGAACTGGCGCCCGGCAATGTCGCTCAGGCGCTCAGTGGCATCGCCGGACGCGGTGCGTTGCCACCGGCCAGCGGTGGTGACGAAGAGGCCGGGACGCCCGACGGGTCCAGTGCCCATCCCTACGAGGTAATGAGCGAGTTCGAGCTCTCCTTTACAAGCACCGTTCCGGTCAGCCACATCCTGAAAGAGACGTCTTCGGTCTTCACCCCGGCACCGACGGCAATCCTGGGGATTGCCCCCTGTGACAAGACGATCGACGCCACCACGCTGACGTTGCGCTTGCGTCTGGACAGTAATCCCGGCGGCGAACAGTATCTGGTGACCCGCACAGACCGGATCAGCGTCACCGCCCGCGGGACCGGGAAATTCCCGATCGGCGTCTGGGGCACAGCGCCGGAGACAGACGAAAAGAAGGTGCCGAAGGGTGACGTCATCAGCGCCACCGAGGGAGTCGACCTGATCTTCAAGCCCCGCTTCGAGGGCCGGATCCCGCTTGCCAGCACCGGTGGCGTGTCCTTCAACCAGGTCGAACCGGGTACCCGCAAACCGCTGCCGTTGCGCGCCGCCGGGTCGCTCCGTGCGAGCCTCGCCAGCGAGGCACGAACCCAGCGCACCTTGCTGCAGGGTCTCGACGCCAGAGCGATGTCGAAGATCTCCACCGATTTCCAAGGTATCGACCGGAGCGCCACGGCGCGGCGGTCCTGGTTGCGCGAACGTGCAGTGCCGATGCGGGTCGGGCTGTTGTCCGAGCGGATTGTGGGGGCGGTCTCCCAGGGGCGGAAGCGCGTCTTCCGGCCGCCGGCTGTTGTGCAGGACAGAATCGCGTACGGCGAACCGCGGCTGCGTGGCATGCTCGCGCAGACCATGCGTGCGGGGGCCGAGACCAAGCTGGCAGCCTCGACCGTCGTGACCGAGGTGACAGTGGCTACGCAGGGTCTGAAACGCATGACGCCGCCGGCCCTGCCTGAGGTAACGGCTGCGCAGGCCACTCGGTCCGCGGTGCTCTTGCGCACCGATGCGGAAACGCCGGTGGCGCAGGAGACCCTGGTCGCCCGCGGCTCCCTGGTCGAAACCATCGCGCCGCGCGCAGCCGGATCGCGCGGCGCGCGGCGCGCCTCGGGTGCCGATCTGGCGGCGCTGGACGGGATCGAGGCGATGGTGCGGTCAGGCTCGATGCGCCGCCGCAGGGACGTCACACCACGTCGGCTGGCACCAGGCGAGATCGCCGTCTTCGACCTCCCCGGCGGCGCCGTCTCGCCGCGTTTCAAGGATTCGGGCACGCTCGAGATCCGTGGTAATGCACGCCTGGTGGTGCTCGGGCTCGATGGGCGCGTCAAGCTCAACACCTACCCTGCGAGACCTGTCACCACACTGCCCAAAGCGTCCCGCGCCTTCGCGGTCTTTGCGGGCGCCGAGCCGGGCGATGTGGAAATCGCCGGATGGCTGCATGGCTCCGATGTCGCCTATCTCGGACAATCGCTGGCCCGCTGCCGCGGTGGCTTCGTCCGCGCCGAGGGCGCGAGCCGGACCCGCGGTAGCAAACGCGCCGGCTGCGGTTGGATGACGGCAGGCGACCTGGCCGATCAATCGCGCCTCGTCGAGACCCGCTTCGACCGGGCCGGCGCAAGCGTCGCGGTGATGCTTGAGGGGACTGTGACCGAACAGGACCTCGCATCGCTTGCGCTCAGCTTCCACGGGATCGAGGTCGACAAAAACGATCCCCTGCTGGTGCCGTTCGACGGCAAGACCCTCGTCGTCCACACGCTGCAGGGCCAGCGCCGCGGCCGCGGGATGTCGGTCCGGGTGGCGGGCCAGACGAGCGGCGCGCTCGAAGGCGTCATCGTCGGACAGATGTCTGCGGAGCGCCTGGTGTCGCGCATCGTCAACGGCGCGATCCACGTGGATCTCGAAGCGGTCCCGAACCCCGATGCCGGGCCCGTCACCGCCTTCTTCAAGTCCCCGGCGGATATCGCGCCCGAGGTCGAGAAATAGGAAACCCATATGGTCGCACGCGGCAAGTTCTTTCTTTACGACGCAATCGTCCCGGCACTCGAGGCGGGCAGGTACACGCTGACCGCCTTGCTCGACATCGATGCCGAGGATGGCTCGTCGAACCCGGTGCAGGATCACGAACTACACCTCAAGGTCACTGCGCCGCGGTTCAAGCTGCCACCGGACCAGGCGCTGATGGTCTTCCCGCCAGCGAATTCCGAAGGCGCGTACGAGGCGCGGCTGCCGCAGATCGTGCTCAAGAAAAAGACACTCCCCTGGGACCGTGCGGCAGCACCGACAGGCACAGTCTTCAACAACCAGACGGTCGAGGACCACACGCCCTGGCTTGCGCTGGTCGTCATCGCCGAGGGCGAGGGCCAGATCGTCCACGACCAGCCCTGGCAGGAATGCGTGACCCCCGGTAAGACGCTGACCGGCGAGGCGGACGTACTGCAAGCGAGTTACCTCAGCGTGCCACAGTCGACTGTCGACAAGGTCTTTCCGACGATCGAGGACCTCAGCCTTCTGACCAACGTGCGCGAGGTCAATCTTGACGATACTGAAGCCGCGATGGGCGACGACGATGGCTTCCTTGCCGTGGTGATCTCCAACCGGCTACCGCAATACGATACCGAGAACTGCAAGCCCAAGGCCTACACCGCATGCCTGATCAACCTCGAAAACCAGCTTGAATTCCTGCCGAAGAAGACGCCGCCGCGGGATTTCTTCGAGGTGGCGGACATTTTCCTCAACGATACGGTGATGTCGTTCGCCACGACTGTTGGCACCGGCGCCGCGGTCCCGGTCACGGCCAGCGCCCAGCCACGGGGACTGGACGTCGGCGACGCGGAGGCGGTCGCCGAGGCGGTCCGGCGTGGTGAGGTCGTCTTCCACGAGGGGGAACTGATCGACCGGGCCAGCGTCAGCGGGGGGACCGTCCACTCGCTGGGAACCATCGACGCGGATTCGTTCCTCAATCTCGATTTTTCCTCGATCGCGACAGCAACAGAAACCGACCGCGTCTTCCACCGGGTCGAAGGGGCGTTCGGGGCTTTCGGATTCCCGCTCGAAGCGGTCGTCGCGGAAAAGTTCTACCGATTCCCGGTCCTGACCTCCTGGCGGTTCACCTGCTCGGGCGCAGGCAGCTTCGAGACACTGATGGAGGGGCTCGATGTCGGACTTCTGGGCACCAAGGCGCCGGGTGGATACAAGCGCACGTTTCCCTCCTGTACGACGCCGGCCGCCGGCAAGGGACCCGGCGATGCGCCGGTCGCCAGGCTGCCGCTCGAAATCGCCGAGACCGGTCACGTCGGCCTGCCGCACCTGACCCGCACCGGCCAGAAGGCCGATGCCTGGTACCGGGGGCCGTTCTCGCCCCACCGGCTGTTGCGAAATCCGTTGGCAGACGAATCCCAGTTTCCGGTGCTGGCGCATATCAGCGACCATCTGCGCATGATGACGCCCGAAGGGCGTGAGGATGTCTCGCTGGCGGTGGCGTTCGAGACCGGGCGCCTGCTGGCGATGTCGCAACCGTCCTTCCTTGCCTCGATGCTGCGATGGCGCGCCGAGCGGTTCGGCGCCGCCCGATCCAAGGCCAATCAGCGCGCCGCGCTGGCCGACCGCTTCAACCTGATCGATACGCTGATCAACGACAACGACGTTGCGAAATTGCTGTCGGCGCTGGAGCGTGACCAACTGGCGCGTGAACTGGAAGGCGGGCTGATCCGCGAACTGATCAAAGTCCGCAACGGCGCCATCTGCGACCCACGCATCCTGGTCGATCCGGCGGTGAACGTCCCGGCACTGCAGGGCGATTTTCACGCGTTCCTCGCCAACGGCTTGGGTTTGGATCGGGCGGTGATCGACATGGTCGCGACCGCGACCGAAGACCCAGGCACCATGACCGCCATCCAAGCTGCGCAACCAGGGCTGGTGAGCGACGGACGGCTAGACCTCGACGACAGTGTCAATGATGCACTCGTGGAAACACTCGACGCCGGCCTGCGCAACCTCGCCGAGGCGGCCCTCGGCCAGACGGACATCGACGCCGGTGCGGCCGGCGCGATCCGCGAATTCGAATCGCTCGAAGCTTTCGTCAAGGACAGGTTTGAGAGGAGATAGTCATGTCGATTTCCCACGTCCTGAATTACGACGTGCTGACCAAGGCGCTTGAAGAACCTGCATTGCTTGGCACCGGCGTCGGCACCTCTGCCGGGACGGTCGCGCCCGAGGACATTCTGAGATTTCTCGCCCGCCTGCGGATGCTCGAAGGGGTACCCTTCAACACCCTGGTGCCCGACAGCGAGCTGCTGCCCAACGAGTCCGTTCGCTTCTTCTTCCTCGACCGGGCATGGACTGATGCGCTGGTGCAGGGCGCGCTCAGCGTCGGGACGGCGAACACGATAGAACGGGCGCAGCTCGAGCGGCTGTATCCCGAGATAGAGACGGAGATCGATCAGGCCGAACGCCGGGTGCGCTCGCCGGGAGGCGAACCGCTGCTTGAGGGGACCGCCGGCATCGTCACTGGGTTCCTGCTCAGATCGGCCGCGGTGGCCGGCTGGCCAGGCATGCATGTCCGGGCGTACGGGGAGGAGCCGGGGTCGAGCGACCTCGAGATCCATCCTGAATCCCACCCCAGCCGGATCAAGCTGTTGCGACTCGAACGTTTGGCGCCCGCGGTGCTCCTGGCGCTGTTCGATGGTATCCCGCGGGTCCTACATCTCGAGGAGCCGCGCCAGGGTGTGCAGTTCGGCGTCAAACTCGAAGACACGGGTCGTGGCCGGATGCGGGCGACAGTGCCCGCGCGAAACGTCAGATCCGCGCAATACGTCAATGATGCGGGCAACGACCCTGACGGCCTGTTGCCCGACCAGGCCCAGCAGATCCCGGTTCGTTTCCGCCGTGGGGCGCCGGGCGTCCTCGATCTGACCAACACCGGTAAGAACTTCCTGAACGCCACAGGCACGCACATGAGCAATGACGGCCGCGTTGACGGCGCCGAGTTCGCCATGCAGATGATCCGCTTCCCGTTCCGCCAGGTCTTTGCGCAATCCGCGACAACGACCGCCGCCCAGAATGATGCGTTCAAGCCAACGCTCGCCACGGTGGCGAAGGCCTACACGCAGCTGCTGACTACGAAGATCTCGCGGGGGTGAACCATGGCTGAACCGATCAAACCCTCGGTGATGAACGTCCTGCTCGGCAATCAGAATTGGACGATGGCAACCGAGGTGGGCGAACTTGCCATCGACCCGGGACTTCTGTTTCCCACACCCGAGCCGCCGCCACGCCCGGCCCTGGTGGTACCGGTCGATGTCCAGGCGCTGTTTGTCCCGCCGAACCACACCGAACGTTACGTGAAGCTGCCGATGGAGCTGACCGGCCTCGAACCCGATCGCAAGGTTCAACCGCCGTTTTCAGCGCCGCGATCACGCGCCCAGGGCGTACACCTGCACTGGGCGCTTCCCGACGGCCTGCTGCGCGGCGAGATGCAGGATGACGAAGACACGCCGATCACCATGCGTCCCCTGCCGAACCGATGGCTGGTGGTGCGCATGACCGGGCGGCGAGGCAGGCAGCGGCTCGACACCAGGTCGTGGGTAATCGAGGCCGAAAACGGCCGGGTCTTCGATCTCGCCGGCTACCCCCGCGGCAACGCGTCCGGCGATGGGGAACAGATCGCCGCGGACGAACTCGACGGAATCGTTGGCGGATCGCCCAACTGGACGGCGTCCTACGATGCCGCACTCAACCGCTTTGCGTTCCACGATACCCTGTCAGGTCTGAACCCATCCCTGCTGACCAACGGCCTCGCAACCTACGTGGTGATCGGTTGGTGGTCGCAACGCGCCCACGATCCGCTGTCCGGGGCGTATTCGTCCTATTCGGCGTCGAAGCGCATTGCAAACCTCGGTTGGTCAGCCTCGCCCGCGCCCAGTTCGCCGGGCTCGATCGCGGATCCAAGACCCGGGTTAAGTTTCACGACACAAGGCGATGCAACCCCAGGCGGGATGGAACGCGAGATCGACCTGAAGACCGAGCTGAAGCTGTCGGCATCCCAGGCCGGACTGTCCGCCGGCTTTGCGGAATACCGGTTCGACGATGTCTCGATCGCTCGGCTCCGGCCGGTCTATGACACGCTGATGCATGGCGTGGTCTACGGCGTGCCGGTTGGGGGCCGGGTCGGCCGTGATCTTGCACCGCCGGCGAGCCGTATCTCGGTATCCATGGGGCCGACACTCGAACGGTTGATCGCTGCACAGGCCGCCAAGGGTATGGGCGTGAGCTCGGCCGACCGCAGGGAATACCTGGAAAGCCTGGTCACCGCGATCGCCAATTCCTCGATCATGGAAGTCAACAGCCGCGACGGCGTCGTCAAACTCGACGAGGCCGAACATGCGGATGGATTCGAGACCTTCCGGGGTCCGGAATCCTACGAGGATGTCATTGTCGAGCGGAAACAAGCGGACTTGTCCGCCGGCCGTCCAGTGCGCACCAAGGCCGCCGTGTCCAAGTCCGGCAGCCCGCCCAAGGCCGATGTCATCTGGTCCGGCCGGCGCAACACACGGCACAAGCCCTCCATGGACGAGATGCGGGAAACCGCAGGCGACATGATCCGCAAGGGATTCGGTCCCCCGCTTGCCGAGGGAGAGGAGGTCCGGCGGATCCGCCGCCCCGGACCGCGCTACCATCGCGCGACGCCGCCGGTCATCGGCCTCAGGAACTTCGGCAAGGCCAACCGCTTCCACGGCGACGGCAGGTTTTCCGAAGACGACAAGCTGCTGTGCCGCTGGACCGGGGAACTGGCCTATGGCTTCGGCGAGTTCTATCGCGGGAACGACTTCGTGCCGCGGCTGAACAACAAGGCGATCCCGCGCAATGCGGACCGGATCCTCTGGAACAGCTATCTCTACGACCCCTACATTCTCGATTGGGCTTTCGGGGCAATAAGCCAGACTGCTCCAGCAACCCTCGTCGGGCCAACGCAGAACCGGCTGCGGGGCGAGATGGCGCTGCGCTACTCCGGCGACGGTGTCTATGACGGCATCGCCCCGATCGCGCGCTCAAAAGAGACGCTGACGCCGGGGATCGCGAACCAGTCGCTCAGCGACGAACTCCGCCGCTTCTCGCTCATCGAGGGACGCGATCCAAGCCCGGTGGCCGTCACAAGCTGGGCGCAACCCTGGTCTCCGGTCTGGCTGGAATGGGAGGTCGAACTGGAACCCGGGTCCGATTTCGAGGGCTGGAAGCTGGGGCACATCGACTTCGCGGGCGACGGGGTCTCCGATGGCACGGCGCTGACGCTGCGCGGCCGCTCGCCCATCACCTCGGGCCTTTCCAAGACCTATCAGGCGGTGATTGACGGCTACCTCGTCGCCGAAAACCAGCGCGACGAAGCCGTGGAAGGCGAGATATCCGAGACCCACGAAAGAAACCTTGCGGATCTGTCCGAGTTCCTGGATCGCGCCGATCTCGGCTCTGTCACCCTGGACCGGATCGACGAGCTGTGGCTGGCGCTGGACAACGGTCCCGACGGCCAGGTCAGACCCGCGCCCGAGAGCGTTGCGACCAGCCTCCGCAATGCCGGGCTACCGCGTCTGATCGCCAGTGGAACGCTGCGGCTGACGCGGGCGCGGCTGATCGACACATTCGGCCGCTTCCGCGATCTGCGGACCGACCGGGTCACGCTGCCGACGGCGCTGTCCGCGAGGTCGAGCTCAGGTGCGAACGCGCTCGCGATGCCGCCACGGCTGGCCCTGCCGTCACGGTTGATGTGGCGGTTCATCGATCCCGCCGACGAGACCGGGCAACGGGAGGCGCGGCTGGACCAGGCCAATAGGTCGCGGACGATCAACCCGGTTGCCGGGTTCATCCTTCCCGACTTCATCGACGAGTCGATCGAGTTCTTCGATCAGGACGGAACGCCGCTGGGTGAGGTCCTGCATGATCCGGTCACCGGCGGCGTGACGTGGGAAGGTGGGGTCGGCCGGGAGGGGCCGGCGGCGACGTCGCCGGCAGATGGCCTGCCTGCAAGTGCGCGGCTTTGCGGCCGGATCGCGCAAGGCATGATCGACGCCGACATCGCGCAGCGCAACGACCCCGAGACGGCCGAGTTCGAAAGCCCCCTGAGCGCGTTCCTGCGCGCAGTCGATACCACGATGTGGGGCGTGGACAGTGACCTGTTGGCGTCTGGCGCCGCCATCGCCGGGCTCGTCGGACGACCGGTCGCGGTGATCTCGACGGTCCTCTGGCTCGACATCCCGACAGATCTGGCAATGACCGGTGCCTATGGCGAGTCCGCCGACGAGATCCGCGACCACCTGCTTCGCGAGGCGGTATTCGACGCCGTGAAATCCCGCACCTTCCAGGTGCGTCTGGGCGAGTTTGCCAAAGGGCATGACGGACTCTACGGCTTCTTCATCGGCAACAATTTCGAGCGTTTCCATCTGATCGACAAGGAGGTCAGTAGCGCCGCAAGAAGCGGCGTTCGCGGGGCGGGCTACCGCTCGCTTCTGGGTACCGTCGGCGGTAGCCTGGGCGCCAACCTCCTGCCTCCGCCCAGCCCCCTCGACTGCCCCTTTATCACCGAGGGCAAGCCATTGGACATCAATGCCGGGCAACGCGTACGCCTCACGCTGCTGATGCACCCTTCGGCGCGGGTGCATGCCACGACCGGCCTGCTGCCGCGCAAATCGCTGGAACTCCTGCGAGACTGGGTCACGCCGGGGATGGGCCGGATCGCCCCGTCGGCGCGGATCGGGCCGGTCCTCATCGACCCCGACAAGGTACGGTTGCCCAAGATCGCGGCGTTCGGGGCGGATCAAAGCTGGACGCGCCGTGACTCGCCCATCACCTGGCGCGACGACCCTATCCTGTCGGCAACGCAGGCCGCACTGCTGCCGGATGGCAGCGTGACAGTGGAAGAGGGATACATCCGCATCGCACCCAATGGCGAAGCAGACGGCGGGGAGGACGCGTGATGGCACGCTACGACTGGCCGCGCGAATTCCAAAAATCTCCCGACCGGCTGGTCCACCGGGCCGAGCATGCCGCGCGAGGCAGTGGACGGGGCGTGATCGCGGCGTTGACCGGCGATCTGGACCTGTTGGACGACGTGATTCAGGCAAACTTCCAAGCAGACCGGATGTGGATACCCCTCGGCCCGTCGATCCTGATCAACGGACAGGCCAGCGGCAACCCGATGGTCTCAGGCCGCGTCAGGGATATCAGGATCAGCCCGAACGGACAGCGGATCTATGTCGGCACCGCGAATGGTGGGGTCTGGTATTCCTCGGACACCGGGGCGACATGGACCCCGCTTGGCGGCTGGGGACTGGCGCCCCAGGCCGTCCGCTCAGGCCTGTCGCTGACGATCGGGGCGCTGCTGGTGGAGTTCGGCCAGACCGGCGGGGCCGACGATCCCGCGAAGGACGTCGTCTACGTCGGCACCGGCGAGGCGCAACCCCAGGTCCGCAGGGGACCCGGCGGCCACCACGGCGGCATCGGCATCCTGCGGCTCGACGGCACCTTGCCAACCGCCCTCGCCGCGCCGGGTCGCAACCCCTGGACGCGCGAGGCGCGCAACCTGACCGGCGCCGGTGTCTACCGCCTCGCACGCAGCCCCACGGTCACACCCGCGTTAGATGGCAGCGCGACGCTCATCGCCGCGACCTCGACCGGATTATGGTCCCGCACCGGTGCGTTTACCGAGGATGCCGACTGGCAGCGAGTCGCATTTTCGCCGCAGGGCTTCTCGACCTACGCCAACGCCTATTGCTCGGACGTGGTCTGGAACGACCGCGGCCTCTGGGTGACGCTGGTCGGTACAGGAGCCGCGGGTCACGACGGTGTCTACCGCTCCACCAATGGCCTCGCCGGCCCCTTCACTGCGATTGCGCTGCCCAATCTCGAGACCGGCGCGCGCCTCAGCCTGGGCGAGGCCCCGCATGCGACCACCCGCATGTATGTGCTGGGCAAACGGCCCAGCCCGACGGACCCAGCGAACAACACCGGCCACGCGCATCTCTGGCAGATCGACGTGTCGGCCGCCGCGGCAAACGTGCGCGAAGTACAGAACTTCCCGGTGGGGCTGTTCGTCTCGGAAGTCAAACTGACCGGCGGCAACCTGATCATCACCAAGCGCGACCAAAGCGATTACGACCAGGCGATCGCCGTACGCCAGGTCGGCGGCAACGACGTCGTTAGCGTAGGCGGATCGCTGGAAAGCAATGGTGGCGCCTGGGATGCCGCGCTTTTCGATCTGACCATCACCACGGCCGCCGGCAACCTGACGACGAATTTCACCGCCGCAAACCAGACCAACCCGGCGGCGGATGCGGCAACCTTCATCGGCGCGGGCATCCACCCCGATGTCCACTTCGTGCGCAACGCCGGCGCCGCTCTGTGGGTTGGCTGTGACGGGGGCGTGTTCCACCGGTCCGGCGGCAACAACCGGTCGATGAACGCGGGCCTTGCCTCGGCCGAGCCTGGCATCATCGCCTCGCATCCGACGCTCGACGGGCCCGTCCTTGCCGGAACCCAGGACAACGGAGCCATTCAGCGCATCGGTGACACGCTCTGGCGGCTTCAGCGCAAGGGGGATGGCGGCGGGTGCCTATTCCACCCGACCAAACCGCACCAAACGGTCATGCAGTACATCAATGCAAACTGGCGGTTTGAGCCAAGCGCATTCACACCGCGTGGCCCCGCGGTGCGTTCCGCGTCGGGCAGCGAGACAGACAGCGAAAACACCGAGTCAGGACGCGCTCTGTTCTACTCGAAGGCGGCCACGGCGCGCACCAATAACGCCAATGACGCGCGCATATTCATCGGAACCGACCGGATCTGGTATTCGGCCAATTGGACCGCGCCGGCTACGGCTATGAACTGGGTAACCATCCCAACCCACAGTGACCCCTACAACGCCACGAACGCACTCAACAACATCAACCAGGACCGGCTGTTGCAGGGCGGCAGCTCAGACCCAGTGAACGTGATCGAGATCATTCGCGAGGGCGATCTCGCGCGGAAATTCGATGGTATGGCGATCCTTGTCCTGTGTGCGCGGACGGTACGCATCTTCCGTTATGCGCATCCCAACCAGGCCGCCGTGGTTGGTACCTGGACCACGCTCGCGAACTCGATCGTCAGCGACCGCTCGGGTGTCGACCGACCGAAGACGAAAAAGACCGGTGATGACGTGCCGAATCCCTTCGTCGACTACCTGCCCCGGAAACGCAACAGCCACTGGACGGACATCGCAGTCCACACGCGGACCAACGGCAGCGAGACCTTCTATGTCACTACCACTGGACAGGTCACCATCGCCGCGGACGGCACGCTTTCCGGCGACCGGCATTACGACACCTGTTGGTGGTACAACGGTGCGGGCAGATGGTATCCGACCGGTTTGAGAAACACACCACTCGAAGCAGGGGCCGGCACCGGAGGCTCGCCGGCGGCCGCGCATTCCGTGGTCGTCGATCCCGACGACGACCGCGTCGTCTATGTCGGCAACCGGATCGGCGTCTGGGAGGGGCGGATCGACGCCAGCGGCACGCACCCGAGCTGGACCTGGAAGCCCGCGATGGAGGGGCTGCCGCACACGGTGGTCGAGGATCTCGGCATCTTCAAGACGACCGATGCCACTTATCTACGCGCCGCGCTGGCCTCGCGCGGGGTCTGGGAGCGCGACATCTCCGTGCTGCCGGTATCGGTTGGCCGCACCTTCATCCGTTCACTGCCCTATGACACCGGGCGTGTCGAGCTACCGGCAGCACCGGTGGACGCGCTGACCAATGCAGCGCTCGACTACCATTCAAGCCCGGATATCGTCCCGCTACCGGTTGCCGTACGCTCCTGGGATCCGGGCCTGCCCAGCGAGGCCGACTTGCACTCGGTGGCAATCCCCGCGTCCTTCACCAAGGCGCTGCACGAGGCCTATGTGATGGTGCATCACCGGCACACCACGGCTGTTGCCGGCGCCGATATCGACATCAACGTCTTCCTGCAGAAGAACGCGCCTGCCGGCGACATCAGCGGCGTTGCGATCAACGCCGCCTGGCGGACGGCGATCAGGGAAACCGTACGCGGCAATTCCCCGGCCATGCCGGCAGGGCTCGAGCATGTGGGGCTGTTTCACCCGGCCAGCCCCGTGGATGCGCGCACCCCATGTGCCGTGCGTGTGCCGCTTGATCTGCGGTTCGCCGGTTCGAACGACCACGTCATGCTGATCGCCGTCGTCACATCGCCGAACAATCTGCTACCCACAACGGATCTGGCACCCGGCAATCTGAAGGATATCGTCCGCCGGACGCAGCATATCGCCGTGCGCAAGTTCCGCCGCACGACATAGTTCGCTCGGAGGGCCCGGACCGCCAGATGGGGCCGCGGGACTGCGACGGGGGCGCACCGTGCAGAGCCCTCAACAGGTCATCGCCCACTGACTCACTAGATCATAGGGTGGCAAGGTTACAAACATTGGCTGAGCCCTTGGTGCAAAAAGCGCGGCACAGCCCAATATAATTCATCGGACTCAGGCCAGCGCTGACGCCGCCGGCGAAGGGTCCGCTCGAATCCAAGCAGATGAAAGCACAATCAGACAACTCGTTGGAGAGAATCGATCAGCAACCGCTTGTACGGGAATACACGGTGGAAATCGCCCCGCGTAGCTGGTGGGGCCGAACGATCGTCGTCACTGTCGCGGTGGCACTGTTGGGTTCCGCTTTATTGTTCTTCTCGCTGCTAATCGCTATCGGCGCAGCGCTCATTGCGTTCACTGTCGTGATCGGACTACTGAAACACCTCGCGGGAGGCCAGTCTGGCTCCGGCAGGCCGCACGACCAAAACCGGTCAAGCGTTATCGATACCGAACGCTCAGATGACGACGGCGTCTACAGGCCCCGAGATGATCAAAAACGCTGAGCAGCCGTCAGATTCCGAGTACCGGATTTCAGACGCATTCCACCGCTTCGACTGACAAACGGCCGGCTGTGTTTTACCGCCCAGAGTCGAGATTCGGTCGCAACGCGCTGCATCCCGCTTTGTTTCAGCGCTCGATCATTCCCTGCGGCACTTG
>CBFCWF010000039.1:0-22586 GCA_965601425.1 uncultured Chromatiaceae bacterium | reverse complement strand
GTCGAGGACGCCAGCAGTCTCGCGATCCTTTGGAACATCAGCGTCAATTACATCCAGGGCTACTTTCTACAGGAACCCTCGAGCACCATTACATTCGACGCCGAGCAAGAGGAACAGTTCGGCTGAGCCACCACATTGCGTGAAAAAGGCCCCGATCAGGGGCCTTTTTCATCGCATTGATGCCTCGAACCTACCAGGGCATGAATGCATTCATGAAGGACATCGGGCGTCCGACACTGTGGCTCAAGCGTCCCATGTCGCGCTGCATGTATTGCGTCGAATGACCCATCGAATGAGTCGCATACGTCATCGATTGAATGGCGCCGTCCATGGAATCGAGGTTGGCCAGCATCGGCTCCAGGGTCGCAACCTTGTTGTCGATCGAATCCATCGTGACCGTCATCGCACGGATATTTGCAGTCAACTGGCCCATGTTTTCCGACACATTCTGCATGTTACCGGCCAGGGTCGTCATGTTCGTGTCCACGCTGATCGCCAAATAGTGAACATCTTTGGCCAGGTTGTAGACAAGATAGAAACCGTATGCAGCGAGAATGATGAACGCGAACAAGGACGGATAGACAATCAATTCCCAGCGCCGCGCGCTGGACTCGAAGACTTCAGAGAGCCTCGCATACTCCGCGTCAGAGTCGACGCCGCCGGCTGCGACCTCTTTGGCATTGCTCACGGGAAACCCTCAGTATTTTGTTTATCAGAACTTGCTAATTTAGCACAGAACGCCGCAGCAAAGATACTAGCGGAGCAGCGGGGGGCAAACAAATCCACGTGGCAGGGCGCCTCGCGGCACAGCGGAATCGCGTCAACGTCTGAGCTCGTCGACCCGTGGATCCTTTTTGCGTTCAAACAAGTCAATGACTTGTTGTAGCTTCGCTCGCTCACCGGCTGCCTTGAGACGCATCCCAGCCTCGTAATAAGCATCGAGCGACTCGCTGGTCATACCCATCGCCTCGTACAGGTTACCCAGTTCCCCGAATGCATCAGCGTCACCCGGGTAGGCGGCAATCAGCGTTAGGTAGGCGGACTCCGCGGCGCTGAGGTCGTTGTTCCAGTAGGCTCGCCGCGCCGCCTGCAGCAGACTGTCCCGATCACCGCGAGCATCGTCCGCGGTCGCGATCTCCTCCGTCCTGAAACGGAATCCGCCTTCGGCCCGACCGGCCGTCTCTCCAGCCGCCCCCGGGGCCGACCGGCCATGGATCGGCAGGTTGCCGCCAATCGGGCTGGGACCTTCTTGCGCAGTCGTCTGCGGCGCGATCGGTCGGACACCGGCGTTCGCGGACACGTGCTCGCGCGGACCGACCTGATCAGAATCCTGCCCGACGTCGGGCAGATGCAAACCTGGGTCGGGCCCCGCGCCTTGGCGACCCGGCAACGGGAGCACACCGGAAAGTAAGAGGCCGGCGACCAGAAAGCCGGTCAGGGTAATGATGACCAGGTGGGTGGCCAGCCAGTTCAGGAAGGTCAATACGAGCCCGGGCGGCATCAGCGGGGCTAAGACAGCATGTCAGGATAGAGCACGGCAGCCAGTGCGTTCCACTCCGCCGCCCCCTTGCCGCGGGGTTGCTGCTCGAAGACGGTGAGTCCCTCGCTGAACGAGCGGCGGTATACGGTGCGCTGTGACAAACGGGGCTTCAGAAAGCGTATACCCGGTAGCGACACGAGCGCCGCCGCGGCTTCGTCGGACTCACGCACCGCGCGGTGAGTGTCACCACGATTGATGAAGCCGAGCACTTCGGGTTTGCGCTTGCCGACGTTCGTTTCTATGAAACGTAGAAAACGCTGAGTGGACCAGATATCCGCTTGGCTCGGGGGGACGGGCACCAACAGTCGGTCAGCGAGCGATATCGCCAGCCGGAGATTGTCCATTGAGGCGGTACCGACATCGACGAGCACTTCCCCCCGCTTGGCGAGCGCGCGACGATCATCGAGCGCGGCTGCGGGCAAGCGATCGAACATCGGCTTGAACCCCTCCTCTCTGCGCACTTCCAGCGCATCGGTCAGGGTTGCTTGGGGGTCGGCATCGACAACAGCGACATCGACCTCGGCCATCGCGAGCCAGACCGCGAGATTGAAGGTCACGGTGCTCTTGCCAGACCCGCCCTTGAGACTTCCGATAACCGTGATCATTCAGCTTCCTGATCCAGGGCCTCAGCCACCGCGATACCGGAGGCAGGACCCAGCATGGTCGGATTCCCGGTATGTCGTTGCCCAACCCGGACCCGGCGCAACGCCGCTCATCGGACGCCAATGCTGACCGAATGCGATCACGTGTTCCGACCGGAATGCGGTGATGGACAGCAACAGAATGCCGCCCAAGGTCGTCGCTCGAAGACCAGGACCCATAGCCTACCTCTCAGTACGCGTCCAGCCGCCGCGGATCAGCCGTGAATCCGGCCCCGGAAGGCAGCGTGTTCACCAGTCCAACCAATAGCTGCGATGTCGCAGCGGCAACTCCATCGGGGGCAGCCCGTAGCGAGGCATGGCGTTCACGGCTCGCGGACCCTGCGCCGGATCGACCGCCGACAGTTGCTCGTAAACCTTCACCGACCGCGGCTGCGCGGGGCGGAATTGCGGCGATCCGAAAGTCAGGGGCGGCGGCCGCTGCGCGCGCGGTCTTACCGAGACCTGCGGGCCGGGGGGCTGGTATCGCGCCGCTCGGTCAGTCGGTCTGAATCTGTAGTCAGGATTGGACGGGGGGGAAGTCGCACTGGCGTCACGGACCGCCTGCGGCTCGCGATTCGGAGCCTGGTCGAACGGCGAGCCCCCACCCGGGACGAGCATGAACGGTCGCTCTGGCGGCGAGGTCGGCGTGTGCAGGTTGGGGATCCTGGCGCGCGGGCGCCAGCGGGTTGCTGGACTCGTCGAAGAAGATCCCCGTGACGGCGGGCGGAAAAGCGGGCGCCGCTCCTGTAGGCCATGTCCAGTTGAGATCGGATGCGCCGCATGCGTGGCACCCGAAATCAATACCACGTTGGCGAACAGGCAGGTCATCCCGCACGCCACCCCGATCGAAAACGTCCGCAGGAACAAAGCTGCCACCTCTCCAGTTGCCGTCAATGCTGCTGTGCAAATACAGGGCCGATATTTCTCCACAATATATACGCTATTTAAACCGTGTCAATCACAACATATTGTGCAAATTCGGCGGGTCGCCGTAGGGCCTCTGACTAGCGAACGCCTGCCGCTCCGCGCTCTGGCAATGAACGGGCCGGACTGTCGGGAACATCGGCGAATCGCCGCCATCAGGCATCGGAGCGCAAACCGAAATCGCGGATCAAGGCCAGTAGCGTCCCTGGCCCGGCAGCGGCGGCGCCATCGACGGGTACGGCAACACCGGTGCTGGCGGTGGCATCGGCGACGACAGTTCAGACTGCATTTCCTCATAGGTGCGTTTGCGCCGCCTGGGTATCGGACGAAAGTCGGACTGTGATTCGGAGGAGAATCCACGGTCGCCGCGCGCATCGGGGGGGGAACCAGACTGCCCGTAATAAGGCGACTCGCGCTCATCGGGCCGAAACCGCAAACCCAGTTCCTGGCCGCGTGTCGCCGGCTCCGCCTTGCGCACACCGGCCCGCGGCATCGCGATCAGCGGCGCCGCGCTGCCACGGTTGAAAAGAGGCCTGCGCACGGCGGGACCCGACGCTACCTGGTATCGCGGCCGCCACACAGGCGCAGATCTTTGCTGGATGGGCTCGCCGCGCACGAACGGCCGAAACGTGGGAGGCCGGGATTGCAGTGCGGCGACCGCCGGGCCGGCGTGTGCCGCCGACAACGGCAAGAACGCCACACCGGCCTGCGCCAATAGGCCCAGGCCGAGGCCGATACTCAGCAGTCGCGCGACCAAGTTATTACCCCCGGATAACGACCTGGCTCCGCCACTGCACGACCGAAGGATTCGGTCGGCGCAAACCAGATCTGCACCGCTAACCCTAGTTTAGACCGTCGTCACCTTGTTTTCCGAGACTTTTCAACTGGATACCCCGCCTACCTGAACCCTTTTTCCGCGTAGCACCCATGCCGGGCTTCGCAGCAGGCGACGACGCGCGTGTACCGGTTTTTCGCACCACGGCCCCGTCCCGGGCACCGGCCTCGCGCACCTGGGCAGCTTGTCCGGTCCCCGCCCTCCCCGTTTGAGGCTTTTCCTTCGACGAAGCCTGTGACCCGACGGCCCTGCCCGTCGCCGGTGCCTTTTTTGCGTTTACCTTGCGGGTAGTCGCCTTCTTCGCGGAGGCCTTCTTCGCGGAGGCCTTCTTTGCGGCAGCTTTCTTTGCGCTGGCCCTCTTTGCAGGCGCCTTGTTGGCCGCGGCCTTTCTCGCGACGGCCGGCCTGGCGGCGAGCGACGCGTCCGCACCGCTGGCCGAAGCCGATGAGGACGCCTCGGCCGCGCGGTCCGACGGGATCGGCGCCGAGGCCTTTTGCACCGGATCTTCGGCCGCCTGCGAGGCGGTTCCGGCCGGCTGCTTCGACGTGCGCTTGAACAGCCCAGTCAGCCAAGCGGCCAGTGTCGCCACCGCGCCGACCACGGCGAACAGCACGCTCGCGAAGCCACCCCACGCACGCACCCAGAGCGGATCGCCAACCCGTGCACCGCCCTGCGGACCACCCGGGCCGCCCTCCGGGCCCTCGCCGTCAGAAAACTTGCGACACTTGTTGCTACCGGCAACCGCACACAAGGAATCCGCCGCTGCGACGCAGCCGAGCGGTATCACGACCAACGTCAGCAGGGTCGAAACCAGCACGCCGGAGGCGAGCGAAATCGCCATACCCTGAAAGATTGGATCGAAGAAAATCACCGAGGAGCCGGCCACCAGCGCGAGCGCGGTGATCAGGATCGGCCGCGTTCGCGTCTTACAGGCGCTGATCACCGCATCAACGACCGAGTCCCCTTCCTGAATCCGGTGCACCGAGAAGTCCACCAGCAGGATCGAATTGCGCACGATGATCCCGGCCAGCGCGATCCAGCCGATCATCGAGGTCGCGGTGAACTCGCCGCCCCAGCCCATCTGGAAGAATAGCGTGTGCGCCGGAATGATGCCGAGCAGGGTCAAGGGAATCGGCGCCATGATCAGGGCCGGAATCCGGAAATTACCGAATTCCCAGACCACCAGAATGTAGATCAGGATCAGGGCCGCACCGAACGCGATACCCATATCACGAAACGTTTCGTAGGTGACGGTCCACTCGCCGGCCCATTCGATCGCAGAACTGCTGTCGTCCGGCGGCGGCCCCGTGTAGTAGATGTGATCGCAGAGGTCGACACCATCGGGCGTACGGCAGCCGAGTTCTTCCAGTTTCTCCTCGACTTGGAGCATGCCGTAGATCGGTGCCGCCAGACGACCTCCAACGTCGGCCACGACGTATTCCACCGGGCGCAGATCCTTGTTGTAGATGATGTGCGACTCGGTGCGGCGCTCGAACCGGCCCAGCTCGCGCAGCGGGACCGCGGCGCCAGTGGTCGGCGACTGGACCAGGATGTCGCCAAGGCGGTTGATCTGCGACCGCTCCGCCATCGGGACCTGGATCACAATGTTGATCGGCTCGTGGCCGGCGCGCTGCTTAACGTCGCCGAGCACGAAGCCGCCCAGCGCCATCGACAGTTCGCGGTTGATGCTTTCCACCGATATCCCACGGCGTTGCGCCTTTTCCTGATCAACTTCGAAATGCCAGTAGTCGTAAGGCTCGCGCATGTAGTTATCCACGTCGCGCAAGCTCTCCGTCTGCGCGAAGATCTCGGTGAGATCTTGCGCGACCTGACGGCGCGTGTCCGGGTCCGGGCCGTGCACCTCGGCCACCACGGACTGCAGCACCGGCGGCCCAGGGGGCATCTCGACCACTGAGAACCGGGCGCGCGTCCCTTCGACCAGTTCCTTGACCTGGGCACGCGCATCCACCGCGATTTCGTGGCTCGAGCGATCGCGCTCGGTCTTGTTGAGCAGCTGTAGCTGGATCTCTGCCTGCCAGGGCGACTGGCGCAGGTAATAGTGCCGGACCATACCGTTGAAATCGAACGGACGCGCAGTCCCGACATAGATCTGCGCCGCGGTCACCTCGGGCATCCGACGCAGGCGTTCGGCGATCATGTGCGCCATATTGCCGGTGTCGGCGAGCGCCGTGCCCTCGGGCATGTCCAGCACCACGGAGAATTCGGGTTTGTTGTCGAGCGGCAGCATCTTCACCGCCACCCACTTGAAATAGAAAAAGGAACACATCAGGATCAGCACGCCCCACATGGCGAGCTTGAACAGCCGGGCCTTGCGTCGATCGAGAATCATCGGCATCAGGATGCGGCGAAACTGGCCCTCCAGCCATTCGGCCTCTTTGTGTTCGCGGGTTTCTGCACTCTTGAGATACTGCATGGTCGGCCTGAACATGCCGTGTATCGCAAACCACGGCGTGAACACGAACGCGGCGAACAGCGATATCACCATCGCCACCGAACCAAGCACCGGGATCGGCAGCATATATGGCCCCATCATCCCGGTGACAGCCCCCATCGGCAGCAGCGCGCCGATGACCGTCAGGGTTGCCAGGATCGTCGGGTTGCCGACCTCTCGCACCGCATCGACCGCGGTCTCCATGTCGGTCTTGCCTTCCTCGAGCCAGCGCCGGTAGATGTTCTCGACCACGACGATCGCATCGTCGACCAGGATGCCGATGGAAAATATCAGCGCGAACAGAGAAACCCGGTCGATGGTGAAGTCGAGCAGCATCGCGACTAGGATCGTAAACAACAGCACCACCGGGACCACGAACAGCACGACGAAGGCCGGCTTGAGGGCACGGAAGGCAATCCAGACCAGAAGGAACACGAACATGGTCGCGACGAACAGCTTGAAGATCAGGTCGTTGACCTTCTGCTCGGCCGTCTGGCCGTAGTTGCGCGTGACACTGACATTGACGTCGTTCGGGATCAGCCGGCCACGCAGATTTTCGACGCGTTGGATGATCGCCTCGGCCACAGTGACACCATTGGTGCCCTTCTTCTTCGCCACCGCGATGGTGACCGCCGGCACACTGATCGCCTGATCGGGGTCCTCGGCCGCCGCGCCGGTATAGTAGGCGACCGTCTGCGACGCGTCCTCCGGGCCCTGTCGCACATCGGCGACGTCGTAGACATAGACTGGCACCCCCTGGTGACTGCCGACCTGCAGGCGATTGATGTCCTCGGCCGTCTCGAGGAAGGCGCCGGATACGACCATCATGTGCGAGCCGCCCGACTCCACCCCACCCATCTGCTGCTCGCGATTAGACGCGGTGATCGCCTGCGCCACCTGCGCAAGGCTCAGGCCATAGCCGGCCAGACGCTCGGGAAAGACCTCTACCGTGACCTGCTCCGCGCGCCCCCCGACGACGAAGCTATCACCGGTGTCCGGGATCTCCTTGATATGCTGCATCACGGACTGGGCCAGGCGCCGCAGCTGCGAGTCGTCCACGTCGGGTACGCCATCATTGTTGTAGTCCTTCTCGGACCACAGCGTCAGCGTCACGACCGGCACATCGTCGATGCCCTTGGCCTTGACCAGTGGCGGCATCACCCCGGGCGGGATGCGATCCATGTTGGATTCGAGCTTGTCGTTGACCTTGACCAGCGAGTTTTCCATCTCCTCGCCGACATCGAACTGAATGGTCACGACGCCCATGCCGCGCTGGCTGGCGGAGTAGACGTGATCGACGCCCTCGATCTCGTACATGATCCGCTCCAGCGGCTGAACCGCCAGCGACGCGACCTGTTCGGGCTCCGCACCCGGATACTGCACGATCAGATCGACCATCGGCACGGAGATCTGCGGATCCTCCTGACGCGGCGTCATCAGCAGGCCGAGGATCCCCAGCATCAACATCGCCATGTAGAGCAGCGGAGAGAGCGGTGAATTGATGAAAAAACGCGCCATGGCCCCGGCCATGCCGAGATTCGCGGGCGGATGATTGCCGTGCTCCGGACCGTCCGGGGGACGATTTTCAAGATCGCTCATGCGTGTCTTCTATCCAACTGTGCAATGCTGCTCGACGCCGACGGGGCCGACGCCTCGGATGATCCGAGACTAATTGCCGCGGCTCGCGCTCATGATGTCGGGTCCCGGATTGGGGTACACACGGTCACCCGGGGCAATGCCGGAAAGCACCATGGTCATACCGTTGTCCAGCCGCTTTCCCTGGCGGATCATGCGCAGCTCCGGCCCACCCTGCTCGTTCTGGATGTAGACCACAGGCAGGCTGCCACGATAGCGGATTGCCGTGCTGGGTATCACCGGCAACTGGCTTTTGATCGGACCCGTGCTGTCCGGCACCAGGACCCGGGCGTACATGCCGGGTTTCGAGACCCCCTGCGGGATATCGAACTTCACCTTGATCGTGTGGCGCTGTGTGTCCGCCATCGGGAAGATCTGGGCCACGCGTATCGCGACCGGTTCGGGATGGCCGTCGAATGTCGCGGCATCCGGCAGAACGGTCATCGGCTGCAAGCCGCGGGCGATGCTCGCCGGCACGTCCACCTCGATCTGCAGCCAAGTGACGTCAGCGAACAGCAGCATCGGCTGGCCAGGCTGCACCGTGTCACCCTCCTCGACGAACTTTTCGAGAATCACGCCGTCGAACGGCGCCAGACTCTTCGCGTCACGCAGTTTTGCGTCGATCGCCCGGATTTCCGACTGCGCCTGCAGCATCGCGCTGCGCGCCTGCTCCATCCGCGTGCTCGATGCGTAGAGGTCGGCGCTGCGTTCGGCCCCGCGGTCGCGCTGACCGAAAAAATCCTCGGCCGGCCGAGTGAACATCTGATCGAACAGATTCGGTATGGCCATGCCCCCTGGCGCGTTGCTGGACTGCGGCGACCACAACTCGCGCGAGTACTGCACACCGGCATTGCGCGCCTGCGCGTCGGCCGCGGCAAGTTGGGCATAGGCCGCACTGCGCTTGGCGAGCAACTCGGTTTCGTCGAGCGCGATCAGCGTCGTACCCGCCTCGAACGCCTCACCCTCGATGCCGGCAATGAACTTGACACGTCCGGGCAGCTGGGCCGCGAGGGTCACCTCCTTGAACGGGACAACGTTGCCGCTGACCACGACGGTCGGCGTCTCGGAGGATTCCTTGACCACGAAGATGTCCGCAAACTCAGCCCTCTGCGCGGCGGTCGACGCCGAGAAGGCGATGGCGGCAGCGGAGATCGTGGCAATCAGCGTGTTGTGCATTGTTTCGGATGACCTGTTGTTGCTTCTGGCGCAGTCCGTCCCACGCCGGGTATCGGGGCGTTCGGTGCCTGGTGCGGGATTCATGCTGGGGAGGCGCGGTCCGGGCGAAAAGAACGGCAATCTCGTGGCCTCCTCAAAGACGCGCATGCGCAGGTGTGAATCCGGGGCACGCGTTGTCCGCAGGCCACTCGACCCCCCTGGTCATACGCAGAAAAACCTCTCGACGGCATGCAATTGCAAAGCCTTTTGGGGACGTTTTCGAGCATTTAAGCGTCCAATGATTATCCGCTAGTCGCAGCGTCAATTGCAATAAAGCAATCGTTCCATTCGTGTCGCGGAGCCCCGGCGGGGCCAGGGTGCGGCCGAACCCGGACCGGGGCGAGCAGGGCTGCCGATGCCGTCGCACGCTATCCGCCGGCAGGCGCGACGCGCTAGTATGCAGCGAATAACCGTCGAGAATAACGAGGAGGAGCGTGAGATGCCTGTCGCCGGCCCGGTCATTGAGACCCGTCTGAAACACCTGGAAGAACACCTGGAGCAGGAGAACCCGGTCCTGCTCACGACAGTGCAGAGTTTTCGCGAGCTCGATACGGTTGCGTATCGCATGGGCCTGTTCGACCCCGAGCAGTCTTACGCGACGCAGATACCCTGGTGGCCCCTGATCTCGGTCCTTGGCACCTTCTCGGCCGGCAAGTCGACCTTCATCAACCACTACCTCGGCGTGAAGCTCCAACGCAGCGGTAACCAGGCGGTGGACGACAAGTTCACGGTGCTGTGTTACAGCAGTCAGGACACCACCCACGCGCTGCCGGGCGTGGCGCTCGACTCCGACCCGCGGTTTCCTTTCTACAAGGTGAGCGGGGAGATCGAGAAGGTTGCCGCCGGCGAGGGGTCGCGGATCGACGCCTACCTGCAGCTCAAGACCAGCGCCAGCCCGGCACTGCGCGGCAAGATACTCATCGATTCACCCGGATTTGATGCTGACGCACAACGCACCTCCACGTTGAAGATCACCGACCACATCATGGACCTGTCCGACCTGGTCCTCGTGTTCTTCGACGCGCGCCACCCGGAGCCGGGGGCAATGCGCGACACGCTGGATCACCTCGTCGCCAAGACCATCAACCGCCAGGACTCGGGCAAGTTCATGTACATCCTGAATCAGCTCGATACGACAGCCCGCGAGGACAACCCGGAAGACGTGGTCGCGGCCTGGCAGCGCGCGCTCGGCGAGCAGGGCCTGACCGCCGGTCGCTTCTTCACCATTTACAGCCCGGAGGCCTCCAACCCGATCCCGGACGAGGCGCTGCGCCGCCGCTTCGAGGCCAAGCGCGACAGTGACTTGGCCGAGATCCACGATCGCATGGAGCAGGTCGAGGTGGAGCGAGCCTACCGCATCGTGGGATCGTTGGAGAAAGCCGCGCGCAGTTACGAGGAGAAGGTGGTGCCGAGCCTCAATGGGCTGATCGCCCGCTGGCGCAAGCGCACGCTGATTGGCGATGCGATCGCGGCGGCGCTGATCATCGGGGGTTTCCTGTTCGTCACCGCGCGGCTCGGGCAGTGGGAGGGGACCCGCCTCAATGCGACCTGGTGGGACCGCCTGACCGCAACACCGATGAGCATCTACCTCGCCGCACTCGCTGCATTTCTTGTCTGGCTCGCAATCCACTTCGGCATCCGACGGCTCGCCGCAAAATCGCTGATGGGCGCGGCCCAGCGGATCGCCAAGCAGGAGGGGATCCGCGGCAACCTGAAGCAGGCCTTCGTGCTGAACACCCGCCCGTGGCATAGCATATTCTCGCGCAAGCCGGTCGGCTGGACCCGGCGCAGCCGGAAGCGCGTACTCCAGGTCCTGGAAGATGCCGACCGTTACGTACAGGATCTGAACGACCGTTTCACGAATCCATCCGGACATGCGGCACTGGAGCTGGCGGCGGCGAAGGCCGAGGAGGCAGCGCAGGACGAGCAGAAGGCCTGACGGCAGGCTTGGATGCCAAGGATCGGTATCGACCTCGGCGGGACCAAGATCGAGGGCATCGTTCTCGAATCGGACGACCGGGTCAGCCTGTGTGAGCGGCTCGCCACCCCGACCGGCGACTATGCGGCCACGCTGGCCGCGGTCGCGGGACTGACCGAGCGGCTGCAGCGGCGCCGCGGCGACCGCTGCAGCGTCGGGGTGGGCACGCCCGGATCACTGTCACCGGCCACCGGACATCTGCGCAACGCGAACTCGACCTGCCTCAACGGCAAGACGCTCGACCGCGACCTGGCTGCGCTACTGGGGCATCCGGTGCGTATCGCCAACGACGCAGACTGCTTCGCGCTGTCCGAGGCGGCGGATGGAGCGGCCGAGGGTATGCGCAGTGTTTTCGGCGTGATCCTCGGAACGGGCACCGGCGGCGGCATCGTAATCGATCGCAAGCTGCTGCACGGGCCGAACGCAATCGCGGGCGAATGGGGCCACAATCCACTACCCTGGCCGAATGACGACGAGCGCCCCGGGCCACCGTGCTACTGCGGCAAGCGGGGCTGTATCGAGACCTTCCTCTGCGGCCCTGGCATGTCGCGCGATTATGCGAACGACGCGCCACCAAGGTCCGCGCTGGTCATTGCGCAGCGGGCGGCCGTCGGCGAACCGGCCGCGGTCGCCTGTCTCGGTCGCTACGAGGACCGGCTCGCACGCTGCCTGGCGAGTGTGATCAATGTGCTGGATCCCGACGCGATCGTGCTCGGCGGCGGGCTGTCCAACATCGAGCGTCTCTACACGACGGTGCCGCACCGCTGGGGCCGGTACGTGTTCTCGGACGTCGTTCGGACCCGCCTGCTGCGTCCGGTGCACGGCGACAGCAGTGGTGCGCGCGGCGCCGCGCGTCTTTGGCCGGCGACTTGAATTAGTGTATTGAACACACTACCCTGGTGCGTGTAGAAGCGACACCGAGCATTCGATGCGTGCACCGCGAGAGACGTTCAGCTATCCCTACCCGCACCCGGCGGTCACCACCGATGTGGTGGTCTTCACGATCCGCGACGGACGCCTGGCCACGCTGCTGGTGAGACGCGCGAACGCACCACACCAGGGCTGCTGGGCGCTGCCGGGGGGATTTCTTGACATCGACGAGGACCTGGACACCTGTGCCGCGCGCGAGTTGCAGGAGGAAACCGGGATCGGCGGACTGTACCTGGAACAGCTCTACACGTTCGGCGCGACCCGCCGTGATCCGCGCGAACGGGTGATCAGCGTGACCTATTACGCGTTGGTGCCACAGGGTGCGCTGGCTGCGCCGCGCGCGGCCAGCGATGCATCCGAGGTGGCCTGGCACGCCTTCGACGAGCTGCCACCGCTGGCCTTCGATCACGCGCAGATCATCGAGCTGGCGCACCGGCGGCTGGTTGCCAAACTGGATTACTCGACGATCGCGTTCCAGTTCATGCCCCAGCGGTTTACGCTGACTGAGCTGCAGGCGGTCTACGAGACACTGCTTAACCAACCACTGGACAAGAGAAACTTTCGCAAACGTATTCTGTCGCTGGGCCTTATCGAGCAGACCGGACGGCAGCGGCGCAACGGCAAACACCGACCGGCCCGGGAGTACCGCGCCCGGCACCCCAAGCGGGTGGAGATCATCAAATGACCGCACAACCGAGCAGAGTCGACCGCACAACACCCCCGACCGTCGAGGTCCCCAAGCATCCGGTCTGGCCCAGACTCTCCGACGTGGACAAACAGGCGCTGAAGGAACGTATCAAGGCGCAGCTGCGCGCCCAGAATGCGGTGCTGGTCGCCCACTACTACGTCGACGGAGACCTACAGGCACTCGCCGAAGAGACCGGAGGCTGCGTCGCCGACTCGCTGGAAATGGCGCGCTACGGCACGACCAGCGATGCGGACACCATCGTAGTCTGCGGCGTCCGCTTCATGGGTGAGACCGCGAAGATACTCAACCCCGAGAAGCGTGTGCTGATGCCGGATCTGGGCGCGACCTGCTCGCTCGACGAGGGCTGCCCGGCGGAGCTGTTCAGCGCGTTTTGCGACGCCCATCCCGAGCGGACCGTCGTGGTCTACGCCAACACCAGCGCCGCGGTGAAGGCGCGCGCCGACTGGATGGTGACATCGGGCATCGCGTTGCCGATCGTTGAGCACCTGCACGCGCGCGGCGAGAAGATACTCTGGGCGCCGGACAAACACCTCGGCCACTACGTCCAGCAGCAGACAGGGGCGGACATCCTGCTCTGGGAGGGCAGTTGCGTGGTGCACGAGGAGTTCAAGGGCTTCGCGCTGCAGCGCCTCAAACGCCTGCACCCGGAAGCCGCGGTATTGGTGCACCCCGAGTCGCCCGACGACGTACTGCAACAGGCAGACGTGGTCGGCTCCACAACCCGGCTCATCAAAGCCGTGGCGCAGATGCCCAACCGGGAGTTCATCGTCGCAACCGACGACGGCATTTTCTGGAAGATGCATCAGCTCGCGCCGGACAAGAAACTGATATCTGCTCCTACCGCCGGCGCCGGGGCAACCTGCGAGTCTTGCGCCCACTGCCCGTGGATGGCGATGAACGCATTGCAAAACCTGGAGCAGGTGCTGATCACCGGCCATAACGCGATCGAGGTGGCGTCGGCGGTACGCGATCAGGCGGTAAAGTCGATCCAGCGCATGCTCGACTTCGCGGCCGAACACCACATCAGCGGCGCGCTTCCCGGCAACTGAGGAGGAGTCAGCCATGTTCGCCACAGCCAAGATCGGTCGTACCCTGAGCAAGAAGGCCTATCGAGCGCAGGTTGGCGACCTGCGCACCGAACTCCTCGAAGCGCAGATCGCGATCAGGGAACGCAACATACCGGTGTATGTCATCATCGCCGGCGTCGAAGCCGCGGGCAAAGGTGGGGTGGTCAACGCTCTAGACGAATGGCTGGATGCGCGCGGCGTGAACGTCTACGCGTTCTGGGAGGAAAGCGACGAAGAAAGGTTGCGCCCGAGGGCGTGGCGCTTCTGGCGCGCAATGCCCCGGCGCGGCGAGATCGGCGTGTTCTTCAGTGGCTGGTACCTTTGGCCGATCGAGCAGCGTTTCACCGGCAAGTGGGACGATGCCAAGCTCGATCAGTGTCTGCGTACGATCCGCGAACTGGAGCGCATGCTGATCAACGACGGCGCGGTCATCGTAAAGTGCTGGTACCACATGGCCGAGAAGGACCAGCGGCGAAAACTGAAGGCTTTGGCGCGCAGCGACCGCAGTCGCTGGAAAATGCTGCCCCGCAAGTCTAAGTTCAGCCAGGAGTACCGTCGTTTCGAGGAGGTCGCCGACCGGGTCGTGCGCAGCACCGATATCGGCCGTGCCCCATGGCATATCATCGAGGCGACCGACAAGCGCTACCGTGACATGACCACCGGCCGCATCCTGCTGCGCGAGATCAATGACGCCCTCGCACAGACACCGCATGAAGAGCGACGCACCGAAGAGGCGCCGTCGGGCGGCAACGGCAGCGTCCTGCCGGATGCCCCCGAGGCACGTATCTCCCTGCTCGACCGCGTCGACCTGACACAGACGATCTCGCGTGACGGCTTTCGCCGCAAGCTGCGTGCGCTGCAGAACGAGTTGAACGACCTGGCGTGGCGTGCCTACGGCGAGAAGATCTCGACCGTGCTGGTGTTCGAAGGGGTCGACGCCGCCGGCAAGGGCGGCTCGATCCGCCGTGTGACCCAGGCAATCGACGCCCGCCTGCGCCAGGTGATCTCAGTCGCCGCACCGAGCGACGAGGAAAAGGCCCACCATTACCTTTGGCGGTTCTGGCGCCACATACCGCGTGGCGGACGCATGACCATCTTCGACCGATCGTGGTACGGAAGGGTGCTGGTCGAGCGGGTCGAAGGCTTTACCAGCCACGCCGGTTGGGCACGCGCCTACCTGGAGATCAACGACTTCGAGGAACAGCTCACCCAGGCCGGTATCGTGGTCCAGAAATTCTGGCTGCAGATCAGCAAGGACGAGCAGCTGGCCCGTTTCAAGGCACGCGAGGACACACCGTACAAGCGTTACAAGATCACCGACGAGGACTGGCGCAACCGCGAGAAATGGGACCAGTACCGCGAGGCAACCAACGAAATGCTGGCACGCACCAGCGCCAGTCACGCGCCCTGGAACCTCATCGCCGGCAATGACAAGCGTTGGGCGCGTATCCAGGTGCTCGAGACCGTGACCTCCGCGCTGCGCGAGAGGCTGAAAGGGATCAAGTGACACCACGCCGGGGCGCCGGCCGGGCGCCTCCCGCCGTCAACCCTGCCCGATGATCCCGGAACATGTCACGTTGAAGCTGGTTCACGAGTCCTGCGCGCTGCTGTCGATCGCCGGGTTCGCACTGCGCGGCGGTCTCGTGCTCGCAGGGTCCGGACTGCCGCGGCGCGCGTGGATGCGGACCTGGCCGCACCTGATCGACAGCCTGCTCCTGTTCAGCGGCGTCTGGATGGCGGTCAAGCTGCATCTGAGCCCGGGCAACAGCCCCTGGCTGACTGCGAAACTGCTCGTGCTAGTGGCGTACATTGCGCTTGGATTCGTCGCGTTGCGGCTTGGCAGGACGCGCCGTGTCCGGACCATGGCCTTTGTGGCTGCGCTGTCGTGCTTCGCCTACATCGGGCTGGTCGCGCACACGCGTTCAGCCTTCCCGTTTTGAATCGCCCGAGCGTCCCAGCTCGTCCAGGCGGATCGATACCTGCGGAATCTCGGGCCTGACCAGTCCATCGCGTTCGATACCGAAATAGCGATGACCGTTGACCATCGCCGAAATATCCGCAGTGGTACCCCTGAGATCCTGCAGGATCACGCTAAACAGGTGGGCAGCGGTCAGTACCGCAACGGTATTGGCCAGCCAGACATGCACCCGCGGCAGGTACAGGTGGCCGATCAGCGGCGTCTCTTGCATCAGCCAGCCGGTCAGCACGGACAGGCACAGGACCACCAGCAGAAAGAGATAGAGTGGCTTCCATAACGGGTTGTGGGCGAACCAGGCAGGCAGGCGTGCCCGGCCCAGCGACAGATAGAACAGCAGGCTCGCACGCATGCCATCGAATTCCTGATCTCGCGGCAACAACTGCGCCAAGCGTTCGCCCGGGTTGCCGAAGAAGCCGAGAAACAGCCGCAGTACCAACGCAAACAGCAACAGTGCGGCGCCCAGGTAGTGGATCTCCGCGGCCGACTCGGCGATCGCCGGCGAGTTGCCGATCAACCAACCGGTCGCCAGCAGGAGCAAGGTCGCGCCGGCCAGCGACCAGTGCGCCAGGCGCAGCCAACCACCCCAGACGGCGACACGACGAATCTGTTCGGTCATGCAATCACCCGATGCGAGAAATTTCGCGCAGCATAACCCCTGACAACCCCCGGCTGCCCATGACGGTCGTCAATGCGCTTTCCCGGACTTTTTGCCCCCTGCCGCCCCGCCCCCCCGCAACCAGCGGACGATGAAGCCGGCGACATCGGCCGGCGCATTCAGCGGCAGTGTCGGGACGGGTAGCGGCCGCGTCGGATCGGCATCGCTGGCCACCGCAATAATGTCTGCGTCCTGCAGACACAATAGCGGCATGCCCCGCGCCGGGCGATGTACCTCGATCTTGGGCAGCCGCTCTTCGCGAAATCCCTCGACCAGGATGAGATCGATCACCGACAGGTCGAGGCGCGCGAGGAGGTCAACCAGTCGTGGCTCCGTCTGCCCGTCACCTTGTTCGACAGAAAAGATGCGATACGGCGACGCGAGCAGCACCTGCTGGGCACCCGCCTCGCGCAGCCGATAGGAATCCTTGCCCGGTACGTCGATGTCGAAGTCGTGATGTGAGTGCTTGATCGCGGCACAGCGAATGTCGCGGGCGCGCAGCGCCGGTATGAGCCGGGTCAGCAACGTGGTCTTGCCGGTACCGGAAGCGGCAACGAAACCCAGCATGGGTATAGCGAGGCCTTCAGACATACGTTCACCATCGACGGTCGCCCGGCGGGCTGTCGGCGGAATTGTGCCAGATTTCGCACCGCGTCCCATGCCCCGGCGAGTCGTGCATCGCGGCTAGCCGGCAGCGGCTTGCCGCCGCAAGGCCTCGAGGCCAAACCACGCCGCGCCACGCAACGCGACCGTGGAATCCAATATCACATGTACGGGCATGCTGGCAGTGAGATGCGAGAATCGCCCCTTGTCCGCTATCGCATCGAGAAAATCGGGTCGCTGCAATCGGTCGAGGATGCGCGGCGGGATGCCGCCGGCGAGATAGATGCCGCCGCTCGGCAGCAGCGTGACGGCCAGGTTGCCGGTGATGGTTGCGAGCACCTGCACGAACAGGTCCAGCGTCGCCTCGCAGATCTCGGCCCGGTTCGCGATGGCCGCCTGCACGATCACGGGCGTCCGGTCGGGCACCCGCGAAAGCGCGTCGCGCAACCAGCCCGGCTCGACATAGTCGCAGCGCTCGCTGAAGAAGTCATAGATGTCCGGCAGATGGCGGCCGGACGCGATACGCTCGAAACTGACATGACCATAGCGACCCTGCAGGTATTTCAGCAGTCCGATTTCCTGCGCGGTACGCGGCGAAAAAGAGGCATGTCCCCCCTCGCTGGCGCATGCGATATAGCGCTCGCCCGTCCAGACCAGAAAGGCCGTACCAAGCCCGGTCCCCGGGGCCACGACCGCGATGTTTCCGTGCGGCCTGGGGGTACCGGGATGCAGCGTGCAGATGCTGTCCGGTTCGAGGTGCGGCACCGCGACCGCGATGGCACGCAGATCGTTGAGCAGATAGACGTCGCGGATACCAAACGAGCTGCCGATGTTTTCGGCACTGATGGTCCAGGGGAGATTGGTGATCCGAGCATGCCGCCGGTCCGTGACCGGGCCGGCGACGCCGAAGCTTGCCGCGACGGGTTGCGCCCCGGTTTCACGCAGAAACTCTGCAACCATGTCCTCCAGGCAGCAGTAACTCGCGCTTGCGAAGCGGGTTTTGTGCAGGGCCTCGCCAAGGACCCCCCGATCCATTGCGTACAGTGCAAGGACCGTCTTGGTACCGCCGATATCGCCGCCCAGTAGCATGCCACGCCCTCCCCGCGTCCTCGTTCGCGTCTGTCGCCGTCTCCCCGACCAGACGTCAAAGAGCTGCAGACTACCCCATCCGCCCATCCGGTGGCCCTCGGGCATGCGCGACCCTGGGCGGCCGGAACGCGGGACTGGCTCCGCGCCGGCGTGCAACAGCGGGGTTCCATCGCTGCAGCGGGCCCGGCAGTAGCCCGTATGCTAAAGTCTCAGACTGTTGCCAGAGCGGATCAGTCGGATCAAGCCGCTTTAATTCAGGCGCCCGCACAGGAGTCTCCGCAAATGAGCGATACGGACCTGTTCAGCTACCTTCAGTCCCACACGATCTTTTCCGACCTCGATCCCGCCCATATCGAGATCTTGGTCAAGCATGCCCGCGAGGAGACGTATGCGGCGGGCGACCTGCTGTTCCAGCAGCAGGAGCCCGCCGAGCATTTCTACATCCTAAGAGAGGGCTCGATCGAGGTCGAGGTCCCGGCGATTTACGGGCCCGCACTCGAAGTTCAGTCGCTCGGACCCGATGATGTGCTCGGCTGGTCCTGGTTGATTCCCCCTTACCGCTGGACGTTCGAGGCGAAGGCCCGATCCGACGCCAAAGTGCTCATATTCGATGGCAAAGCCCTGTTGCGTTACTGCGAGAAGGACACCGATTTCGGCTACGCGCTGATGAAACGTTTCGCAGGCCTGATGTCGGAACGGCTGCACGCCGCACGCATCAAGATGATGGACAGCTGGGCGCCGGCCGGCTGGGCCTAGACGGCGCTCTCGTTCTGGGGTCTTCGCCCGGTCCCGAATCGGCAGTCGGCCAACGGGAGCCCGTCAGCGCGCCGTAAGCTTAAGCTCGATGCGGCGATTGCGTCGCAACGCGTCGGGCGTCGCGGCCGGGTCGATCGGGTGGAACTCACCGAACCCGGCGGCGCTGAGACGTTGCGGTGCAATGCCCTGATCGACGAGGAACTGCACTACCGATAGCGCTCGGGCCGTCGAGAGCTCCCAGTTGGAAGCGAAGCGTGCCGTATTGATCGGTACCCGATCGGTATGCCCGTCGATGCGCAGGATCCAGTCGATGTCGGCCGGGATGCGCAATGCGAGATCGTGCAGCGTGGCCGCGAGTTTCGCCAGCTCCGCCCGGCCGGGACCGGCCAGCGCAGCACTGCCCGAGTCGAACAACAGCTCGGAAGGCAGAACGAAGCGGTCGCCCACCACCCGGATCGCCGGATTGGCGTCGAGCAGATCCCGCAGGCGACCGAAGAAGTCGGAACGATACTGTTGCAGCCGATTGACCTCGCGTGCCAGCGCGACGTTCAGACGCTGGCCGAGTTCTTCGATTTGCGCGGCCTGTTCCTCCTTGCGTGCTTCGGACACCGCCAGTGCGAGCGCGATCTCTTCGAGTTGGCTTTCGAGCGTATCGAGCTGCTTGTTGAGGAGCACGAGCTCGGCCCGCGCCGCGGCGCCGAGTTCACGCTCCTCGGCGATCGCCAGGTCGCGCTGCGCGACCAATGCGGACAACGCCTGGATGCGGATGTCGCGTTCCTCCAGCTCGCGCTGAACCAGTAGCGTCCGCTCGGTTTCGTCCGCCAGCTGTGCGGTGAGCGCCTTGGAGCGGTCGCGTTCGGCACCGAGCGCCTGCAGATTCAGATCCAGTTCCGAGGCCAGCCGTCCGACATCGGCCTCGAGCTGCGAGCGCAGCACGCGCAGACTGCCCACGTCCTCCTGCAGGCTCGCGATCAGCAGCAGTTGTTCGCCAATCTCGTCCTGCTTCGCCCGGTTGCGCCTCCCGAGATCCACGACCTGTGCGTTCAGTGCAGTGTTCTGTCCCGTCAGTCCGTCTACCCGCAGCGTCAACCCGGCGACATCCTCGCTGAGCGCGGAGCTGCGCTCCTGTTCCAGGCCGAGCAGATCGGTCAGTTCCACGACGCGCCGGTACATCACGTCGAGTTCCGTCTCCTGGGCATCGAGCAGCTGTGACAACAGAAACTGCGCAAAACTGAACAGCAGCAACACGAAGATCACCAAGATCAACAACGCGGCGAGCGCATCCACATAACCGGGCCAGACGTCGATCGTGCGTCGGGCGCGTCTCGCGACCGCAGCCATGCCTTCAGGCCTCCTGCGCCCGGTGCACGGCCGGTTCGTCGCGCGCGGGCGGCGTGCCTGCTTGCGCCACAAGGAATTCCTCCAGCAGCCGGCGCTCGGAATGGATGGCCTCCACGAGCATCTGCAGGGTCGGCGCCACGGCCTCGCCCCGCAGCTCGGCGGCCGCTTCGGTCAGTGGCGGCGCAGCCAAGTCGTCGACCAGTTGGGTCACACCGGTCAGCCATTCCTCCAGGCCGTTGAAGAAGCGGTTTTGCGCATGCCCGGCCTGAAGATCCAGAAAACCCAGCACGAGCGAGCCGCCGAGACCGAACAGTGATGAGCTGAACGCGGTACCCATCCCACTCAACGGCGCCTGCAGCCCCTGCTTGAAATCGGAGAACACCGCAGCAAAGTCCGTACTGCCGACCTCCAGGGCCCCGATCACCTGAGCAACCGCCGCGATGGTACTGATCAGGCCCCAGAAGGTTCCAAGCAGGCCGAGGAAGACCAGCGTGCCAATCAGGTAGCGCGAAATCTCTCGCGATTCGTCGAGCCGTTCACGTATCCCGTCGAGGATGGTGCGCAATGCGAGCGCCGAGAGGCTGAAACGGTCGCGGCGCCGCTTGCTCAGATGCGCGGCGAGTGGCTTCAGCAGGCGGGGTTCTGCGGTAACCGAAATTCCGGGTTGCCCGGTACGAAACACACGGATCCAGTTGATCTCGGTGTTCAGTATCATGACCTGGCGGAAATTGATCAGTATGCCGACGGTCAACACGCCGAGTATGACAGAGTTGAAACCCCAGTTCGCGATGAAGGCACTGCGCAGCGGCTCCAGCAGCAGCACGCAGATCGTCCCAACCGCCGCCAGGTAGACCAACATCCAGGACAGGGATTGTCGAGTGGAATGCATGCGAGTCCTCTTCATGTCGGGGCGAATCGGTGATGCCGTGCCCGTGGCACGGCAGGGGCGGTCAGATGGCGCCTTTCGCGGCGTATCGGCCGCGGGGCGAATTTCTTTCGCCCGGCCCGGCGCCCGCCGTAGCAGCGGACGGCACCAATTGACCCTGACGGTTGGCTATACTGGCCGCCAGAGGCCCGACAGAAGAGCCGACCAACAACAAAGATCCGGAGGCCGAACCATGATCCGCACCTCAGCCCTTCCCGCCGGCATTGCGAAACCGGCAAGACCCGCCGGTTCCGGCGCGCCACTCGCCGCACTCTGTCTGCTCGGCGCCTGCGCCATTGGCGCGGCGCATGCTCAAAGCGATCCGTCCACCGCTGCATCGACGGCGGACAACCGGGCCTTGTCTGCCGAAATCAACCGGCTGCGGCAGGAACTGAGCCTGGAAGTCGAACGTGGCCGGCAGCTCGGCGACCAGGTGAAACGACTGGAGCAGGCGTCGCAAGAGAATACCGGAGAGCGCGAGCGCCTGGCCGCAGAATTGGCCGAGACGCGGACACGACTCGAGGCGACAAGCCGTGAGCTTAATACGCTACAGGCGGAGCAGCGCCGGGCTGCGGAACGGCTCGCCTTGGCCGAGGGAACGCTCGCAGATGCCCGACAGCAGGTCGACTCGCTCAGCGCCGAGCGGGATCAGCTGCAACAGCAACTGCGGGTTGATCAGCAGTCGCTGGAAACAGGGCAGCGCGAGTTGGCTGCGGCGAACGGGCGGCTCGAACGGCTCGAGCGAGACCTCGCCATGACACGGGAGGCGTTGGGCAAGACGACGGGCGAGCGCGACGAGCTGTCCGGTCGCCTGTCGCAGGCACAGGCGGAGATCGATCGGGGCATGAAGGCGCTCGGTAAAATGGGCGGCGAACGTGATCAATTGACGCAGCGTCTGAAACGTAGCGAGGTGACTATCGGCTCGTTGGAGCAGCGGGCACTGGCAACCGACAACGAGCTTTCGGCAACGCGCGCCGAGGTGTCCCGCCTTACCGGCGAGCTGCGGCAGCTCGAGCGCCGCAATACCGACCTGCAGGCGGATGTCGCCTTGCTGAAGGGTGAGCTCCAGGCGAGCAGGGATGAAGGCGCGGCCCTGCGCGGCGACATGGCCACGCTCAAGGCCGGGCTCCCGCCGGAGCTGGGCGGTTCTGCATCACTGCAGCAGCTGAAGTCCGGGGCGGCGAGTCTGGCCGAACAGATGCGCACGATGCACCGCACGATGCGGCGCCAACCACAGAACACGGCGTTGCAGTCGGAATTCGATGCGACGGCGCGCCAGCTTCGCGAGCGTCAGTTGCTTATCGCTGGTGAAA
>CBFCWF010000038.1:0-22631 GCA_965601425.1 uncultured Chromatiaceae bacterium | reverse complement strand
CCGACCACCTGCTCGTCGCCGTCGTTGGTCTGGGTGAAGGTCTTGACTGCCCCGGTCTTGACTACGTAGAGATTGCGGAACGACTCGCCGGCACGGAAGAGATTGTCGCCACGCTGCAGCGGGCGGCTGCGCTTGACGATCGCATCCAGCCGGTCGATGTCCTCGGGGCGCAGCCCCATCGGAAGACAGAGCGTCGACAGGCTGCAATCGCGGCACGCAACCTTGATCTTTTCGAGTGAGATGACGTTCTTTTCAGTCACGGTTTTTGTCTCGATCGATGGCCGGTCGGCTTAATTACGTCGCTTACTCGTGATTGTGCGGGGTTTTTTGACCTTGATCAATAACCTGCGTCATGGGCAAAAAAAACCCGTCCCACAGGGACGGGTGGTAGGCTGCGCGGACTTACTCTGCCGGCGCAGGCGGTGCCGGCGGCGCCATCTGGGCGCCATAACCCGGCCCGTAGCCCGCGCCATAACCCGGACCGTAGCCCCCGCCATAACCCGGACCGTAGCCGCCCCACGGGCCGCCGCCCCATCCACCGTAGCCCGGTGCGCTGTAGTTGTAGCCTCGGCCCCAGCCGTCACCCGCGCCATAGCCGCTGCCATAACCGCGCATGTTGGTGTTGCCGCGGCCGCTCATATTCATGCTGAAATCGCCACCACCTGCTGCGTCACCGGATCCCCAGCCGTCGCCCCAGCCGGAGGTATTGCCGTACCCGGTGCCGCGGCCATAGTTCTGATCCCAGCCGCTACCGCCCCAGGGGCCGCCGCCCCACCAGGCGCCTGCCGTGGACATGGTGAGGGCAGCAGCGCCAGCGACAACCGCCGTGCCGAATGCTTTTGCGAATTTCCGCATATGGATGACTCCTGTGTAAATGTCATTCTTCGAAACCAAGCGCTGCTGGCATGCAGCAGGATATCTCTTCGCGCCACTCGAGAGGAGCGGTCACACGGGCTGAGTGTTCCCTGGCCTCGAGCCGCACCCACTATAGACCAAGGCGGCGCGCGTCACTAGCAGGGAGGCGAAAAAATGTCAGTCAATGGATTGAGATTATTGGGGACTGGCATCTTTGGTCCTGGCCCATCGTCGGCGGCCGCCGTCGGGGCGTCGGGCGCATTTCCGATTGAGCGCAGAGAGGGCATCTGGTACCGTTTAAGTCCGTCCGTTTCAACCTCCTGTTGGTCCCCTTTGGCGCATGGCTAAATGCATCTTCATTACGGGCGGCGTCGTGTCGTCTCTCGGCAAGGGTATTGCGTCGGCCTCCCTTGGCGCGCTGCTCGAGGCGCGTGGCCTGAAGGTCACGATGATCAAGCTCGATCCGTACATCAACGTCGATCCGGGCACAATGAGTCCGTTTCAGCACGGCGAGGTTTTTGTCACCGACGATGGCGCCGAGACGGACCTCGACCTCGGTCACTACGAGCGCTTCATCCGCACCACGATGAGCCGCAATAACAATTTCACGACCGGCCAGATCTACGACAATGTCATTCGCAAGGAGCGGCGAGGCGACTATCTTGGCGGCACGGTGCAGGTCATCCCGCACATCACCAACGAGATCAAGGACTGTGTCCGGCTTGGATCGGGTGGCGCCGACGTCGCGCTGATCGAGATCGGTGGCACGGTCGGTGACATCGAGTCGCTGCCGTTTCTCGAGGCGATTCGCCAGATGGGCGTCGAGATGGGGCGTGACAACGCATTGTTCATGCATCTCACGCTGGTCCCTTACATAGCGACGTCCGGCGAGATCAAGACCAAGCCGACACAGCACTCGGTCAAGGAACTGCGGTCGATCGGCATCCAGCCGGACGTGCTCTTGTGCCGTGCTGACCGCCCGGTGCCGGAAGGCGAGCGGCGCAAGATTGCGCTGTTCACCAATGTCTCCGAGCGCGCAGTGATCTCGGCGATCGATGCAGACAGCATCTACCGGATTCCGCTGATGTTGCACGGGCAGGGACTCGATCAGATCGTGGTCGATCAGCTGCGTCTGGACGTGCCGCCGGCGGATCTCAGCGAGTGGCAGGCCGTGGTCGATGGCCTGGACAAGGTGGAAGGCGAGGTCGACATCGCGATGGTCGGCAAGTACGTCGATCTGACGGAATCCTACAAGTCGCTGAACGAGGCGTTGGTCCACGCCGGCATCAAGTGTGCCCGCCAGGTCAACATCCACTACATCGATTCGGAGGTCCTGCAGGCGGAGGGAACGAAAAGTCTGCAGGGGATGGACGCGATTCTGGTCCCCGGTGGTTTCGGTGAGCGCGGTGTCGAGGGCAAGATCGCAGCGGCGCGCTTTGCACGCGAGAATGGCGTCCCGTACCTCGGCATCTGCCTCGGCATGCAGGTGGCGGTGATCGAGTTCGCGCGCCATGTCGCGAAGCTGGCCGGCGCGCACAGCACCGAGTTCGACTCCACCTCCCCCTACCCGGTGATCGCGCTGATCACGGAGTGGATGAACGCGGACGGCTCGGTCGAACAGCGCGGCAGCGATTCCAATCTCGGAGGGACCATGCGGCTCGGCGGGCAGCAGTGCAAACTGGCCAAGGGCACGATCGCGCGCAGGCTTTATGCGAAGGATGTGATCAGCGAACGCCATCGGCATCGCTACGAATTCAACAACGGTTACCGACAGGACCTCGAGGATGCCGGTCTCAAGGTGGCGGGCACCTCGATCGACGGCCGCCTGGTCGAGATGATCGAGATACCCTCGCATCCCTGGTTCCTCGCCTGCCAGTTCCACCCCGAGTTCACCTCGACGCCGCGCTACGGGCACCCGCTGTTCCAGGGGTTCGTCGAGGCCGCGGCGGTGCACCGCGACGCATCTGCCGACGAGGTGGCATCCGCATGAACCTGTGTGGTTTCGAGGTCGGCCTGGATCGGCCCTTCTTCCTGATCGCCGGCACCTGCGTTATCGAGGGTGAGGCCCATGCGTTGTCCGTGGCCGGCCGCCTGAAGGAGATCACCACCCGGCTGGGAATCCCGTTCATTTACAAATCGTCGTTCGACAAGGCCAACCGATCATCGGCCGACAGCCCGCGCGGCCCCGGTCTGGCGGAGGGCCTGAGGATACTCGAGCGGGTCAAACTCGAACTCGGCCTGCCCGTGTTGACCGACGTCCACGAAGACACGCCGCTGGGTGAAGTGGCCGCGGTGGTCGACGTGCTGCAGACGCCGGCCTTCCTCTGCCGCCAGACGAATTTCATCCAGAACGTCGCGCGTGCCGGCCGGCCGGTCAACATCAAGAAGGGGCAGTTCCTCGCCCCCTGGGACATGTCCAACGTGGTGGACAAGGCACGTGCGACCGGCAATGAGCAGGTCATGGTCTGCGAACGGGGCGTTTCGTTCGGTTACAACACGCTGGTGTCGGACATGCGCGGGCTCGCGGTGATGCGTGCGACAGGCTGCCCGGTCGTGTTCGATGCGACCCACTCGGTGCAGCAGCCGGGCGGCCTGGGCAGCAAGTCCGGCGGACAGCGCGAGCATGTGCCGCTGCTGGCCCGCGCAGCGGTGGCGGCCGGTATCTCCGGGCTCTTCATGGAAACCCACCCGGATCCCGAACAGGCCCTGTCCGACGGTCCGAATTCGTGGCCGCTGGAGAAGATGCCGGCATTGCTCGAGACGTTGCTCGAGCTCGACCGGGTGGTCAAGGAGCGGGGATTCATCGAGCAGGCGCCGTGACATAAGGCCCCCATCCGCGGCCCCGCCGGACGACACCGGCTCGGCGGTCCCGTCTGCGTTCATCCATCCGTCTCGTCAAATTTGGAGTACTCATGTCTGAGATTATCGATATCCGGGCCCGCGAGATCCTCGATTCGCGTGGCAACCCAACGGTAGAGGCCGACGTGCTGACCGCCGACGGGGCGATCGGGCGTGCCGTGGCGCCCTCTGGTGCGTCAACGGGTTCGCGCGAGGCGCTGGAGCTGCGCGACGGCGACAAACAGCGCTTTCTCGGTAAGGGCGTGCTGACCGCCGTTGGCCACGTCAATGGCGAGATCCGCGACAGTCTGCTGGGCCAGGAGGTCGGCGGCCAGCAGGCGCTGGACCTGCGCATGATCGATCTCGACGGTACCGACAACAAGTCCCGGCTCGGCGCGAACGCGATTCTCGCCGTGTCGCTCGCGGCGGCCCACGCGGCAGCCCAGGAAAAGGCACTGCCGCTCTACCAGGCACTCGGTGAGGGCAGCTATCGCATGCCGGTCCCGATGATGAATATTATCAACGGGGGTGAACACGCCGATAACAGCGTCGATCTCCAGGAATTCATGATACTGCCGGTCGCGGCCGGTTCGATCCGCGAGGCGGTACGGCACGGGGCCGAGGTGTTCCATGCCCTGAAGTCGGTGCTCGGCGCGCGCGGGTTGGCGACCACGGTCGGCGACGAGGGCGGTTTTGCGCCGAATCTGCGGTCGAACGAGGAGGCCATCGAGGTGATCCTCGAGGCGATCGCGAACGCGGGTTTCCAGGCAGGATCGGACATCTACCTCGGGCTCGACGTGGCCAGTTCCGAATTCTACAAGGACGGCCGCTACGTGCTGGCATCCGAGGGCAAGTCGTTCGATTCCGTCGGGTTCGCCGAGTTCCTGACCGGATGGGTCGATCAGTACCCGATCCTGTCGATCGAAGACGGCATGGACGAGGGCGACTGGGATGGCTGGAAGGTGCTCACCGACAAACTCGGCAGCCGTGTGCAGCTGGTCGGTGACGACCTGTTCGTAACCAATACGCGAATACTCAAGGAAGGCATCGACCGGGGCATCGCGAATTCTATCCTGATCAAGTTCAACCAGATTGGCACCTTGACCGAGACGCTCGCGGCGATACGCATGGCCCACGATGCCGGTTTCACGGCAGTGATCTCCCATCGCTCAGGCGAGACCGAGGATACGACGATTGCCGACCTCGCGGTCGCGACCGCGACCGGCCAGATCAAGACCGGTTCGCTGTCGCGTTCCGATCGCGTCGCCAAATACAATCAGTTGATGCGGATCGAGGATCAGCTCGGCGGCGACGCGGTGTATGCCGGCAAGAGCGCGTTTCCCGCGTTTTAGCCAGCCGCACGGTGAACTGGAAGCTGCAGCTGACCTTTGCCGTTCTGCTGCTGGTGCTGCTCGGTCTGCAATACCGGCTTTGGGTCGGCGAGGGCAGCCTGGCCGAGGTCGAGAGCCTGCGGCGCCAGCTCGTGGCACAGCGTGCGGAGTTGAACGATCTGCAAGAGCGCAATGCGGCGCTGCAGGCGGAGGTTGACGACCTCAAGGAGGGTCTCGCAGCGATCGAGGCCCGGGCACGCAGCGAGCTCGGTCTGATTCGCGAGGGCGAGACCTACTTCCAACTGTTGCCGGCGGACGAGGCCCGCAATGACTGAGCCGGCATGCTGGGCGGTGGTCCCTGCCGCCGGTGTCGGTCGCCGCATGGGCAGCACGATCCCCAAGCAGTACCTGCTGCTGGACGGGCGACCCGTCATCGACCACGCAATCGAGCGTCTGCTGCGGCATCCGCGCATCGACGGCCTCTATGTCGCGCTGAGCGAAGAAGATCGCTGGTGGGGTGAAACCGCCTTCGCCGGGCACCCCGACCTGATCCGGGTGCCCGGTGGCAGCGAGCGCTGCTACTCGGTGCTGAACGCGCTGCAACGGCTGCAGCCGCGCGCGGCCCCGGACGACTGGGTGCTGGTGCACGATGCGGCCAGGCCCTGCGTGCGGCGCAGCGACATCGATCACCTGATCCACAGGGTCCGGGCCCACCCGGAGGGCGGCCTGCTCGGTGTGCCGGTAAGCGACACGATGAAGCGCACCGACAGCGCCGACCGGATTGTCCAGACAGTCGAGCGCAGCCTCCTCTGGCGCGCGTTCACGCCCCAGATGTTTCGTTTCGGTGCGCTGCTGGATGCGATCCGGCGCGCGCTCGATGCCGGACGCCTGGTCACCGACGAGGCCAGCGCGGTCGAATGGGCCGGCATGCGGCCGATCATGGTCGAGGGTCATCCGGACAACCTGAAGATCACCCGGCCAGAGGACCTGGCCCTGGCGGCCTACTATCTCGAGCGCCAGTCAGCGGGGTCCTGATCCGTCCGTGCCGCGATCGGGGATGCGGTCGGGCGGCTCACAGGCCCAGTACCCGGTGTGCATTGGCGCGGGTGACCTGTGCGAGTTCCGCTTCGGACATCCCCCGCAGCCGAGCCATCGTCTCCAGCACCTCGGGCAAGTAGGCCGGGCTGTTGCGCTGGTACTGGTGGGAGGCGACCGTCATGTCCGGTGCATCGGTCTCCAGCACGATCGCGTCGATCGGCACCGCAACGACCAGTCGTCGCAGATGCCGTGAACGCTCGAAGGTCAGCATGCCGCCAAAGCCCAGGCAAAATCCCATTTCCCGGTAACGCGCGGCCTGCTGCAGGCTGCCGTTGAAGGCGTGGCAGAATCCGCCGCACAGCCGATAACGTGCGAGCGTGCCCAACATCGTATCGTGGGCCTTGCGGACATGTAGGGCCACCGGCAGTGCGAAGTGCTCGGCGATCTCCAGCTGGCCCTCGAGCAGGCGCTGCTGCCGCTCCCGGTCGAGATCCTTCAGATGCCAGTCGAGTCCGATTTCGCCGACGGCGACCGGCCTGTCCGCGTCGATCCGGTCAGCGAGCGCCCGGAGGTCGCCGATCCGGTGCTGTTCCAGGAACACAGGATGCAGGCCCAGGGCGGGATGCAGGTGCGCGTCTTGCGCACAAAGTGCGAGCAGTGCCGGCCAGGTTCTGCGTTGCACCGCGGGTACCAGCAGGTCTCGCACGCCGGCCGCCCGGGCGTCCGCGAGCACCTCGGCGCGGTCCGCCGCGAATGCCTCGAGATCGATGTGGCAGTGCGTGTCGAACAGTTCCATCGGCACAGTCTAAACCGTGTCCGGTGATATGATCTCCACGCGATCTGAACGGAGCGGCGGGACCATGCGTATCGGCCACGGGTTTGATGCCCATAGATTCTGTGACGGCGGCCACGTGACGCTCGGCGGTGTGCGCATCCCCCATGACCGGGGCCTGGAGGCCCATTCCGACGGCGACGTGTTGATTCATGCGCTGTGTGACGCGCTGCTCGGTGCCGCGGGGCTCGGCGACATCGGCCGGCATTTTCCGGACACCGATGACCAATACCGCGGTATCGACAGCCGGATCCTGCTCCGGCGTGTGTGTGAGACCCTGGCGGGGCGCGGTCTCCGAGTGTCCAATCTGGATTGCACACTGCTCGCCCAGGCGCCGCGCCTCGGGCCCTATATCGACGCGATGTGCGTCCACATCGCGCAGGATGTCGGCTGTGCGCCCGATCGTGTCAACGTCAAGGCGACGACCACCGAGCGCATGGGCTATGTGGGGCGTGGCGAGGGCATCGCCGCGCACGCGGTGGTGCTGCTGGCGGCGGCCGGGTGACGCCGCCAGCGTGGCTCGCCCCGCACGGGTCGGACCCTACCGCCCAGCTGGCGTTCGCGCACGGTGGACCGGTGCTGGAGGGGGTCTTGCGCGCCAGGCCGGAGGATTTCGTGGTCGAGGAGACGCTCGGATACGCCGCCTCCGGCGACGGCGAACACGTGATGCTCCGGTTGCGCAAGCGTGGACGCAACACCCACGAGGTCGCGCGCGCGCTGGCCAGGCTCGCCGGCGTCCCCCTGGTCGCCGTCGGGTATGCCGGCCTGAAGGACCGCCATGCACTGACGACGCAGCATTTCACGGTCCAGTTGCCGGGTCGGGACGACCCCGACTGGTCCTCGCTGCAGGACGAATCGCTGCAGATCCTCGGGTCGGCAAGGCATCGTCGCAAGATCCGTCGTGGCGGCCTGCGGGGCAACCACTTCCGAATCCGGGTGACGGGTGTCCGCGGCGACCGCGATCTTGCCGAGCAGTGCTTGCGCGATATTGCGGAAACCGGGGTGCCAAACTATTTCGGCAGTCAGCGATTCGGCCGCGACGGGAACAATCTCGACCGGGTCGCGGCGCTGTTCGACGGGCAGCCTATCCGGCTCAAGCGAGAGCAGCGCGGCATGCTGCTTTCCGCGGCGCGCGCGTACCTGTTCAACCGGGTTGCGACGGTGCGCGTGGCCGGTGGGACCTGGGGCGAGGCCTTGGTCGGCGACGTGATGTCGCTTGCGGGTTCACAGCGCCAGTTCCTGTACGAACCCGATGACACGACCGTGGCAACGCGTCTCGCACAGCTCGACATCCACCCGACCGGACCCTTGTGCGGTAGGCCGAGCCGGGCCCTGCGGCCCGCCGACGATGCGTTGCAGATCGAGCGCGAGGCGCTGTCCGACTGGTCGTCCTGGGAAGACGCGCTGGGCCGGATGGGACTGGACGCCGACCGCCGTGCGCTGCGGCTTGCGGTCGAGCACCTCGAGTGGCGCTGGTCCGAACAGGCGCTGGATCTCGAGTTCATGCTGACCGCGGGGGCCTATGCCACCACGGTGCTGCGCGAGTTGGTGCGCCTGCCGCGGCACAGCTGACCGCTATCGCAGCGGGTGTCGTGCGCGCCCGACTTGGCGGCAGCCAATGGCCCGGTCGCCTGACTCGCTTGGCGACGGCTGCTCGGGCTTGTAGCCTAGGCGGCGCGTGCCGACAATGGACGGCCAGATGTCGACCCACCCATCACTCGATTTCTTGACGCGCTACGCGGAAAAAATCGATGCGTGCCTCTTGCGTGACCGCCAGCGGCTGCGCCGCCGGCTGAGAGAACTCGGGCGAACCCCGGATGACAGCGCGGGCAGGCTCGCGTTCGAACAGGCGGTGCAGCGCTCAGCGGCGCTGGCAAGCGCGCGCGCCGAGACGCTCCCGCGCCCGAGTTTCCCCGCAGAACTGCCGATTAGCGGGCGTGTCGACGAGATCCGCCGTTTGATCGAGCGGCATCAGGTGATCGTGCTCTGCGGCGAGACCGGGTCGGGCAAGTCGACTCAGTTGCCGAAGGTCTGCCTGTCGCTCGGCCGCGGCGTGTTCGGGCGTATCGGTCACACCCAGCCGCGTCGCATCGCGGCGCGCAGTCTCGCTTCGCGCATCGCGAGCGAGCTCGGTCAGCCGACCGGCCAGAGCGTCGGCTACAAGGTCCGGTTCCGGGATCATGTCGGCGATACCACCCAGGTCAAGCTGATGACCGACGGCATCCTGCTGGCCGAGATCCGCCACGACCGTGACCTGACCGAGTACGACACGCTGATCATCGACGAGGCCCATGAGCGTAGTCTGAACATCGATTTTCTGCTCGGCTATCTGCACAAACTGCTGCGTCGCCGGCCCGAGCTGAAACTCATCGTCACCTCCGCAACCATCGACCCCGGCCGGTTCTCCCGGCACTTTGGCGCGGCCCCGGTGGTCGAGGTATCCGGCCGGACCTACCCGGTCGACCTGCGCTATCGCCCGCCCGCGGAGGCGGGTGCCGGCGAACGCGACGAGGCGATGCAGCAGGCGATCGTCGATGCGATCGACGAGCTGAGCCTGGAAGGCAGCGGCGACATCCTGGTGTTCCTGTCCGGTGAGCGTGAGATCCGTGAGACGGCCGAGACGCTGCGCAAACACAGGATGCTGCACAGCGAGGTGATCCCCCTCTACGCCCGCCTGAGCCCGGCCGAGCAGGCAAGGGTCTTCGCACCGAGCGGCCGGCGCCATATCGTGCTCTCGACCAATGTCGCCGAGACATCGCTGACCGTGCCCGGTATCCGCTACGTGGTCGATGCCGGCTTTGCGCGGATCAGTCGCTACAGCGCGCGCAGCAAGATCCAGCGCCTGCCGGTCGAGCGCATATCGCAGGCCAGCGCCGAGCAGCGTAAGGGCCGCTGCGGCCGGGTCGCCGAGGGCATCTGCGTCCGGTTGTACGACGAAGACGACTTCAGCGCCCGCGCGGCCTACACGGAGCCTGAGATTCAACGCACCAATCTGGCGGCCGTGATACTGCAGATGGCGACACTGGGCTTCGGTGACATCGGCGCCTTCCCGTTCGTCGACCCGCCGGACAGCCGACTGATCCGCGACGGCTACAAGCTGCTCGAGGAACTGGCCGCGGTCGACCGGCGTCACCGGGTGACCGAGCTCGGCCGCCGCCTGGCACGCCTGCCGGTCGACCCGCGCGTCGGGCGGATGCTGATCGCCGCGGCCGAGACCGGCTGCCTGCGCGAGATGATCGTGATCGCGGCGGCGCTGTCGGTACAGGATCCGCGTGAGCGGCCGGCCGAGAAGCGGGTCGAGGCCGACGAGGCGCACGCCCAGTTCGCCGACGAGCGTTCCGATTTCCTCGCCTGGATCCGTCTGTGGACCTTTCTGGAGGACAATCGACGGCATCTGACGCGGCGCAAGTTCGAACGTCTGTGCCGTCAACACTTCCTGGCACCCAGCCGGGTGCGCGAGTGGCATGACGTACAGGTCCAGCTGCGCGTGCAGCTGCATGCACTGGGTTATCGTGAGAACCAACAAGACGCCGATTACCCGACGCTGCACCGCGCACTGCTGACCGGTCTGCTGAGCCATGTCGGCATGCGCACTCAGGGCAACACGCGCGACTACCTGGGTGCACGCAACCGGCACTTCTTCGTGTTTCCGGGCTCCGGGCTGTTCGCGAGGCAGCCCAAATGGGCAGTCGCGGCTGAGTTGGTCGAGACCACCAAGCTCTATGCGCGCACGGTCGCGGCAATCGAGCCGGAATGGATCGAGCCGCTGGCGCGCCACCTGATCAAGCGCAGCTATTCGTCGCCCCGTTGGCAGGCCGGGCGGGGTCAGGTCGCCGCGGACGAGAAGGTGACGCTGTACGGTCTGCCGATCGTGCCGCGGCGCCGCGTCAACTATGGGCCGATCGACCCGGTGGCATCGCGCGAGATCTTCCTGCGCTTCGGCCTGACCGAGGGCGATATGAACACCCGCGCGCCCTTCTGGCGCCATAATCGTCAATTGATCGACGCGCTGCACGACATCGAGGCCAAGTCGCGACGGCGCGATGTCTTGGTCGACGACGAGGTGGTCTATGGCTTCTATGCCAATCGCGTGCCCGAGGGTGTCTACAGCCTGGCGCAGCTCGAATCCTGGCTGCGCGAGCTGCCGGCAGGGCGCGCGAAGATCCTGCACATGCGACAGGAGGACCTGCAGCGCGCCGATCTGAACGCGGACTGGGTCGCCCAGTTCCCCGACCGCTTCGAGCTGAACGGCACCCGGCTGCCGTTGCACTACCGATTCGCACCGGGCGAACCGGACGACGGGGTGACGCTGAAGCTGCCCGTGCCGGTGCTCGGCCAGTTGACGCCGGGGCGCGTCGACCGACTGGTGCCGGGCCTGTTGCTGGAAAAGATCACGCTGCTGCTCAAGGGTCTTCCCAAGGCGCTGCGCCGTCAGCTCGTTCCGGTCCCCGATTACGCAGAGCGTTGTCTGCACGCACTGCCGGTATCCGACGCGCCGCTGGTGCAGACGCTGGGGGCGCTGCTCAAGCAGTTGACCGGGCTGCACGTGCCGGAAGACGCCTGGCAGCCGGAACGATTGCCCGATCATCTGAGGCTGCGGATCCGCCTGATGGACGAAGCGGGGCGACGGGAACTGGCCGTATCGCGCGATCTGGTCGCGCTGCAAAAGGAGTTTGCCGGCAAGGCGCGCGCGTTGCATGGGCAGGGCCTCGGCCGGCAGCAGGCGTCGGACGATCGCCTGATCGCCTGGACCTGCGGCGTGTTGCCGGCCGAGGTTACACAGCGCAGCGGCGCGATGCGCATCAAGGGTTATCCGGCCCTCGTCGATGCGGGCGACCATGCCAGCGTGCGTATCCTCGATAGCCTGCAGGCGGCGCAGCGTGCACATCGCGCCGGTCTGCGCCGCCTGTTGATGAGCTGCGAGGCGCAGAGCGTGCGTCGTCTGAAAAAGGACCTGCGCGGTCTGCAGGCGATGCAGCTGCACTATGCGAAGGTCCCCGAGCCGCCGGTGCCGGGCGAGGCCGCCGATCTCATCGACGAGCTCCTCGCGCTCGCGTTCGACCAGGCCTTCCTCGACGATCCCTGGTCGGTGCGCGACCAGGCCGCGTTCGACCGCTGCCGCGAGCACGGCAGGCCGCGCCTGGGTCCGGCCCTGCGGGCGATCGGCGAGCAGGCCGGCGAGATACTGTCGGCCGCACATCACCTGCGCGCTGCGCTGTCGGCAACCACCCAGTCGAACTGGCAGGTATCGGTACAGGACATGCAGGCGCAGCTCGACCGCTTGATCTACCGTGGCTTTCTGTGTCAGACCGGGCCGCAGCAGCTTTCACAGCTGCCGCGTTATCTCGAGGCCATCCGGCGGCGCATCGACAAACTGCCTGCGGCCGCGATGCGCGACCGCCAGCGTCTGCAGGAGATGGCGCAGCTTCAGGCGGACTGGCTCGGCCGCCAGCGTCAGGCCGACGAGCGGGGGGTGTTCGATCCGCGTCTCGACGAAATCCGCTGGCTGCTCGAGGAACTGCGGGTGTCCCTGTTCGCCCAGGAGCTGAAGACCCGGCAAGCAGTATCGGTGAAGCGCATCCGCAAGCGTTGGCAGGCGCTGGGTCTGTAGCGCGGAACCCGGTGCAGGCGAGGAACGCCGGCGTCGCTTGCGTCCGGGTCGCGGCGCGCGGCGGCCGTCGGGCACCTCATCGGCACGCGGGGCGGTCGGCGCGGTCGCAGGGCTGAACCTGCGGTCCGGCGGTTCAGTCCTTCTTTTTGGACTTCTTGACCTCTTTCTCGATCAGCACGGTGATCCAGTTCGACAGGCTGCGACCGTCCGCTTCGGCTATCTTCCTGGCCCTGTCTTTGAGCTCGGCGTCGATCCTGAAGTTGATGATCTTAGTCTTGGCCATAGCAATGCGGCACGCTCGGAGTATGTATATTGTACATACGATGTAGTACAATATCTCAAAGAATTGGGAAAGCAGTATGTTGTATCAGGCAGCGAAGAGCGAACTTCAGTCCCCCCCAGGCGCGATTTCCTTACTTGCGATGGCATTCGAAGCCGCCGGTCTCGTATCGGTCGCGATGCTGCTGACCTGGATGATCTGAACCGGCCCGGCCTGCATTGGGCAGCGCGCCCTGGCCGTTGGTCCGCCTGCGGCAGTCGCGCCGGCTGCGTCCGCGATCGGCTGTTTCGAGGCCGGATCCCAAGGCCGGTTGCCCATCCCTGGCTGCGGTATCGACCCGGCCACGCCGTGCAGCCCCGTTTGAACCCGGGGTCCGGGCACTTGGCCCGTTTCACCATCCGATACAGCGGGCCGCGCACCGGGCGCGCATCGCATCCCGTATGCGACGGATCCGCGTCGAAGCGATAGAATCTCCGGGTCAAAGCCTGCCAGGGAAATGACACGCCATGCCTTTTTGCCATTGTGGTTCGGGTCGGGACTACGATCAGTGTTGTCGGCCGTTCGTGAGCGGCACCGCCGCTGCGCCGACCGCCGAGGCCTTAATGCGTTCGAGATACAGCGCGTATGTCGAGCATGCCGTCGACTATCTGGGCGATACGCTGCATCCGGAGCATCGCAGCGACTGGGACCGGGAGGCGACGCGTCGCTGGGCCGAGAGCGCAGAATGGCTGGGCCTGGAGATCCTGTCCACCGAGGCCGGCCAGTCCGGTGATCGGGAGGGCCGGGTCGAATTCGTCGCCAGGTTCAACGAAGGCGGAAAGCTGCAGCAGCACCATGAGCGCAGCCGCTTTCGGGTTCATGAGGGGCGCTGGTACTACGTCGATGGCGACTTGCCCAAACCCCAGACCCAGCGGCACGAGGGCCCGAGGGTCGGTCGCAACGACCCCTGTCCCTGTGGCAGCGGAAAGAAATACAAGAAATGCTGCGGGGCCTGAGATCGCAGCGCGGCGCTGCGCGCGCACGACGGCCGATGCGCGGGTCATGAGTAAGCCGTTCGCCGAGTCCTGCGCAGAGAATCGCGCGCCGATCCTCGCGGTGCTCGAGCCACGCCTTCGCGACAGCGCCCGGCTGCTCGAGATCGGCAGTGGCACCGGACAGCACGCGGCGTACTTCGCGGCGCAGCTGCCCTGGCTGGTCTGGCAGACCAGCGACGTCGCCGCGCAGCACCCGGGCATCATGGCCTGGCTCGAGGACGCCGCGCTGCCGAACACGCGCGCGCCGCTGAATCTCGATGTCCTGACCGACGACTGGCCGTCAGGCCCCTACGACGCGGTTTTCAGCGCCAACACCGCGCACATCATGCCGGTCGCCGCGGTCGAGGCGATGTTTCAAGGCAGCGGGCGGGTGTTGCGGCCCGAAGGACGATGCTTGCTGTACGGGCCGTTCAGCTATGACGGCCGCCACACGGCGCCGAGCAATGAACGGTTCGATGCGTGGCTGAAGGCGCGCGATCCGCAGATGGGCATCCGTGACCTGGCCTGGCTGTCCGAAATTGCAGATGCCGCAGGTATGGATCTCGTGGAAGACGTCGAGATGCCAGTGAACAATCGCATGCTGGTTTGGCGAAAGAGGTCACAATTTGCCGGTGAGCGCTAAAGTCGGGTGCCAGCATCGCCGTTACACGGGTGGCGCAGAGAGCTCGCGGCCTTCGCATCGAAAAAGGCGGCTGGGTGTTAAACTCTGCGCTGGGAGTGAGAGATGCTGGTCGCGAAAAAGCCGTTTCTTGTCGTTTTGTTTGTCGCCCTGATCGCGCCAATGGCCGCGACCGCCGAGGTGTACAAGTACCGGGACGCCCAGGGCGGGATTCACCTGACAGACAAGCCGATGCGCGGCATGCGTCTGCTCAAGCGCTATTCCATCTCGACCGGCCGGATCAGCGCATCGCGGCCGTCAGCGAAATCCGTGCTGTCGGCGATGTTCGAGCGGCGCGACCGGTTGGCACCGCTGATCGAGACAGCCGCCGAGGAGAGCCGGCTGCGTCCGGCCTTGATCCACGCCGTCGTGCGCGCCGAGTCCGCCTACCGTGCGGATGCGATTTCACACAAGGGTGCGGTCGGCCTGATGCAGTTGATGCCGGCGACCGCGGAGCGCTACGGGGTCAGTGACCGGCGCGATCCGGCGCAGAACCTGCGCGGCGGCAGCCGGTACCTGCGCGACCTGTTGGAGATGTTTGACAATGACCTGCAGCTGGCGCTCGCGGCCTACAACGCCGGCGAGAATGCGGTCATTCGCTATGGCAACAAGATCCCGCCGTACGATGAAACCCAGGGTTATGTGCGCAAGGTCATCCGCTTTTACAGCGACATGAACGGCGGCGACAAGCTCGCGTTGCGCTGACCGGCGCAAGCCACCGGATTTTTTTCCCGACCGGACGCAGGCCCCCGCACGGGCTCGGACATGCTGATTCTGCTAGTCTTGGCAATCCCGAGGCCAGCCGCACCCTATGGACGAGCGATCCCTTCAGACCCAATCCGGCGGCGCTCGCGCGAGGCGCGGTCGCTGGTGGCGCTGGCTGCGCGATATCGCGCTGTTGCTGTTGGTATTCGTCGCGGTCCAGTGGTGGCAGGCTCGCAGCCTGGTGCATGGCGCTGCGCCGCCGCTGACCGGGCACTTGATCGACGGCAGCCCCTGGCAGCTCGACCCCGCCGATGGCCCGCAGCTGGTGCATTTCTGGGCAAGCTGGTGTCCGGTCTGCCGCCTCGAGCAGGACAATATCGCGGACCTCGCGGCAGACCGTCGGGTGATCACGGTGGCGACGACTTCGGGGACCCCCGACGAGCTCCGCAGCTATTTGGCGGAGCATGCGCTGCAGCTGCCGGTCTTGATGGACGAGACCGGCGATATCGCCCGGCAGTGGGGGGTCAATGGTGTCCCGGCGACCTTCGTCATCGATACCGATGGGCAGATCCGCTATGCGGCGAAGGGCTACTCGACCGAATGGGGACTGCGGTTGCGTCTCTGGCTGGCGGAGTAGCCCGTGTCGCAGCCCGGGCTCAATCCTCCCCGACCACGCGCTCTTCGCGCGGTGCGCTGAGCAATTTCTCCGCCTCGGTCTGATTCTTCGCAAAGATCAGCCGGCAGTCCCGGTCGTCGGCGGCCGCCTTGAATTCGGCCCGTTTTTCCCGAGCCAGGGTGCGCGCCGACTTAAAGTTGTCGAAGGTTTCGACATGCTCGAGCGACCGCTTCGGACTGTCGGCGTGTTGGGTCAGATAGTAGACAAAATAGGGCATGCGCTCGCTTCGGCTGGGTTCCAGTGATGCCGCCATTTTAACCGACGTCTCGCCCCTGGCCGAGTGCCTTAAACCGCGCAGGCTGCCGGGTGAAAACGATCAGCGATCCGCGGCGCCGCGTGGTGCGCGCTGGTTCAGGTTGTGCAGGTGCTCGCGCAGCTGCCGCTCGCGCTGCTCATAGAGCCGGTTAACCGCCCCGGCGCCGAGCGTCGCTCCGAGGCCGTCCCTGCGCGTCGCCAGGCTGAGCTCTAGCATCGCCCGCTCGCTGTCGAAAAAGGCCTGCCAGGCCGTCTGGTTGCGTTCGAAAAGGGCGCGCTCCCTTGCCTCGAGCTGCTTGCGAATCGTCTGACCAAGCCGCTCGATTCGCTCTTCCAGGGCCGCCTGTTCCCGGCGCTCGCAGCCGGCGATCGCGTGCGGATCGCGTGCGTTGGCGACACAGTCGCGCAATCCGTTCAACGATGGCTGGGCCAACGCGGTCGTCAGCAGCAGGTTCGCGAGGACCAGCGATACTTTGCAGCCACGGGCCGCGTTGGTTAGTCTTGCACGCACGTCATTGCACCTGGGTTTCGCTTGATGTCAGAGCACCTGATCGACAAGAAGCTGATCGATATCGGCAACAAGCTGTTCGAGGGCTTCCATCTGCTCGGCCTGTTCGTCATCGGTGCCGCGATCGTCTGGGCCTCCTGGGCCGAGGTGATAGCGATCATCGCGCACGGTGGGCCGAAGATCAAAGATGTGCTGCTGCTCTTCATCTACCTCGAACTGGGGGCGATGGTGGGCATCTATTTCAAGACCAAGCATCTGCCAGTGCGCTACCTGATCTATATCGCGGTCACCGCGTTGACCCGGGTGCTGGCCGTCGACATAAAAGAGATGTCGGATGTCCATATGGTGACACTGACCGGCTCGATCCTGATCCTTTGCCTGGCGGTGCTGGTACTGCGGATCGGCAGTACACGCTTCGGCGAAAAAGAGCCGGGCGACAGCTGAGCCTGCGGGCCGAGTGGTGTGATGAGCAACTTTCCGAAAATTCAGCGCGCGATACCGCAGCGGCGCTTCCAGTACGGCGACTTCGCGGTGACCGTGCTCGGTGACGTCGAGAGCGCCGACCCACGCGCCTACGAGCACATCGCGGCCTTCGTCAAGGAGGGCGAGACACAGCCACGGCTTTACGTCGTCAGCGAGCGGCTCGCGCCCGGCCGGCGTGCCGCTGGCAGTCATGCGCTGCGGGTGATCAACAGCGCGATGGACGAGATCATGGACACCGACTCGCGCTGGGCCAGGCAGGACGCGTTCGTCGATCAGGCCCTGATGCTCGGTGGCCAGTTGCTCGGCCTGGAACAGGACACGCCTTACCCGCTCATGTAGACGCGCTGCGTGCCGCGTCCGACTGTCTGGCGCAGGCCGAAGGACGGCTGCCGCGATGTCCGGGCACCGGTACCCGAAGGGCGGTTTCCACGCCGCGCGGGGTCAGCGTCCGGCGCCGATCCACTCCGCGACACGTCGGTCGACATAATAGTCGGCCCGCCCGGGCAGGCGGCCGCCGATGAACCCCACATGACCGCCGTCGTTGGGCAGCTCGAGCCAGACGTTGTCCGGCAACTCGTTCGGTTGCGGCACTGTGCCAGGGAACATGAACGGGTCGTTGCGCGCATGCAGGATCAGCGTAGGCACCCGGATCGCGGGAATGAACTGTCGGCTGCTGCAGCGTGCGTAATAGTCGTCCACGCCGTCGAAGCCGTGCAACGCGGCGGTGACCTGGTCGTCGAACAGGCGGAAGGTATCGAGTCGCTGCACATTGATCGCAAGCGGCGACGGGATGCGGGTGAACTTTTCCCGATAGGCCTGCTGCAGACTCTTCACGAGATGGCGTTGGTAAAGCCGCGACAGCCCCCGTTCCAGGCGATCCGCTGCGGCATCCAGACGAAACGGCACCGAGATCGCGACCGCGCGCTGCAGCGGCGACGCACTGCCCTGCTCGCCGAGCCATTTGAGCAGCACGTTGCCGCCGAGCGACACGCCGACTGCGCCGACCGGCGGCGAGCCGGTCTGCCCGGTGACGTATTCGAGCACACGCTGCGGGTCGTCGGTCTTGCCGCTATGGTAGCTGATTGGCAGCCGGTTGGGTTCCCGGCCGCAGCCACGAAAGTGCATCAGGCAGACGCGGAAGCCCCGCCGGTTCAGGCCGCGCATGATGCCGGCCGCATAGTGCGAGCGGATGCTGCCCTGCAGGCCGTGAAAAAACAGCACGACCGGTGCGTCGGATGGTCCGGACCAGGCCAGGTCGAGAAAGTCGCCGTCGTCGAGTTCCAGACGTTGCCATTGAACGGCGAGCGCCTGCGGTCGCCGGAAGAAGGCCGGCCACAGCGTCTGCGCATGCTCGCCACGCAGCCACCAGGCAGGACGAAAGGGGCTTTCGAGCAGGGGCACCGCGCCGGTCCTCAGGAATCGGCGTGCCGGTAGAGACTGGCGTACAGCCCGTCTTTGCGCAGCAGGTCCTCGTGGCTGCCCTCTTCGACGATGCGGCCATCCTCGAACACCAGGGCACGGTCGGCCTGGCGTACCGCGCTGAGCCGGTGGGCGATGATCAGCGTCGTGCGGTCGCGCAGGAATGCCTGTAGCGCCAGATGCAGCCGCTGTTCGGTGGTCGTGTCCAACGCCGAGGTCGCCTCGTCCAGGATCACGATCTTCGGGTCGCTGAGCACCATGCGCGCTACCGCGAGTCGCTGCCTCTGGCCCCCGGACAGGCGGATGCCGTCGCGTCCGACGCGCGTGTCCAGCCCGTCGGCCAGGCCATGGATAACATCGGACAGCTGTGCGACATCGAGTGCGTGCCAGAGGCGTTCCTCCGCCACCGGCCGGCCGAGCGTGAGGTTGTTGCGCACGCTGTCGTTGAACAATGCCGGGTGCTGCAGCACGGTCGCGACATTGTCGCGCACGACGTCGAGGCCGATCTGCGTGACCGGCACCTCGTCGAAGTACACCTCGCCCTGTTCGGGCGGATACAGCCCGAGCAGTACCTGCACCAGCGTGGTCTTGCCGCCGCCACTGGCCCCGACGAGCGCGACCTTCTCGCCGGCACGGACGAAAAGATTGAGGCCGTTCAGTACCAGCGGCCCGTCACCGTAGCGAAAACGAACGTCCTCGACCCGGATGCTGGTCGTCTTGACGCCGCTGAACGGGTTCTTCTCGTTCGGATAGTTCGGTTCCAGTCCGACGTCCATCAACTGGTTGATGCGCGACAGCGCGGCCTTGGCCGCGAGATAGGCGTACTGGATGTTCAGGATCTCCTGGACGGGGGTCATCATGAACCACAGGTAGGCGTAGACTGCCAGCATCTCGCCGATGGTCAGATCGGAGAACAGGACCATGAACATCGAAAGGGCACGGAAGATGTCGAAGCCGAACAGAAACACCATGAAAGACAGCCGATTGGCCGCGTCGCTCTTCCAGGTGAAACTCGCCGAGCGGTCGCGGATGCGGCCTGCCGAGTCGATGACCCGCTGCACGTAATGACGCTCGCGATTGCTCGCGCGGATTTGCTGAATGGCGTCCAGTGTCTCGGCCAGCGACTCCTGAAACACCTGATAGGCACTGTTCTCCCGCGCCTTAAGCCGCTTCACCCGGCGGCCGAACACCGTGGTCAGGTAGATCACCACCGGGTTCAGCAGCAGAATGAACAGCGCGAGCTGCCAGTGCATCCAGAGCAGCACGATCGCGGTCCCGAGCACGCTCAGCAGCGCGACGATGAACTTGCTGGTGGTCTGGCTCACGAACTGGTCGATCGCGTCGAGGTCGGTCACCAGGTGTGAGGCCACGGTGCTGCTGCCGAGTGTCTCGTACTCGGCCATCGAGAAGCGCTCGAGCCGCTGCAGCAGGGTCCGGCGGATATCGAAGATCACGTCTTTCGCGATGAGCGTGAATTCGCGCGTCTGCCAGACGTTGAAGATCAGCGTGAGGATGCGCAGCAGCAGCGTCAGCGCCAGCACCGCCGAGATATAAAGGATGGGGCCGTGCCAGGCATCCGGGAACAGGTCGTTCATGAGGGCGACGGCCTTGCCCGGTCGGTCGAGCAGCACTTCGTCGACCAACAGCGGGATCAGCAAGGGTACCGGCACCGCGGCCAGCGCGCCGAGCACGGCCACCAAGTTGGCGGCCAGCAGCTCGCGGCGATGCCGCGTGATCATTTGGATTACTTCCGGCCAGGTGTAGACTGCGGAGCGCAGGCGGGGCATCTGGTCGTGACTGTGCGGCATCGCGACAGTCTAACAAACCCGGATCGTCACCCGTCCTGATCTTGCCCTGTCAATGTGGGAGGTCCTGTGTTGTTTCGCGTCCGGTGCTTGCTCGTGATGTTCCTTTGTTCCGCGTTCCAGGGCGGCGTGATCGCTGCTGCGGATCCGCCGTACACGCTGGCCGGCGAATTGGTCCAGGGGGGGATGGTCTACGGCAAGGCCCCGCCGGGTAGTCAGGTGACGCAGGATGGCGTGGCCCTGCGCGTCAGCGATCGGGGAGAGTTCCTGCTCGGCTTCACGCGCGATGCGCCGCCGACCTCGCGGCTGCGCATCAGCTTACCCGACGGCACCGTCCAGGAACGCGAACTCGAGGTCGCTGCCCGCGAGTATCGTATCCAGCGTATCGACGGCCTGCCCAAGCGCAAGGTCACGCCGCGCAGTCCCGAAGACCTGGCCCGTATCCGGCGTGACGCGGTCGCGGTCGGCAAGGCGCGCGCCCGGGATGACGATCGCCAGGACTTCCGCGGTGGTTTCGTGTGGCCCGTCATCGGGCCGATCACCGGTGTTTACGGCAGCCAACGGGTCCTGAACGGCAATCCGCGGCGGCCACATTTCGGTGTCGACGTCGCGGCCCCGATCGGCACCCCGGTGCGGGCGCCGGCGGCCGGTATCGTGACGCTGGCCGAGCCTGACCTGTTCTTCTCTGGCGGCACCCTGATCATCGACCATGGCCACAAGCTGACCTCGAGCTTTCTGCATCTGCACAAACTGCATGTGGCAGTCGGCGACCGGGTGGACCAGGGAGACCTGATCGCGGAGGTCGGTGCCACCGGCCGGGTCACCGGGGCGCACCTCGACTGGCGGATGAACCTGCGGGACCGGCGCATCGACCCCGAATTGCTGGTGCCCGCGATGCGGGAGGCGGACACTGCGGCACGCTGAGCGCCGCGCCATGGCAAGCATAAGTTTCTGTTATAGTCTCGCGCATTGGGATTGAGCAGGAAACACAGACGATGAAGCGCGTCGCATTGGCGATTACCCTGGCGCTGGGTATGCATGCCGTCTCGGCCGAGGATCTACTGGCGGTCTATCAGGTCGCGACGGCCAATGATCCTAACCTGCGCGCGGCGCAGGCGACGCGCGACGCCAACCTCGAGGCCCGGCCACTCGCCCAGTCGCAGCTATTGCCTTACGTCGCGATCGTGGGCGACGGCTTCTACAATAATCGCGACGTCAAGAGTTCGAACTTCGGCTCGTATCGAGACGATTTCCCGAGCGGCAACATTGGGGTGCAGCTGACACAACCCCTGTATCGCAAGGATCTACTGATCCAGCGCGAGCAGGCGGACGACCAGGTCGCCCGGGCCTATGTGGACTACACGACGGCGGAGCAGGACCTGATCGTGCGGGTTACCGAGGCCTATTTCGATGTGCTGGCGGCAGAGGATACCCTGACCTTTTCCGAGGCCAACCTGAAGGCGATCGGCCGACAGCTCGACCAGGCGAGGCAGCGCTTCGACGTGGGCCTGATCGCGATCACCGATGTCGACGAGGCCAAGGCGCGTTACGATCAGTCGCGTGCCGAACTGATCGTCGCGCAGAACGATCTGGACGATGCGAAGGAGTCCTTGGCCGAGATCACCGGTCAGCCGACCGGAAAGCTGGCCGAGCTGGAACCGGGCGTCGTGCTGCGGCCGCCCAATCCGGCAAGTCTCGACGAGTGGACCGCGATGGCGCTGGGAACCAATCCGGGCATCATCTCGGCCAAATACGACGCGGAGATTGCGAAGAAGGAGATCGAGCGCCAGGATGCGGGCGATTCGCCGGCGGTGGACCTCGTGGGCTCCTACAACGTGGCGCGCACTGATGCCCGGTTCGGGTCGGATGTGGACGACGCGTTGGTCGGCCTGCAACTGAGTCTGCCGCTCTACACCGGGGGCGGGGTCGCCGCGGCGACTCGCCAGGCACGCTATCAGTACCAGGCCGCGCAGGAGGTGCTGGAACAGCGCCGCCGGGCAGTCCAGACACAGGTGCGAAATGCCTACCGCGGGGCGTTGGCCACGATGAGCCGTGTGGAGGCCCTGGAGGCGGCGGTCGTCTCAGCGACCAGTGCGCTGGAGGCGACCGAGGCGGGTTTCGAGGTCGGTACCCGTACCCTGGTCGACGTGCTGAACCGGCAAAGCGAATTGTTCCGTGCCAGACGCGACCTGGCGATCACGCGCTATGCGTACATCCTGAATCTGCTGTCGCTGCGCCAGGCGGCGGGCACGCTCAGTTACGAGGATGTCGAACGCGCGAACACCTGGCTGGTCCAGAATTAG
>CBFCWF010000037.1:0-22684 GCA_965601425.1 uncultured Chromatiaceae bacterium | reverse complement strand
GGGCCGATCATCAGGATGTTCTTCGGTGTGATCTCGTTGCGCAGGTCCGGTTCCACCTGCGTGCGGCGCCAACGGTTGCGCAGCGCGATCGCGACCGAACGCTTCGCGGCCTGCTGGCCGACGATGTGCTTGTCCAGTTCGCGGACGATCTCTTCCGGTGTCAGTTCAGGCATCGCAGTCCAGCTCTTCGATGACGAGGTTGTGGTTGGTATAGACGCAGATGTCGGCCGCAATCTTGAGGCCGCGTTCCACGACCTCGCGCGCCGCCAAGTCGGTCGTGTCGAGCATCGCGCGTGCGGCGGCCTGTGCATAGGGCCCGCCCGAGCCGATCGCCATCAGGCTGTCCTCCGGCTCGACCACGTCGCCGGTCCCGGTCAGGATCAGAGAAGCCTCGCGATCGGCGACCAGGAGCAGGGCCTCGAGGCGGCGCAGCATGCGATCGGTGCGCCAGTCCTTCGCGAGTTCTACTGCGGCGCGGGTCAGCTGGCCCGAGTGTTTCTCCAGCTTTGCTTCGAAGCGTTCGAACAGCGTGAACGCGTCCGCGGTCGCGCCCGCGAACCCCGCCAGCACCTGCCCCTTATAGAGCCGGCGCACCTTGCGCGCATTGCCCTTCATCACGGTGTTGCCCATCGACACCTGGCCGTCGCCGCCGATGGCGACCCTGCCGCCCCGGCGTACTGACAGGATCGTGGTACCTCTTAGCTGTTCCAAATCGTCACTCGCGTCTTGAACGAGCGCCGGATTGTAGCGGATTGTCGGGCAGGGCAGGAAAAGCCGCGGCCAATGAGCGGGAATCATGCCGGCCCACGGCGCCATCACAGACTCGTGTTGGACGAATGGCCGCTGTTACCTGCGCCGCCTGGCCCGCGGGTGTGCCTTGTCGTACACCTGGGCCAGGTGCTGGAAGTCCAGATGGGTGTAGACCTGGGTCGTGCTGATGTCGGCGTGCCCTAGCAGCTCCTGCACGGCCCGCAGGTCGCCCGAGGACTCGAGCAGGTGACTTGCGAAGGAATGCCGCAGCATATGCGGATGCACGTGGCGCGGCATGCCCTGCTCGATCGCCCGCAGCCGCAGCCGTGCCTCGATCGCGCGCGCGCTCAGGCGACCGCCGCGCCGACTGACGAACAGTGCCGTCGTGCTGCTGTCCGCCAGCGCCGGGCGGACGGCGAGCCAATCGTCTATGGCCGCTTTCGCCATCCGGCCCACCGGCACTCGCCGCATCTTGCCGCCCTTGCCGGTGACCTGCAGCAGGCCGTCGCCGGTTTGCACATCGGCCAGGTCCAGCCCGGCCAGCTCGGCGAGGCGCAGGCCCGAGGAATAAAACATCTCCATGATCGCACGATCGCGTCGGTCCAGGGGCGCGTCGCCGGGGAGTTCGAGCAGTCGCCCGACCTGGTCGGCGTCGAGAGTGTGCGGCAGGTGACGTTCGACCTTCGGTGCGCGCACGCCGTCGGCCGGATTGAACGAGACCAGGCCCTCACGCAGTAGAAAGCGAAACCAGGCACGGATCGCCGACAGGTGGCGTTGCAGGCTCTTGGGTGCGAGTCCGCGTCGGTGGCGAGTCGCGGCATAGCTGCGTACCTGCTGCGTTCTGACCCGAGACCAGTCTCGGATCCCGTGCTCATGAAGCCACGCGAGGAAATCCTCGATATCGCGACGATAGCCCGTTACCGTGCGCGCCGACAGGCGGCGTTCGTAGTTGAGATAGTCGAGAAAGGCGGCGAGCGCAGCATCGGATCGCCGTCCGGCATTCGCTCGCGGCATCGGTCTGTTCAGACGCCGGGACTCGACGCAGATTGCAGTTTTGCGCTGACTACCTCGGCCAGGCGTTGCAGAAAATCGACACTCTTGCCCTGGTGAAAGCGATCCGGATCACGGCTGCCGATCGCCAGGACGCCTGCCAGGGGTGGGGCGGTCAGGGGGATCAGCGCGGCAGAGCCGGTCTCTCCGGCTTGCGGACCGAACAGGTATTCGAGCTTGTCCTTGTCGAGCTGGCCGCAGTTCGGCCGCGACCGTTTCAGGAAATCGCGGAACAGCGCCGGCCCCGGTTCATGCGCGTGAGCCTCCAGCTGATCCGAGGCAAAAAGTTTCATTTCCACCGCATCGGCCTTGAATTGCTCGCGCAGTTCATCCTGCAGCGTATTCAGGACCTCATCGAAAGAATGGGTTTCGATCAGCGCCAGGGTCAGGCGGTGCAGGCGTCTGGCAAGTGCATCGTTTTCACGTGCCACCGCGACCAGGTCCTCGAGCTGGCCACGGTAACTGCTGGCCTGCTCGCGCAGCGTACGCACCTGGCGTTCAATCAGTGAGACGGCATCGCCGGTCGGGTGCGGTATATCGATTGCAGCGAGCGCGTCGGGATGCCGTTCGAAGAAGTCGGGATGCACGATGAGATAGTCAGCGATCTGCCCTTCGCGGTCGTCCGCGGACAGGTCCATTTCATCGTGTTGCGTGCTCATCTGTCAGCAGCCTCTGTTCTTCAGGACGCCCGTTGCCGCAGCGTTCCGCATGCTAATTCGATGTCAGCCGGTCGAGATCGATCCTGCCTTCGAAGACGGTTGCCGCCGGTCCGGTCATCCAGACCGGCTGTTCGACGCCCTGCCAGCTTACCATAAGCATTCCGCCCGGCAGCCGCACCCGTACCCGCTCGTCCAGCAGGCCGCGCAACCGGCCGTAGACGACCGCGGCGCAGGCCCCGGTTCCGCAGGCCAGCGTCTCGCCGGCCCCCCGCTCGAATACGCGTAGATCGATGCAGCCACGGTCACGGACGGCAAGAAAACCGACGTTGGCGCGTCGAGGGAATCTTGCATGGCGCTCGATCAGTGGGCCCAGGCGCGAGACCGGGGCCTGCGCGACGTCATCCACGAGCAGCAGCGCATGCGGGTTGCCCATCGAGACCGCGCCGATCTCCATCGTCTGCCCATTCACCGCGAGCGAGTAACTGACGGCCTCGCGCTCGGCATCGAAAGGGATCTCCGGCGGCGCCAGGTGAGCCAGGCCCATGTTGACCCTCACCCGGCCGTCCCGCTCGAGGAACAGGCGGATGTTGCCCGCCGCGGTGCCGACCGCGATTTCGTCGTTGCACGTCAGCCCCTTGTCTCGGACGTAACGCGCAAAGCAGCGCGCCCCGTTGCCGCACTGTTCCACCTCGCCACCGTCGGCATTGAAGATGCGATAGTGGAACTCGGTATCCGGATGACGCGAAGCTTCCACCAGCAGAATCTGGTCGCAGCCGATGCCGAAACGCCGGTCGGCGATTGCGCGCAGTTGGGTTTCGTCCAGAACCACGCGCTGCTTGATCGCGTCGATCACGACGAAATCGTTGCCCAGTCCGTGCATTTTCGTGAACCGAATGTCCATGAGATCAGCATACCAGCGCGTGATCCGGCTGCGCAGCCCTTTCAGGGCAGGACGCCGCTCACCGCCAGATGGCGATCGCTGACCATCGTCACCCGCAGTGCGGCCAGGCCCGCCGAGTGCAGTTGTCGTTCGACCTCCTGCACGGTGTAGGCGGCAAACAGGGAGTTGCGAAAATCACGGCGCAGCACCTCTGGTGCATCCATCGCATAGGTCTCGACGAGTGCGTCGACCGCGGTTACCGATTCCGGGCGCGCCAGATCCATGACCAGCACCCGCGCGCCGGGTCGCCCGCAGCGTATCACCGTCTGCCACATCACCGCTGGATCGACGAGATGGTGCAGCAGGCTGTTCGATGCCGCGAGGTCGTAGCCGCCGCTGGGCAGGTCGGGGCACGGCAGGTGCTCGCACAGGAGTCGGATGCGCCGCGCGGCATCCGGGTTGGCCGTCAGTCTCTGTCGGGCGAGGTCGAGCATGGACCGGGCGCCGTCGAGCGCATCGATCGTCAGTGCCGGATGTCGCCGCGCCAATGCCAACGGGATGTCTGCGGGTCCACAGCCGAGATCGAGCAGCCGGCCGGAAAGCCCGGTGGGTTCCAGTCGTTCGATGAGATCGACGAACAGCCGGTTGGCCTCGCTGAAGTCTGCGCGGGCGTAGGCAAGCGCCTGTTGCGCGTCGTCCATCAGTTCTTCGGGTTCGGGTACGCGTTGCATCGGGGCTCAGTTCGGAAGCGTGGCTTCGCTGGCGAACAGCTCGGAGAGGGTTTCCCGCCGCCTCACCAGATGTACCTGTTCGCCGTCGACCATCAGTTCCGCGGCGCGCGGCCGGGTGTTGTAATTGGAGGCCATCGTGAAGCCATAGGCACCCGCTGATCTCACCGCGAGCAGGCTGCCCTCGCGCAGCGTCAGCGGGCGTCCCTTGCCGAGAAAGTCTCCGGTCTCGCAGATCGGCCCGACCAGGTCATAGACTCCCGGCGAGCCCGAGGGGTGCTCATCGACCGTGACGATCGCCTGCCAGGCCTGATAGAGCGAGGGCCGGATCAGGTCGTTCATTGCTGCATCGACCACGGCGAAGTCCTTCGTCTCGGTGTGCTTGAGGTATTCGACCCGGGTCAGCAGCACCCCGGCGTTGGCGGCGATCGCCCGGCCGGGCTCGATGAACACCTCGAACGCGCGGTCGCCGAGCCTTTGCAGCAGCGCGCTGGCGTAGTCCGCGGGTTCCGGCGGTGTCTCCTCCTGGTAGCGCACCCCGAGGCCCCCGCCCAGGTCGACGTGGTCTATTGCGATACCATCGTCCTGCAGCCGATCCACAAGGCGCATGACCCGATCCAGCGCGTCCAGGAACGGAGCGAGCTGGGTGAGCTGCGAGCCGATGTGGCAGTCGACGCCGGATACGCGGATGTGCGGCAGTGTCAGTGCCCGCCGATAGAGTGCCTCGGCCTCCTCGATCGCGACGCCGAATTTGTTTTCGCGCAGGCCGGTCGAGATGTAGGGGTGGGTCTGGGCGTCGACATCCGGGTTGACCCGCAGCGCGACCGGTGCCTTGGCGCCGAGCGCCGCGGCGACCGCGTCGAGTCGCTCCAGCTCGGCCGCGGATTCGACGTTGAAGCAGCGAATGCCGACTTCGAGTGCGCGGCGCATCTCGTGGGTCTGTTTGCCAACCCCGGAGAACACGACACGGCCCGGATCGCCGCCGGCTGCCAGAACGCGTTCCAGCTCGCCCACCGAGACGATGTCGAAACCCGAGCCGAGACGCGCGAGTACATTCAGTACCGCGACATTCGAGTTGGCCTTGACCGCGAAACACACCAGATGGGGGTGCTCGCCGAAGGCATCGTCGAACGCGTGCCAATGGCGCTCCAGCGTTGCGCGGGAGTACACATAACACGGGGTCCCGTGATCCGCTGCGATCTCGCGCAGCGCGACGTCCTCGGCGTAGAGTTCACCTTCACGATATCGGAAATGGTCCATTGTGCTACTCCGACGCTTCGCCGCCCGGCCGCGATTCGGATGCCTGGTCGATGACCTTGGTATCCGACACACCGGTATCCTGTTGAGGCAGGTACAGGGGCCCCTTGTTGCCGCAGCCGGTGGCAAGCAGCAGGGCGAGCGCGCCGCTCAGGGTGATGGTGTTTCGGATCATGCCGGGCTCCGCGGGACTTCCAGCGCGGCAGTATAAACCGTGGCCGACCCGGGGGCCCAGTTCACTCGGCGCGGGTCAGCGCATCTCCTGGGCGAGACACTGCTCCACCTGCTGCTTGAGCCGCAGCAGCTCGATCAGCCCGCAGGGCTTGCCGTTGTCACCTTCCGCGCTGATCACCCCGGTCAGGTACAGGGGATAGGAGGCGCCAGTGCGCCGCAGGCGTCTGAGATGCTGCGCGACCTCGCGATAGAGGTTGTCGCCGAGGCTCAGTGAGTCGAACTCCCTGCTGCCGAGCTGCAGTCGAAAACCTTCGTGCAGGTGGCCGCCGGGCCCGACGGCCAGGGTCAGTTCCGTATGGTCGGTGACCCTTGTACGCGGTACCTTGATCGGGGTTACCTGGCAGTCTCCGGCGGCCAGCGGTGTAATGCGCGCGAAACGTGGACCCGAGTCGCCCACGCCCGTGATGTCGGATAGCAGGCGCCGGCTTGCGACGGCGTCGAGGAATCGGCGCTGCTGGACCATCAAGTGGTACTCGTCGGCGTCGGCCACCCACTGTTGGAATACCGATCCGCATTCATCGAGTATGTAGAGCCGGATGCCCCGATTCAGCATCTGATAGAAGACCTGAACGACATTGGGCTCGTTCCGCGTCATCAGGGCCGGCAGAGGCGAGCCCGGCATGCTCAGCCGGTCGATTCGTGTCGGCTGGAAAGCGCTGGCCGGTTGCGCGAGGTGCTGCTCTAGCGCGTCCAGTTCGCCGATCGGTGTCCACTGGTAGCGCTCGTTGCGGACTTCCACCTGGAAGTAATGATCGGCGATGCGCAGGATGTAACGCATGCCGGTCCCATGCCGGTAAAACGCCTCGGCGATCGCCTGCGCCAGTCGGGCGACACGCGCTGCGATTGCGTCGCCGCGCGTCGAGGAATAGCTGTAGGCGCTGATCGGCTCGGGCTTGTGCATGTGTACCGCGAACAGGTCGAGGTAGCGGCAAAGGCAGTCCAGCAGCCCCTCCCCGCCGTTCGGATGGCGTTCGATTCGGACCTCGCCCCATGTCGTTGTGTACAGGTGCTCGACATTGGCCACCAGGCATTCGTGGGCTGCGCCAAAGCTCAGCGCATCCACCCGCTCGCTGATCAGTTGGTAGCCGGCGTCCGCGAGGCTCGCCAGCGGGTTGTGCGCGACGTTGACGAACCAAAGCGAGGTCCGACCCCGGGCGATGTCCGCATAGGCCTCGAGGCTGCCGTCTCCTGCCAGCCCACGACGCAGGCGCTTGCGCAGGGTCTTGAGGATCTTGTCCTGTTCCGGCTCGCCATAGCCCGGTGGCTTCGGCAGGTGATAGATACGCGTCCCGCGCTCGCAAATACCGTTGATGTAGAGCCAGGTCAGGATCTCGACCAGGCTGATGCTGGTCTTGGCCGGACGCTGCGGCAGGTCTTCCGGCGGATGCAGGAACAGCTGCCAGCGCACCGGGTCGTCGTTGCTACGGCGCAGCCACAGCGTCCGCTCCGAGAGGTCGCGCGAGATGCCGGGGTTCACCCGGTCGATCTTTCCGGGACGCTTGTCGAGTGCCGCATACAGTTTGCGTCCGAGCAGCGCGAGTTCACGCGTGTCGAGCTTGGCCGCCGCGTCCTGCTCGCGTGCGAACTCGGTCAGCAGGCGATAGCTGCGGGATAACTCCGAAACCAGCGCATTGCGTTCCTCTGCGACACGGTCGAGTTTCCACGCCGGCCGGGTATCGAGCAGCGCGATGTCGTCTTCGCCCCAACCCCATTTCTTGCATTGCCTGCGCATCTCCCGGTGTCGCCAGTCGGCAGAGGTCCTGGACTTGTGGACGCGCTGGCCCGTCTTGAAATAGAAGGCGCGTCGCGCAAGCTGAAGGCGCTCCGGTTCGCCGCGGACATCGAGATAGCGCGTAATGCGCTGCAGGATCAGCAGATAGGGGTCGAGGTCATCCGCCTCGACGCCGTCGCCGTGGTAGATCCGGCGCTTGGTCTCCATGCACAGCCAGTCGATGCTCGGATACTCGGCGGCATAGGCCTCGAGGAGCATCAGTTTGAGCAAGGATTTGTAGGGGGCGTCGATTCCCTTGAACAGCTGCCAGTGCGCGACGCCGAAAAACTCCTCGGCCGGCAGGGCCTGCAGTCCGCCGAAGTCGAGCCACTGCTCGCGCCGTATGAAACGCTGCCGAATCAGGCGTTGCGTGTAGTCTGCATAACGCGCCTCGTGCTCGGGCGGAACGATCCACCAGAGAAGGGGCCTGCCGGCCAGCAGCAGTCCGGTGCGATAGAATTCCTCCAGCAGCAGGGTGTGCTGGGTATGGCCGCTGCTCTCGTGCGAAATTCCTTCCAGCACGCCGTCGCTGAATGCTGTGTCGTGCATCAGAAAGAAGTGCGCATGCAGGCCGACATCCGCGGCATGGCACTGCAGCCGTGCCGCCTTCTGGCGCAGCGCCCCGACCCCGGCTGCGCCTATCTTGTCACCGTGGCATAGCCAGAAGTCCAGGTCACTGCCCGCCGTCTGGCCGAGGCTGCCCATGCTGCCCATCAGGTAGAGTCCCTGAATGGGGCGTTCGCGGTTGAGTTGCCGGTCGTCGCTGAAGCCCCGTACGTAGCGCCTTGCGAGGAGCAACTGCTCGCGGCTCGGCCGATAGGCAGCGACTCCGGCGGGCGTTTCGGAGGACACGAAGCCGGGCAGCATCGGGTGATTGACGTGCCACAGCAGCGGCAGCAGGTCAAAAAAGCTGCGCTGCTCGTGTGTCAGCGTGGAACGAATCCGAGACAGTCGCTTGTCGCGCAGGGCCAGGAAGCGGCCGACGATGCGGTTCAGTTGCTTGCGGCCGAGGCCTGCCCCGTCATCGATCGCCGGTTTGTTCATTGCCGCGCATTACGGCTGTCAGGCGCCACCCGCCTCCTGCAGGTCGTGCAGCGCCTTGCGCAGCAGCGTGCGTATGTCGTCACCCTTGGTCCAACACGCCATCCCGAACGTGAGCTGCGGGCGCAGTTTCCCCAGCGCCTCGGGCAGGACCATATAGTCCTGTTCCGCTGCGATCTTGTTCAACAGGCCGCGCGCGTCACTTTCTGAGGTCTCTGGCAGCACGAGCAGGAAAAGCTGATCCTCCCAGCGTGCGATCTGGTCCACCCAGCGCAGACGGTCGCGCAGGAAGCGTGACACGCTGAGCGTCACGGGATCGGCAGACAGTGGTTTGACGTCACCCGCGTGCTGCAGATCGACATGCACCAGGACCACGCTCAACGGATTCTGATAACGCCGGCTACGCGAGATGTGCAGATCGAGCGCCTGGCTGATCGCCCGTTTGTTGGGCAGTCCGGTGAGTTCGTCGGTCAGCTGCATCGCCTCGACCTGCTGGCGCAATCTGGCGTTTTCTTCTGAGAGCTGCTGCTGTGCGCTGACATCCGCGAGGACCAGCAGACGCTGACCGCTTCGGCCTGTGCAGACTTCTCGCCTCAGGTAGCGTTCGCCTGCCGCGTCCTGCAGCAACCCGGGCCCACTGCCCAGCAGCGGCTGCATCGACGTGCGGATTTCTCCCGGCGTATGGCCGATAAGCTCGGCAACCGACGTCCCGAGCAGCTCGGCCGAGCGGGCGTTGGCCCAACTTATCCGGTCATCGGACTCGAGCAGCAACAGCCCGAAGTCCAGGTTTTCGAGTATCGATAGGTCGATCTTGGTCATATCCGCCTGTTCCATTCATTGCCCCCGGCAGCGTCTCGTCGAAAGGGTCTGTTCCCCATCCCTTTAATTCGGCCGACATTGCCTTGCCTTTAATCGGTCGCTCGAACCGGGAGACTCGGGCAGGTGTTTGGTGGCGAGCGAAATCGGGCTGCGGGATCTTGCGAATACTAGGCCCTTTTCGTTGCCGCGACACGCCTGCCCCAGTCGCGCCCGGCAACGGCAGCGATATCACAGTCGTAGCGATAGCGGCCCTCGCCGCGCATCCAGCGATTGTCTTTGGTGTAAAGGCCGATTTCGGCCACCCCACCCGGTGGGATGCCCTGCTCCGGCAGGCTGATCGGCGGCAGCGCGATCCGGATTAGTGTTAACAGGCCCTAGGGAAAACTCGGAATTGTTGCGTACCCTCGCCGACGGCCGGTGGGTCGACGGTCGCGCTTCGATCGACCGAGCCGATGCGCATCATCTGCTTGTGCACCAGGCCGGGGTGTCCGTCCCGATGAGGAGCAAAGATAGGTGTGCATCCGAACGGCCCCTTTGCAGCAGGCCCCAGTGATTGTGTGACTTTCTCACACGTGGCCCACCCAGATTTTCTAGAATGCCTTCAGACGACCGAGTTCCGCCAGCCCAGGACGCGTGCATGCTCAATCAAGTCTCACTTGTTTCGTCGCGGTTCCCAGAGGGACTGCAGGCCCCCGAGCGTCACACGAGAAACAGGCGCTATCGTAGAGAACACCGCGATCATGGAATGGGCGACGAGTCTTCGGCGCTATACGGGCTGGTCTCGGGCAAGTTCGGGTGTATGCCGCGGACGACGATGGCAAGGAGGTCGTATCGAACGTCTGCGATGAGCCGGGCTCGCATGTCGATGAGCTGGCCTTGCTGCGCGGGGTCACGCGCACCGCGTCGGTCATGATGAGCGAGGATTCGCAGTTTCTGGTGATTCCCAAGCCGGATTTCCTCAAGTGCCTGACCGACCATCCGGAGATCGCACTCGACAGCATTGGCTCGCGGGTCGATCAGGTGAGCACCCTCACCGAGCGGTTCAGTGCGCGGGCGCTGAACGATGTGTACGGCATGCTGGCCGCGACGCTGCGTGACATGGCGCGCGAGGAGGACGGTCGCCTGATCACGCAGGCTTTGACCCAACAGGAACTGGCGCAGATGATCAAGGCGTCGCGCGAGATGGTCGGCCGTCTCTCCAAGGAACTCAACGCAGGCGACTACATCCAGCTCGAGGACAAGCGCATCGTCCTCAACAAAAAACTGCCTGCACGCTGGTAGCCTGTTGCGCCCCCCGATGAGGCCGCGCTCCCCGCTACCTGTCGTCGCCCTGTCTTTGCTCGCACTCGCCGCGCTGCTCACCCTGATGCGCGAGCAGGGACGCCTGCAATGGCTCGAGCTGGCGGCCTATGACCTGCTCGCTGCCGGCGTCGAGGCCGGTCCGGTGACGCCATCGGCCGTGTCACTGGTGCTGATATCGGAGTCCGATATCCAGGCGTTGCGCAGCTGGCCGCTGACCGATGCACGTCTGCGCGAGGTCCTCGGCGATATCCTGGCCTTCGATCCGAAGGTCGTGGGTCTGGATATCTACCGCGATCTCCCGGTGCCCCCCGGCCACGACAGTTTCCAGGCCCTGTTGCGGGATGAGCCGCGCATCGTAGCGATCGAGAAATTTCCGGGTGCCGACACCCCCGGCGTGCCACCACCGTCGGTGTTGCGGGACACCAACCGGGTCGGTTTCTCTGATCTGATCGCCGACCCCCGCGGGGTCGTGAGGCGCAGCCTGTTGTTCCTCTCGGACGGTGAGCGGACGGGCTATGCGTTCTCCCTGCAGCTGGCGCTGGCGTACCTGCGCGATGCGGGTGTCCAGCCGATGCCGGACGATGCCGATCCAAGCCATATGCGCCTCGGAAAGGTGACCCTGGTGCCGCTCGACGGCAACGAGGGTGGTTATGTGGACGCTGACCCCGGTGGCTACCAGATCATGCTGCACTATCGCACCGGGCGATCGCCGTTTCCGATCTACTCGCTGCAGGACCTGCGCGAGGGCGGGATCGAGCCTGCCGCGATCGCCGGCCGCATCGTGATCCTCGGTGTGGCCGCCGACAGCGTCAAAGACTATTTCGTCACGCCCTTCGCAACGCTCGATCACCACGTCGGCACGCTTCCGGGCTCGCTCGTGCACGCCCATGCAGTGCAGCAGCTGCTGGACGTGGCATTGGGTGGTCGCCAACCACTCCGTACCTGGGAAGACGAGGTCGAGCTGGCCTGGCTTTGGCTGTGGGTCGGGATGGGATTCCTCGCCGGGTGGTTTGCCGGTCCGTCCTGGCGCTTCGTCCTGGTCGTGGTGGCCGGCGGGTTGGTCGCCGCCGGGACCGCGGCGGCCTTTTACCTGTCGGGTTGGTGGATTCCGGTCGTGCCCAACCTGCTCGGCTGGCTGCTCGCCTCGGCACTGAGCAGCGCGCTACTCGCCGCGCATCGGCGTCGCGACCAGCAGCTGTTGATGGGCCTTTTCGCGCGTCATGTGTCGCCCGAAGTGGCCGGTGCCATCTGGCAGCGGCGAGAGGATGTGCTCGACGACGGCCGGGTGACGCCACGCACGCTCACGGTCAGCACCCTGTTCACCGACCTCCAGGGTTTTACCCGCGTATCGGAACAAATGGAGCCTGAGCCCTTTCTCCAGTGGTTGAACAGCTATCTGGCGGAACTCACCGAGGTCATCATGCGCTACGGTGGGGTGCTCGACGACTTTGCCGGCGACGGTATCAAGGCCAGCTTCGGGGTCCCGTTTTCTGATCCGGAAGACAGCGCACGGCAGGCGTGCCAGGCCGTCGATTGCGCCCTCGCGCTGGGTCAGGCACTGACCGGGCTCAACCGTCAATGGCGCAGCCAGGGAAGGACCTGCATGGCGATGCGCATCGGGATCCACACCGGGTTGGTCGTCGTCGGCACGGTCGGCAGCCCGTCGCGAATGAAGTACACCACGGTCGGGCGCAACGTGAACCTGGCTTCGCGGCTCGAGAACCTCAAGGATTGTCCCGACCCGAATCCGGACGACGAGTGCGAGAACTGCCGTATCCTGGTCAGTGGGACGACCGCGGCGCTCGTGCGAGACCGCTTCGAAGTCAGGGATCTGGGTGTGTTTCAGCTCAAGGGGATCACGGAAAAGACACAGGTGTTTGCCATACTCGGGAGAAAATCGGAGGGACAGCAACATGCGGATGATTAGTCTCGTGAATGCCTCGTTGGCCATGTTCGTCGCGTTCAGCGTCCAGTCGCGTGCCGCCTGCGAGCGATCGGCCGGCGATGATCCGGCCGCGGCGAATGCGCCGGCACCGCCGGCGTTCCAATACATCCCCCCCGACCGTGGGGCGCCCGCCCGCCGTGTCGGTGGCGGTACGCGCAGCATTAGCCAGCTGAGCGTGCTGGCCCCGGACCATGTCGGGCGCACGACCCAGTTACGGCCACGGCTCTACTGGTACATCAACCCGGGTTTCCGCAACGGGGTGCGTTTCCGGCTTGCGCCGGTCGGTGCCACGCCCCCATTGCTGGAAGTACTCCTGCCCCCTCAGCCGAATGGCGGCATCCAGCGCCTGGACCTGGAGCAGTACAATGTCAGGCTCGAACCCGGCACGCATTACGAATGGGGCGTGATGCTGGAACCGTTCGTGCACCAGCGTCTGCCGCCTTTGATCTCCCGCGGCCTCTTGATGGTCGATGACTCGGTGCCCGCCTTGGGCCTCGCTCCGACGTTGGAGAGACCTTACTTGGCCGCGCGACAGGGCTACTGGTACGATGCGGTGGACTGGATTTCGCGGCGTATCGAGGCGGAGCCGCCGGGCACCGAGCTGCGCCTGCAGCGCGCCTCGCTGATCGAGCAGGGCGGCCTGCACTCCGCCGCACTGTACGAGCGGGAGATGACGCAGAAAGATCGCTGAGGGCCGTTCGGCGGGCGCCTATTTCTCCGCCGCGTTGGCATGGTCGTTCGCCACGCGGCGTTTGGCCTCCTGCATGATTTGCCGCCGCAGTTGCGGCTTGCGCTCGAACAGGCGGTGCAGATCCCTCGCGTCCAGTTCGAGCAGCTCGGCGCGGGTCACCGCAACGACCGTCGCGGTTCGCGGTCTGTGGTAGAGCAGGCCCAGCTCTCCGAAGTACTCGCTGGCGCCGAGGCGACGCGGCTGGTGCTGGAGTTCGACCTCGATCTCCCCGGAGACGATGAAGTACATGCTGTCGGCGACATCCTCCTTGTGGAACACGACCTCATTGGCCATGATCTCCATCGGGCGCAACAAGAGTGTGATGTCGGCGATCTCCCGCGCGTTCAACACGCTGAACAAGGGCACCTGCGCGACAAGGTTCCAGGTGACGATGAAATCACGGCGCTTTCGCTCCTCTGAAAACGCCGACGCGAGGATGCCAGCGGGCAGGGCGAACGTGCCGACGCCCAGTAGCATAATGATCACGCCGAGCACCCTGCCCATCGTGGATACCGGCACGACATCACCGTAGCCGACCGTGGTCAGTGTGGCCATCCCCCACCACATCGCGTGTGGCACGCTCGCGAAGCGTTCCGGTTGTCGTTCGTGCTCCAGCAGGTATACCAGCGACGAGGCAATGAAAAGCATCGTCAGCATGATCAACATCACCGCGAACAGCGTGCGTCGCTCCCGCTTCAGGACGCGTCCCAGTGCGCCGATCGCCGGCAGACGATGCGTTATCCTCATGTACCACCACAGGCGCACGATGCGCAGGAAGCGCAGATCGGAGGGCGCCGCCGGTAGCAGGTAGTAGGACAGCAGCGTGGCGAGATCGGCCAGCATCACGGGAGACAGCATGAAGCGCAGACGACCGCGGACAGGGTCTGTGTAGATGCCCTCGGGATGCAGTGGTGCAAGCCACAGTCGCAGCGCGAACTCCAGCGTGAACAGGGGCATGGAGATGTGCACCAAGATCGCGAAAGCGGCGCCGTAGCGGGTGTCCAGCGCCGGTACCGTTTGCAGCACGAAAGCGATGATGTTCAGCACGATCAGTGCGATCAGCAGGCGACGAATCAGCAGCGCAGCCGGCCCGCCGGCCGCATCGCGTCCCAGGCAGTCATGGATACGGGCCTTGAGCCGGTTGACCAGCGGTTTATCTCGCATGTGCCAGGATCCCTGCTATCGAAAGCCGCCTGCGCTCAAGCATAGCAGCGCCGCTGTTGTCGCTTCGCCCCGAAGGCGATCCGGGGCCGGGCTGTTTGCCCGGCAGCGGGCCGATGGTTGCGGGTCGATCGAGCGAGTCGATGCGCATCGTCTGCCTGTTCAGCAGGCCGCAGCGACTGTGTGACTTTTTCACATCAACGCCACCGTTTTTCTGTCGCTTTTCAGCGACAAGCGACTAGAATCGGGACAACGCAGAAAACCGGCAGCCAGTCCGGTCGTCAACAACCGCCAAAGGGAGTGTTCTCTCATGATCGAAACAAGCATTTGCCGCGCGATGGCACGGCCGGCAGGCAGTGATTCTGATCGCCCGACCCGCAGCCGACACGTCGACAGCGGTCGGCGTTTCCCTCGCACCCTGCTGGCACTGAGCATCGGTGCGCTGGTCTCGTTCCCCGCAGCCGCCTACGAACCCACGACGAATCTGGGCCGGATCGGCCAGACCGAACTGCAGCAGCGCACCGGTGACGCGGTTCAGATCGTCTGTGGCCAGTTGGGCCGGATGGACAGTCGCAATGCGGCACAGGACGATCTGTTCGACCGCTGCGGCAACATGGTCGGCAATGCCAGCGTGCTGGTCGACGCGGATCCGCCGACGGCAGCGGCCAAGTCGCTGGGTTGGGCGACCGACAGCGAACTGGCAGCGGTCGTGCAGACGGTTGCGAATGAGGAGCTGGCCGCAACGCGCTCGATGGCGACCGAGCTGGGCTCCGGGCAGGCGACCGTTGCGATCTCGCGCCTGCAGGCGGTGCGCTCCGGCATACTGTTTGGTGCGTCCGGCAACGGGCTCAGTCTGTACGAGTCCCTCGCCGACGCCGGTGCACCGGCTTCGTCGAAAGATGGCCTTTCCGGGGGTAGCGCCGGCGACTCGCTCGTCGGATCCTGGGGGCTCTTCGCCAATGTGAACTATGCGACCGGCGACCGCGACGAGACCGCGCGCGAAAATGCCTTCGACTACGATACCTATGGCGCGACAGTGGGCGCTGACTACCGTCTGAGTGAGCGCACCATCGTCGGTGGCATGATCAGCTACGAGAACATCGACTCGGATTTCGATAAGAACAACAATTTCGCCTCGTCGCCGAGCGGAACGCCGGGCGGCAGCATCGACGCCGACAGCTGGGGCATTGGTTTATACGGAACGCACTACCACAAGAACTACTATGTCGACGGCCTGCTCGGCTACGCCAGCACCGACTACGACATAAAGCGCAACATTGCGCTGCCGCTGGGCCCCGAGCCCGGCAGCAGTCCGGCCGCGGTGTCGACCTTCCGCACCGCGAAGGCAGACACCGACTCGGACAGCTTCACCGCCAGCGTGGGGGGCGGGATGAACCTGAGCGCGCAGTCCCTGAGCTATGGACCGTTCGGTCGCCTGAGCTATTCGAAGACCGATGTTGACGGCTACCGCGAGAAGGGCGCGGATGGATTGAACCTCACGGTCAAGGGTCAGGACTGGGACTCGCTGACCTCGGCGATCGGTGGCCAGGTCAGCCATGCGTCGAGCCAGTCTTGGGGCGTGCTCAGTCCTTACGGCCGCATAGCTTGGCTGCATGAGTTCCTGAACGATTCGCAAACCATGCGCGCGTTCTACACGGCCGATCCGAACCAGATCAACCTGATCGCGAAATCCGACGACCCCGACCGCGACTATTTCCAGCTGAACCTCGGCCTGGCTGCAGTGATGCGAGACGGTGTGCAGGCGTTTTTCGATTACCAGGCCCTGCTCGGACACCGTTACCTCAGCGAAAATCGCTTTACCCTCGGGGTGCGTCTCGAGATGTAGCCTATCGGGGGGCGGGCCAGAGCGTTCACCGGGTCGGGTACGACGCATGCGCCGCGACCTCCAGCAGGCGCGGCCAGTGCGCTTCCCAGCAGCAGGCGTGATCGATTGCAGGGATCACCTCGAAATGCGCACCAGACTGGTGCGCAAGCCCTTTTTCGACCACGGCGGGTGGCACCGCCCGGTCGTGGCCGCCGACCCAGTGCCATTGCGCAATATGCGTGGGCAGCGGCGGCTGTTGCGCCGGATCCAGCGAGCCGGACAGCGGACTGTAGCCGTGGTGATCCACCCAGGCCTTCAGGTCGAGGTTTGCGGCCAGCGTGATCACGCGGGAGACCCCGACCAGCCGCGGCGCGATCAGCATGGCCAGCGCACCGCCGCCGCTGTAACCGATCAGCGTCAGCTCATCGACGCGCTGCCGGTCGATGATCCGATGCAAGGCCTGAACCATGCTGGCTACCACCGTCTCACTGTAGCGGCCGTGGGTCCAATGCCAGGGTATGCAGCGCGCGGGCTCGTAGACGCCGAGGTAGCAGGGTCGGCCCAGGTAGACCGCGGGTCCGGGGTCGAGCGCCATCAGGCGCAGGACCAGTGGATCGCGCGCGGTCGGCTCCAGCGCAGGCTGCGCGTAGCCGCGCCAGGGGATGCCGTCACCGTCCAGGTAGACATTCAGTCGACCAGGGTGCCGCGCCACGGCCGCGTCATTGAGATAGACCCGGTGCGCGAACGGTTCACCGTCGACCCTGTGCTGAACAAGGCCCTTTGCCGTGGCCGTTTGCTGATACGCCCGGATCGCGGGCGTCTCGCAGCCCCCGAGCGGCCCCTGGGTGAGAACCAGCGCCCCGATGAGCGCCCCGCGGGTCAGGGCCCGCACACGGACTTCGCGTCATCCGGGCAACGCCGGCCATCGACCCAGTTGGCCGCGTCAAGACGGGCCGAGACGCAGTCGCTATTGGTGAGCCGCGCACCCATCAGGATCCGGCCCGAACCGCCGATGCTGAGCCCCCGCTGGTTGCCGAACTCATCGTCCTCGATGATCGGAACCTGTTCGTTGGCGATCGCACCGGGGGCTGCGGTCTGGGTCACATCCGTCTTGCCTCCGCGGTACCGGGTAGCGTCCGTCTGCGCATAGACTACGACGGCGGGTAGGCCAAGGGCCGGCAGCGTTGCAGGTCTCGCCATGGTTGGTCACCTGCTACAGATAGGCCTTGGGGATGAACAGGAAATCGCCGGCTTCGTGCCCCGCATACTTGATCGGGGCGTACTCGGGCACCTGCTCCACCTGGTAGCGGGTGGCCTCGAAGGAGACGCGCGCCGACACCTCGCGGAATATACGCTGGCCCTCGGTGATGTCATTCAGCTCACGCAACACGGCCAGCAGCGCCTTCGCGAACACCGAGTGACCGCCACCGCCGCCGTCCAGGACCGGCGCGAGGCCCCCGGAGGTGAGCGCTGTGCGCGAGCGCATCTTCGACAGTGTCTTGAGCCAGTGGCTGCGCGCCTCGTCCGTCTTGCCGCTTTCCAGTCTGCTCAGTGAGGAGCGGGTCAGCGCACCTGAGTAACAGGAATCCGCAACCAGCAGCACGTGGCGCACCGCCATCGCGTTCAGGATATCCGTGATCGCGACGTTCGAGATCCAGTTCGCGGTGTTCTGCGCCTCCGCATCGACCGGTAGCCAGTGCCCGCGCAGATTCACTCGGTCGAGTTCGCCGTGCCCCGCGTAGTACACGAGTAGGTTGTCTTTGTCCGTGAGTTCCTTGCGCAGCCGGTTCAGCGCCGACAGGATTTCGTAACGGCTGGCATCGCGCAGCAGCGTGACCTCGTAACCGAACTTGCTGCGCAGGATGTCAGACACCGCCTCGGCGTCGTTCAGCGAGGTATCCAGATCCGGCAGCGTCTGGTAGTTCTGATTGCCGATCACCAGTGCGTGATACTTGCCGATGTCGACGCCTTTCAACGGGTTGATGCGTTTGGCGACCAGCGTGTCATCGTCGCCCTGGGAGACGAGGCTGAACGCCAGCGTGGTGCGTCGGCCCTTGCGGTCGACCGCAACCACGCTCACTGGCGTTTCGTCCGAGGCCAGCATGATATCGCTCTCGAACAGGCCGCTGGCATCGTGCGATGTACGCACACCGTTGATGTTCAGCGCGTACAGTCCGGCCGGCGCCATGACCTGTCCTACGACCGTCCGATGCTGCAAGCCACGCTTGACCGGTATGCGGTTGTCTGCCGGGCCGCGCACCGTGACCAGGGGCGGGTCGATCAGCTGGATGCTCGGCGGTGCCGTCGGCACATCGGCGTCCGCAAGCGCGTCCTGGCCTCCGGATTGCTGCTGCTCCAGTTGTGCGAGTTTTTGGCGAAGCTGGTCCGATTCCTTGCGCAGCCGCTCGACCATCGCTTGCTGGCCGGCGAGTGTCTGTTCGCGCTCCTCGAGCTGGATACGGAGTTCCGCCAGGCTTTCGCCCGCGGCCCCGGCGTCCTGTGTCTGCCGCTCCAGCTCGCTGCGCAGCTGCTGCAGCTCGTCGGTCCGCTCTGCCGCGGCATCGCGTGCCTCCGCCAGTTGGTTCTGTGCGACGCTGAGTGCTTGCTGGGCCTGTGCCAGTGCAGACTGGCCGGCTTCTTCGGCGCGCGCCAACTGCCGGTTCAGGCCGTCGATGGTTTCCTCAAGCTGCTCAACCCTGCGCTGCTGTTTTCCCAGGGCCTGCTCGCGTTCGGTGAGCTGGGCGGCCAGTTGTTCGATTCGCTGGTAGGCCGCGTTCTCCCGGCTGGTGGACACGGCCGCCAGGTCTGCGCGGGTCTGCGCCAGCAGGCGTTCGTTCTGCGCGGCGAGGTCCTGGTAGCTTTTCAGGTCCTGCTGGGTGCGCTGCAGCTCGGTACGAACCAGCTGCAGTTGGGCGCGTTGTGATTTTCCCTCTGTCTCCAGCAGCAGCAGGTTCTCCTGCTGGCGACGCGCCTGCGACTCCAACTCCCCGATGCGCTCCTGACGCTGGGCGAGTTCCACACGCTGTTTCTCGAGTCGGGCACGATGGTCTGCGAGCTGACGGCGTTCGGCGGCGCCCAGGCCGGCCCCCGGTGGCGGCAGCGTTTCGCGCAGCTCCTCGCGCTGGCGTTGCAGGCGCTGCTCGCTTTGGCGCAGCGCCTTGCGCGCGCCATTCAGCTCACTGCGTGAGCGGTCCAGATCGCGCTTGAGGGCATCGATTCGGGCGAGCTGCGCGTCCAGTGCCTCACGGTCGATCAGGACCGCATCGGGTAGTTGCGAGGCCTTGCGGTACCAGGCGAGGGCCGCCTCGGGGTCCTTTTCCACGCCAAGGCCCTTCTCGTAAAGAAAACCGAGGTTGATCTGGGCGCGGGGGTGTCCCTGTTCAGCGGCCTTCCGATACCAGGCGGCAGCGAGCACCGGGTCGGGTTCACCGGCTATCCCGCGTTCGTATATCTCCACAACCTTGTTTTGCGCATCCGGGTCCCCCTCCTCGGCCAGCGGCATCCAGATGGCCAGCGCGGACGTATAGCTCGCGCGATCGTAGGCGACGTACTCCCCGCCACGGATCTGGCAGTCATGCACGCTCGTCTGAATCGGGCGGCGCGCCGAGAGGTAGGTCATTCGAGTGCCGAGTTGCCGGACCTGGCCCGGCAGCAGGCAATCGACGACCAGCAGGTCATCTGCGTTGGCGGTGCGGGCTGCCGGGTCGTTTGTGACAAGCTGGGATTGTTCGACACAGGCGCCGAGCAGGCCCGTGGTCAGGAGCGCCGAAGCGAGGACGATGTGTGCCTTATTCATTCCGCTTACCCGCAAGTTACCGTTAACGCTCCTGCGCCCCATATCTCAGTGCGCAGAACGTGTCGCCAAACTGCATCAGTCGCATCCTGTCATGACGGCCGCCGCTGGAATAGAGCAGCGGCCCGGAACTGTCGAGGTTTCTCGCTTCCCAGTTCCGCTCGTCGATGATCAGGCGGCCGTACTGCCAGCACTGCAAGATTGACTCGGGCCGGTTGCGCTCACTGCGTTCGAGCGAGGTCGGGAGTTCGTGTACACCGTCCGAGCGTACCCGGTCCTCATTCGGCGCCACCGTGGTCGGCGCGGCTGCCCTTTCCGCTATTCTAGACGCACCGGCGCCGGCCACAGAACTGCAGAGCCCCAGCAGCAGACATGCCCTGAGCATGCAGCCAATTTCAATTGACCGTGATTTCAATATACTTTCCTCCCAGTTCATTGCGAACGGCCTTGTCGAAGGCTGCCTCCAGATGCTGCAGCGACTCCATCGGCAGGTTCTCGAAATCTGTGCCTTTCACCGATGTCGGCAGACGGTTCATCACCGGACTGGGCGAGGCAAAGCAGACCAGACGCTCGCGTTTACCGTCGCTGCTGGCGCATAGCTTGAACGGCATGCCGCCGGGCAGCGTCAGCGGGGCCTGTCGTTTCACCAGCGAATCCGTCGTGAGCCGGTTCGGGAGGCATCGCTGGATGCTACCGTCTTCGGCGGTGAAGTAGCCGAACACATCGGCATCCCGCGGTCCGGCCGTCCCGTAACAGCGGACTGTTCGCCCGGCTGGATCGCTGGGTCGAGGCGGATGGCCCGCATGTTCGGGTGCAGCATCGGCGGGGTCCCGCCGCTCAGTATGTCTTCGACTTCACTTGCCTGCGGTATCTCGCCGCCGCCCTAAATCCGGACGCCACCCCACCGGCCCGGCCCAGAGAGGTCGTGAGCAGCAGCGCCGGTCCAATCCACCAGCTTTTCGCTTTCTTTTTCATCATCAATCCTCCTGAAATCAGATGCTTGAGTTATTTCGAGTGCCCCCCCTTCGCGTTGCAGTTCGCGTCATTGCTTGGAGAGAAGTCTAGATCAGTGCCGCCTGGGCACCCGCGACGAAGTACCTAGCGGTCGTGTGCAAAAAGTCACCAGGGTGCGGTCCCTGGCCGGTTGGGCATAGAGGCTGCAACGATTGCCAGAACCGCTATCCTTGCGGGAAGCAGAATCCGCGTCCTGCGGCCGTGTTTTTCGGCGGGCCGGGGCGAGCGACTACGGACGCCAGGCCCGGGTCCGAGCCGCCGGATTCGGTACCGGAACGTCTGGGCCGAAGGAATGCAGTGATGCCGCAGAGCAGGAATTGTTTCGTTATCAGCCCGATCGGGCAGCCCGATTCGTCGGTCCGCAATCACGCCGACGACGTCTATCGGTTCATCATCCGGCCGGCACTGGAACGATTAGGGATAAGGCCGGAACGCTCGGACGAAATATCGGAAACCGGTCGAATCACCGAACAGATGTTCCAGCGGATCTTTTCCGCCGATGTCTGTGTCGTCGTGCTGACCGGTCTTAATCCCAATGTATTCTATGAGCTCGCGGTCGCCCAGTGTGCCGCGCGGCCGACCGTCCTTTTGGTCGAAAAAGGGCAGAGCCTGCCATTCGATATCAAGGATCTGCGGACCATCGAATACCAGCTGCAACCGATTGGCCCGTTGGTCGACGGATACTACGCACGGCTCATGGAAGAGCAATTGCAGGATCTCGAGTTGCGCAGTTGGAGTGTGCCCGGTCTGTTCGAGCAGTTCGAGTTCGCCCCCCGGCTAAAGACCGAGCAACAGTTGCGCCGGCTGATCGAGCAGGCCCATCCGGAGATCCTGCCGAGTGCGATAGACCGCCGGTTCGCACTGCCCTTCGATCCGAAGCGCCGGATTACGATCGTGACCGGCGACATCGTCGAACTCGCGACCAGCCAGCGATTGGCCCGGCTAGGCGTGGATGCGATCGTCAGCCTGGAGAATACCTACTTTCAATTGGACAATTTTTTCGCGACCTCGATGTCGGGCAAGCTGCGCTATCTCGACGCTGGCAAGTCGGCGGGCGGCCGGCTGCTCAAGGATCTGCTGCGCGAGGATCTCGACGAACAGATCCGCGCCCGCGACATTGTGCTGCCGGTGGCACCCGGTACCGTGATTGCGACTCAAACGCACGAACTGGCGAAGCTGGGCGTCAAGTCCGTGTTGCACGTCGCCGGTACCCAGGGGATACTCGGCGACGGCTACGAGCTGCGCAACGAAGCGATCGACGACTGCGTACGCGGCGTGTTCGACGCATTCAGCGAACAGTCGGGGGCGCGCGGGCTGCAGACCCTGCTGCTGCCGATGCTGGGCGCGTTCATGACACATCTGGACCCGTTGGCGGTGGTCGACCGAATCCTGCGCACTGTCCTGCTAAAGATGGAATACGAGGCGGGTTGTCGCGAGCTCTTTCTGCATGCCTGGATCGAGTCGCAGCGCGCCGCCATCTACCAGGTCGCCGAGCGTTTGGGTCTGCAACCGGTCGAAGCGCCGTCGATCGGTGTGGTCGAGCCCCAGTAACCTTTGCCACGATCGAGCAGGCCAGGCATATGCAGGAGACCGCAGACCAACACTGGATCAACCTCGTGCGTATCGGGTCGATCGTCGGTTTGGTGGTCCCCGGTGGCGGGGCAGTAGCAACCTTCCTGGGTTTCGACAAGATCGATGATGTTGCCGAGCGCACCGTTGCGCGTA
>CBFCWF010000036.1:0-23186 GCA_965601425.1 uncultured Chromatiaceae bacterium | reverse complement strand
ATCGGCAGGTCGCTGAGCCTGGCGTTCCTGAAGTCGTAATTCGAGACATGGTCCTGCATGTCTTCGAGCGGGTGGTGGTTGAGAAAACTGTAATAGCGGCAGTCACTTTCCACCTTCTGCCAGAGTCTGCGGTCGACCACGGAACCGGTATAGGCCGAGCCCTGGTTCGCAGCCTGCAGTACCGCATCGCATTCCCCTGGTACGGCGAAGCTGCTGTGCTCTTCGCGCCCAGTGGCGAGTTCGACCGTGTAGGAGTCGACCCTTCGCCCGGTGAGCGGCTCGGCGAAGAAACAGAACGCACCACCCGCATTGGCGGCTGCCACGCCGTGCGCCGCGCCCAACAGGATGGCGCCAGCAGCAGACAGGGCCGCAATGCTCGGCGCCCGGGTTCGCCCGGGGTCGCCGATCGCAGACCGGTTGCGCCATGCCGGCGCTTCGTGCTCGAAGTCCAGGTCAATCATTCTTGCGCCTCCTCCTTTTTCAATCTTGTCTGCGGCTCTTTGACCCGGCCGATGAAATTGATCCAGCGGCAACTGACGTCGCGTGCCAGATTCAGGAACAGGCGCGAGGCGATGAAGGGGTGGAAATTGGTGGCATTGGCTATTGTCTCACGGGTCAGCACCATCAGTGTGGTGTCGGTCAGGGCAATCGCATCCGTCTTGCGGGGGATGTCTGCCAGCAGCGCCACGTCGCCGAAGATCTGTCCTGAGCCAAATTGATCGACCACCGGGCCCTTGCCGCCCTCGGTCCCGCGAGGCACCGTGATCTCAACCACGCCCCGCATCACCAGGTACAGCGCCTTGCTGTCGTCGTTGAACCGGTAGACATACTCACCAGGCTCGTATTCCCGCAGTTTGCTAGACAATACGAACTTTCTGATCTGCCAGGGGCGCATGTCGCGAAACAACGGGCTGCGCGGGATGATCTCCTGGCGCACCCTGGCCGAAAGGAGGTCCCATAGGGTCACCAGGCGCAAAGAGCCGATCGCCAGCGGGGTAATGACGAAGTCGGCCAGCAGCGCGGTGAGAATGACCAGGGCGCTGAGCTGCCCGAATTGAGCGACCGGTGCGAAGCTCGACTGGGCAAACACCATGAATCCGACCGCCAGTGCGACCGAAGTGGAAACGACCGGCAGCGCCTCGTCGTAGATGGTGGTTTGCATGGCCAGGTTCTGGCTCTTGGAATGCCGCAGTTCCTGGTTGTAGCGCAGCATGAAGTGCAGGGTGTCGTCCACCGCAATTCCAATCGCGATCGCAGCTGCCATTGTCGTCCCGATGTTCAGCGGGATTTCGGCGTAGCCCATCACCCCGAACAGCACGATCACCGGGAACACGTTCGGCAGCGCAGCAAGCAGACCGACGCGCAGGTCGGTGAAGAGCAGTGAGACGATGAGGACGAAGAAGGCCAGGATCAGCAGCACCGACTTCAGTTGGCCAGAGATCATGCTGTCGGTGGCGGACAGCGCCAGCTTTGAGTCGCCGGTGATGCGCGCGCGCAGTCCCGGGTCGAGATTCTTGTCGAGGAAGCTGCGGATCTCAGCAAGCATCGCTTGCAGTCGCTCGGTCGTCGCGACATTGTGCCGCACCATGATCCGGACCTGGCTGTAGTCCTCGGTCGCATAGGCACTCACCCGGTCGTGCTCCAGGAAAATCATCAGCTCGGCGATCTCTTCGCTGGTCGCCGGAAGCCCGGCGTCGTCGCTCTCCAGGAACGCGTTGTTGAGCAGCGTGAGGTAGTCGCCGAAGGATGTCACCGACAGGCCTTCGTCCAGCGACTCTATGAAGCGCTGTACCTCGATCACCTCTTCGAGGTAACGGCTGTGTAGGAAGGTGTCCTGGATGCCGGATTCGATCACGACTGAGAAGGATTCCAGACCTGCGAACTGCGCATTCAGATCGGTGATTTGTCTGGCGACGCGAGACTCCTCGCCGAGGCTGTCGACCGGGTTGTGGCTGACCTGGATACGCGGGATGCCAAATGCCGCGACCGTGACGGTCATCACCAGCAGCACGAAGGCCTGCCACCGGTGGCGGGTCAGAAAGCGCCAGTAGCTCGCTGCCCATTCGAGGGCCGGCCCGTCGTACAGGCGAGACCTGCCGTCGAGTTGCCAGCGCCCGGCGAGTGCCAGCGCCGCCGGAATGAACACGATGGTGACTATGAAATTGAACAACAGCCCGGTCGAGGCGACCAGGCCGAACTGACGGAGCACCTCGATGCCGCTCAGTCCGACCGACAAGAAGCCGGCATAGGTGGTGACGAAGGTCAGCAGGACCGTGCGCCCCATCTTACGTGCCATGTGCTTCAGCGCGAGCGCCGTGTCCTCCCCCTGCCGCTGGGCATGCCTGAACTCCGCAAGCAGGTGGATGTCTTCTGTCGACCCGACGACGATCAGCAGGATCGGCACGGTCGATGTCACCACGTTGAGCGGAATGCCGAGCCAACCCATCAGGCCGAATGTCCAAAGGATGCTGATGCCGGCGGTGAGCAGCGGTGTCAGGATATCCAGCAGCTGTCGCAGCAACAGGAACAGCGCGATCAGCAACGCGCCGACCGCCAACGGCATCAGCGCGGTCTGTTCCGCCATGATGCGCTCCGCGAGTTCACTGCGTATCTGGGGAAACCCGACCGCGTAGGCGTTCTCGTAAACTGCCAACAGTGGCTCGATGGCGCGGTCGATCGCGGCGCTGACCAACGGGTCGTCGCGCTGCCCGTCGCGTTCCTTGAGCACGATCGCGACCGCCATTGCCCGCTCCCCCGGCGACACCAGGACATTGCGCAACAACGGATTGCGCAGGGCCTGCTCGAAAACCGTCTGGCCCTGCGCCGCGCTCTCCGGCAGAGTCGCCAGGTACGGCTCCCTGTCGAGGAATCCGTCGATGCTCTTGATGTGGGGGACGTTGAACAGGCTCTCGGTGCGCTCGACGAAGGGCAGGGCCTCGATGTCCTGCACGACGCCCTGCAGGATCGACAGCGTGTCCGGCGACAACAGCTGCCGATCCTCCACCACGACCAGGACCACGCTCTCCTCGCCGAAGAGCGCCTTGACCTGGTCGTAATAGCGGCGTTCCGGATCGTCGGCCACGAGCATCTCGTCGGCCGAGATCTTCACCCGTAGCTGGGTCACCTGGGTGGCCGCGATCAGTGAGACGACAAGCAACAGTGACAGCCACACCCAGGGGCGCCGGGCAAACAGGAGGAGCAGGTGGTGCATACAGCATGTTTTCCTTACATATGCAGCGCCGATTGTAACGATTTGTCGCGGGCATGCACGGTCCCGACCCGGCATCCGCGGCGGCAGCCGGCGGCCCTTGATTTCCCGGCGGATTGCCCCATATGAGGCTTAACCATATAAATTATCGGAGTTTTCTCCCATGCGCATGGATCGACTGACTAGCAAATTCCAGATGGCTCTGGCGGATGCGCAGAGTCTGGCGGTGGGGCGCGACCACCAATTCATCGAGCCGGCGCACGTGCTGACCGCGCTGCTCGACCAGGAGGGTGGGACGGTGCGCCATCTGCTCACCCAATCCGACGTCAACGTGAACCAGCTACGGTCGGGGCTCGGTGAGTCGCTGGACCGGCTGCCCGCGGTGCAGGGTACGGCCGGCGAGGTGCATATCTCGAATGATCTGAACCGGCTGCTGAACCAGACCGACAAACTCGCGCAGCAGCGCAAGGATCAGTACATCTCATCCGAACTCTTCGTGCTTGCCGCGATCGAGGATCAGGGTGCGACCGGCGAACTGCTGCGCAATGCGGGCGCTAGCAAGGGCGCGATCGAAAGATCCATCGAGCAATTGCGCGGCGGCCAGGCGGTCGACGACCCGAATGCCGAAGATCAGCGGCAGGCGTTGGAAAAGTACACCATCGACCTGACCGAGCGTGCGGAACAGGGCAAGCTCGACCCGGTGATCGGCCGTGATGACGAGATCCGTCGTTCGATACAGGTCCTGCAGCGGCGGACCAAGAACAACCCGGTGCTGATCGGTGAGCCGGGTGTCGGTAAGACCGCGATCGTCGAGGGACTGGCCCAGCGGATCATCAACGGCGAGGTCCCCGAGGGGCTGAAGAGCAAGCGACTGTTGTCCCTCGACATGGGGGCGCTGATCGCCGGTGCGAAGTTTCGCGGTGAGTTCGAGGAGCGACTGAAGGCGGTGCTCAACGATCTCGCGAAGCAGGAGGGGCAGATCATCCTGTTCATCGACGAGATCCACACCATGGTCGGCGCCGGCAAGGCCGAAGGCTCGATGGACGCGGGCAATATGCTCAAACCGGCGCTGGCGCGCGGCGAACTCCACTGTATCGGTGCCACCACGCTGGACGAGTACCGCAAGTACATCGAGAAGGATGCCGCACTGGAGCGGCGCTTCCAAAAGGTGCTGGTCGAAGAGCCCACGGTGGAGGACACGATCGCGATCCTGCGTGGCCTGAAGGAGCGCTACGAAGTGCACCACGGCGTCGAGATCACCGATCCGGCGATCGTCGCTGCGGCGACCCTGTCGACCCGTTACATCACGGACCGGCAATTGCCGGACAAGGCGATCGACCTGATCGACGAGGCGGCCTCGCAGATCCGGATGGAGATCGATTCGATGCCGGAGGAAATGGACCGGCTCGATCGGCGGCTGATTCAGCTGAAGATCGAGCGTGAGGCGCTCAACAAGGAATCCGACGAAGGGTCGAGGAAGCGGCTCGCCGCGCTGGAGGCCGAGATCGACGAACTGGAGCGCGAGTTCGCTGACCTCGAGGACGTGTGGAAATCGGAAAAGGCCGCAGTGCAGGGTGCGACGCATGTCAAGGAGGCGCTGGAGCAGGCGCGGCTCGAGTTCGAGACCGCGCGCCGTGCCGGCGACCTGCAGCGCATGTCCGAAATACAGTATGGTCGGATCCCGGAGCTGGAGCGGCAGCTCGATACGGCAAGTCAGGCCGAAAAGCAGGAGACCCACCTGCTGCGCAACAACGTCACCGAAGAGGAGATCGCGGGTATCGTCTCGAAATGGACCGGGATCCCGGTATCCAAAATGCTGGAGGGTGAAAAGGACAAGCTGTTGCGAATGGAGGCCGTGCTGAGCGAACGCGTGGTCGGCCAGGACGAGGCCGTCACTGCGGTATCGAATGCGATCCGCCGCTCGCGTGCCGGGCTGGCCGACCCGAACCGCCCGAACGGCTCGTTCCTGTTCCTCGGCCCGACCGGGGTCGGCAAGACCGAGCTGTGCAAGGCGCTGGCCGAGTTCCTGTTCGATACGGAAGAGGCCATGGTGCGGATCGATATGTCGGAATTCATGGAGAAACACTCAGTCGCGCGGCTGATCGGTGCGCCGCCCGGCTACGTCGGCTATGAGGAAGGCGGCTATCTGACCGAGGCGGTGCGACGCAGACCCTACAGCGTGATCCTAATGGACGAGGTCGAGAAGGCCCATGCGGACGTATTCAACGTGCTGCTGCAGGTGCTCGACGACGGCCGGCTGACGGACGGCCAGGGCCGTACCGTGGATTTCCGCAACACCGTGGTCGTGATGACGTCGAACCTGGGTTCCGACCTGATCCAGACCATGGCCACCGAGGAACGCTATGAGGAGATGAAGGCGGCGGTGATGGAGGTCGTTGGCCTGCACTTCCGGCCCGAATTCATCAACCGGGTCGACGAGGCCGTGGTGTTCCACCCGCTCGGTCGCGAACAGATCCGCGCGATCACGGAGATCCAGATCGGCTACCTGCGCGAGCGACTGGCCGAGCGCGATATGGGGCTGGATGTAAGCCGTGGCGCACTCGACCATCTGGGCGAGGCCGGTTTCGATCCGGTATACGGCGCACGGCCGCTGAAGCGGGCCATCCAGCAGCAGCTGGAGAACCCGCTTGCGCAGGAGATTTTGGCCGGCGTGTTCGGTCCGGGCGACGTGATACATGTGAACATGAGCGGGGACGCCCTGACCTTCTCGCGCGGCAGCAATGTCGACCTGGATGACGAGGGCGCGGTGATCGAGGGCGAGCTGGTCGACTGAGGCCGTCGATTGTGCCGGGCTGGTCTAGCTGTCTGGCCCGGCACAACCGGCGGTTATTGGTCGAGGCGCAAACCCGCGGAATCCGTTGTCAAGGGACCGCGCCAAGTCGCACGAACCGCGGCACCGGTTTTTTCCCGATCGCCGCCGCGGGCCGTTTCGCATCAGCTGTGCAGGAACACGCCGCCGCGGCGCGGGTCGCCCGCACCCGAAAAGCGCTTTCCATCCCAGCACACGGTGTGGGTGCCACCGAAAAAGAGATTGTGCGAGCCCCAGAGGCGGTGGCCCGGGTATTCGGCGAACAATGTGCGCAATGCGGGTTCGGCAAAACCCGGTTCGATATCGAGCTGGTCGCGTTCCAAATGAATCCTCGGTGCGTTCACCGCGTGTTCGGGTGCCATGTCGAAGTCGATCAGATTGATCAGCGTCTGCAATATCGCGGTACGCAACCGGTTCGAGCCGCCTGATCCGATCGCGATCAGTCGGCGTTGATCCTCGGCCAGCGTGGGTGCCATCATCGAACTGACCCGCACGTCGCGTGCCCAGCGGTTGAAGCCTTCCGGGTTCAGATCCTCTTCGCCGAGCATATTGTTCAGCATGATGCCGGTTCCGGGGAGTAGCTGGCCGCTGCCTTCGCCATTTGACAGCGTCAGCGAGGCGCAGTTGCCATCGCTGTCGATGGTGCTGATATGTGTCGTACCGCGATTGTTCACCGGGTGGCCTGCAACGCTGGCGCGATAGGCATCGATCAGCCTGCCGCACTGCGCTGGGCGGCTCAGCAGGCCGTCCCCCCGCGCAAGGTTGGTATGGGCCATCACCTGCGCGAGGGCCTTCAGGTGACGTTCGCTGCCGAACCCGTCGCTCGCCAGGTCCTGTCCGTCGAGCGCCGCGAGCGAAAAATTGATCAATGTGCCGCCCGAAGAGGGGGGCGGGTTCGTCGCGACCCGGTGACCCTGGTACAGGTGCCTCAGCGGGGGGCGTTGGATCAGGCGGTACTGTTTCAGGTCGTCCATTGAGAGATGACCACCCTGTTCCATGCACAGCCTGGCCAGTCGCTGCGCCAGCTCGCCCTCGTACAGCGGCCTGTCCCCTTCGGCGGCGATCCATGCCAGCGTATCGGCCAACTCCGGCTGATGGAAGGCAACGCCTTCCCCGCGCAATGCCTCGCTGCCGTAGAGCGCTGCAGCCGGTGGCGTGGCGCGATAGATCGGTGCGACGATGCTGAAGATATACGCCTGCAGCGCGTTAACCCGCACGCCGTTGCGCGCGTACTCGATGGCCGGTGCGAGGATCTCGGGCAGTGGCAGGGTGCCGAGCAGCCGATGGGTGCCGACCAGGCCGCGCACCGTGCCCGGCGTCGCGATGGCCCCGGTACCGATGTGAAACTCCTGCTGTGCGGTGCCGAAATCCGCGACAACCGGGTAGAAGTCGCTGTCCGCCTCCGGCCGGCGGCACTGCGGCGTCTGGACGAAGAAATCGTAGAGCAGCGGGTCCTGTGCCTGGCGCCGGGCCAGCAGGAATCCGCCGCCGCCCAATGAGGTCAGTACCGGTTCGACCACGCAAGCCGCCGCCAGCGCGGCCAGCACCGCGTCGAACGCGTTGCCCCCGAGTTCGTAGGTGCGGATCGCCGCCTCCGCGGTCTTCGGGTGGCCGGAAGCCACCGCGCCTTTCATGTTGTCAGTCTGATGCCGAACATCTGCCGGACATTATGCAGTTATCCGAGCACTTTCGCCGGGCCGTGATGCGGGCACCAAAAAGCGCGCCCGGAGGCGCGCCCTGAGTGCAGTCGAAATCCGGTCGACTATTTCGTTTCGGCCTTCGGTTGGGCCTTTTTGGCGCTCGGCTTCGCGCTCGGCTTGGTGCTCGGATAGGCACCGTAACCAGCGCCGTAGGTCGGGGTCGCGTAGCCGCCGCCGTAGGGGCTGCCGTAGCCATAACCGCCGCCGTAGGGGTAGCCGCCACCCCAGCCGCCGCCGTAAGGGTAGCCGCCGCCGTAATACGGGTAGCCGCCACCACCCCAGGGTCCGCCACCATAGTAGCCGGGGCCGCCGCCCCAGCCCCAGGGGCCGCCGCCCCAGCTGTTGCCACCCCAGTTATTGCCCCAGCTGCCCCAGTTCCAGGGGCCACCGCCCCAGTTGCCCCAGAAGGCGCTGGCGCTGGTTGTCGCGAGTAGGGTCGCCGCACCGATCAGGCCGGCCAGCAGTGTCTTTCGGGCTATTTTCATCGCTATTGTCTCCGCTCGAGGTAGTTTGGTTTCCGACAGGCTGAACCCTGGCCGGCCGACTGTCCCGGACCCGCGACACGTGTCGATACACGGGCCTCGGCCGCTCCAGCCGACGGCACGAAAATATCAGCCTTCGCTTATATTCTACTCTGTTCTTAAGCGGCCGGCAGCCGAAGGATAACTTTCCGATTTGCCGGCCTTGTAACCGAGGCCGGGCGGGCGCTGCCGACTCTGTTTCAGCAGGCGCTGGCACTGACGCAGACTGAAGTCGATCCCGTAGTGGGTGGCCAGATGGTTTTGCAGCAACTTGCCCTGCCATTTCTTGCCATCCAGCCCGAAATCGGCAGGTGACCGCCTCAGGTCGTCTTGCAGCCGGTTCCATTCCGCGCCCGAGAGTTTCGGTGGCCGGCCCGGGCTGGTCTCGTCCATCAGCCCGTCCAGGCCATTCTCGACGAAACGCTTGCGCCAGCGTTCCAGGGTCCGCGTATGCTCACCCAGCCACTCGGCGACTTGATTCGGGCGATGGCCCTCGGTGATCAGCAGCACACACAGGGCGCGATAACAAAAACGTTGTTCGCGCGATGCGCTTACGTGCTGCCGCACCGCATTGCGCAGCCTGGCGATCTCGGATGTGTCCATATTCCCGGTTCCCGGCGCCGCATCGGGGCGCCGAAGGTTGCGTCACGGCCAGTATCAGCGAAAGTCTGCGCTGGTCTGCGGGTAAACTGGCGAACAGTTGACGCCGATCAGGAAAACATAGCGGATTGTAGGGTCTTTTCCCGGATTGGGCGGGCTGCGCGGCCCGGGTTCGCCGTGGCGATCTCGCCTGAGCCGGTCATTCTCCTGCGGTCGGTTCGCTCCGTCGCGCCGCTTCTTCGGCGGTGTACTTGAGCCGCTGCGCCTTTTTCTTTTCGACCAGTTCGATGTATTCCTTCGGCGTCATCGAAGCCCCGGTCTCCGGTCGTTTGGTCGGCAGGTAGTAGCCGGCGACCGCTGCGACCAGGATCGCCAGCAGCAGGATGTAGACGTTCGTGCGGTCGCGCTTTCTCACCATGCGCTTCATGGTATCAGCGTGCGGGTTCGCCGGTCACCGGGCGGCCGTAGTCGGGACGAAACAACGGGCCCGAGGCGATGTCAATGCGTTCGATCGCATGCCCGTAGGCCTCGCTGAGCAGGGCGGGGTCGCCGATGGAGTCGCGGCTGCCCGCATGCCAGCGGCCGGCGCCGCCGAGCAACAGCCACCGGTTGCACGCACGGTAGGCGATGTTGAGATCGTGGACCACCATCAACATCGCCCGTCCAGCGGTCACGCAGCGCGTGGCCAGCGCTTGCAGGCAGGTCGCCTGATGCGCCAGGTCCAGGTGGTTGAGCGGTTCGTCGAGCAGCGATACCGGACATTGCTGGGTCAGCAGGCGGGCCACCTCGACCCGGCGCAGCTCGCCGCCCGACAGGCTGTCGAGCGTGCGCTCGGCGAGCTGTTCGAGCCCCAGGTCGGTCAGCGAGCGTCGCGCGATGGCGAGGTCCGAGGGGCCTTCCCAGTCCAGCGCCCCGAGGTAGGGGTGGCGGCCGGTGAGTACGGTCTCGAGCACGCTCGCACCGAAGCCGCGGTCGCTGTGTTGCAGCAACAACGCAACGCGACGTGCACGGGTGCGTGGCGACAGGCTGCCGATCTCGTCGTCGCCGAGCCGGATCTGTCCTCGATGATCGTGGCGCAGCCCGGCCAGGTGGTGCAACAGCGTGGTCTTGCCCACCCCGTTGCGCCCAAGCAGCGCCCACGACTCGCCGGGTCGGATCGCCAGGTCCAGGCCGGTGCAGACGGGCTTGCCGGCGATCCGGGCCGTCAGGCCTTTGGCGGCGAGCAGCGTCTTCACCCGCGGCGTGTCCGATGCAGCAGGTAGAGAAACGCCGGGACGCCGAGCATCGCGGTGAGCACGCCGACCGGCAGCTGCATGGGTCGGATCAGTGTGCGTGCCGCCATGTCGGCGAGCACCAGCAGGCTCCCTCCGACCAATACCGCGGTCGGCAGCAGGACGCGGTGATCGGTGCCCCCGAGGCGACGTACCAGGTGCGGCGTGATCAGGCCGACAAAGCCGATCGCGCCGGCCGTGGTCACTGCGGCCGCGGTGAGCAGTGCACCCAGAAAATAGAGCTCGAGGCGCAGCCGGCGGGTGTCCACACCGAGTGCGGCTGCCTGCAGCAGCCCCCGGGTAGCGATATTGAGATCGCGCGCCCGGATCAGTGCCAGTGCGACGCCAGCCGCGAGCAGGGCCAGCGGTACCGTCGGTTCGGTGGCGTCCGCCAGGTCACCCATTAGCCAGAACAACATGCCGGGCAGGCGGCTCGCCGGGCTGACGCTGAGCACAAAGCTGATCAGTGCGGACCAGCCGGCCGCCACGACGACACCGGTCAGCAACAGGCGATCGCTGCGCCAGTCGTCGCCGTGGCGGGTGATGCCGAAAACCAGCAGGGTGCTCAAGAGCGCCCCGCCGAATGCGGCCGGGGTGTGCCAGTGAACGGGCAGGCTGAGCAACATCGCGATGAGCACGGCACTCGCGGCACCGCCGGAGACGCCCAGCACGTAAGGGTCGCCGAGCGGATTGCGCAGCAGCACCTGCATCAGGGCCCCTGCCAGTGCAAGCAGTCCGCCGACCGCGAGTGCACTGAGGGCACGCGGCAGTCGCAGCTCGTCGATGATCCGGTCGTTCACGCTGCCGTCGTCGCCACCCAGGTGGCGGAATACCTCGGTGACCGGCATGTCCACGCTCCCGATCAGCAATGCCCAGAGCAGGCTAACCCCGGCGAGCAGCAGGGCGAGGAGCGGCAGCAGGCTGCGCCGGGCCTTCGTCACGCCCGTTGACCGCTCACGGGTGTCGATGTGCGGAAGTCTGTGCGTTGCCCCGGAGGCTGATCAGCGGCCATCCCCGGCGTCGTGCGTGCTCGGCCAGCACCGGGTCGGGATCGACCGCCACCGGATGACTGACCCGTTCGAGTAGCGGCAGGTCGTTGTGTGAATCGCTGTAGAACCAGGAGCCGTCGAGTGTCGCTGCGTTTTCGGCCAGCCACGATTCCAGACGCCGTACCTTGCCGTCGCGGAAACTCGGGATACCGGCGACGCGCCCGGTGAAGCGATCACCCCGTGTCTCCGGTTCGGTAGCAATCAGATGGGGTATGTCCAGGCGGACCGCAATCGGCCCGGTGACAAACGCATTGGTCGCGGTGATGATCATCAGGGTGTCGCCGCACGCACGGTGCCTTTCCACCAGCCGCTGTGCCGCGGGGGTAATCAGCGGTTCGATTTTCTCCCGCATGAACCGCCGGTGCCAGGCGTCGAGTTGCTCGCGCGGATACTGTGAGAGCGGCCTCAGCGAAAAGGCGAGGAAGGCCATGATGTCGAGCCGGCCCTCGCGGTAATCCTCGTAGAAGCGTTCGTTTTCACGCTCGTAGCTGGCGCGGTCGACCGCGCCCAGTTCGCCGAGAAACTGGCCCCAGAGATAATCCGAGTCACCGCTGAGCAGTGTGTTGTCGAGGTCGAAGATCGCTAAGGGCATGCGCGGCAGTAAGGGGTTGGTGGTTTCACGGCGCCTGGACTATACAGGAATTCTTTTATAAGCAATAGCTTATGCTTGTCCCCGCTTGCGGGGCCGTTGCCCGCTGTGGAACAATCGAATGCAGTGAAAACGCTTTGATTCGGTTCCGGCTGTGATAGATACCGACGGTTTTCGGCCAAATGTAGGGATCATCCTCTGCAACGACCAGGCCCGCCTTTTCTGGGGCCGTCGGGTGGGTCAGAACGCCTGGCAGTTTCCACAAGGCGGGATACAGCGCGACGAGTCGCCGGAACAGGCGATGTACCGGGAATTGCAGGAAGAGGTGGGTTTGCTGCCAGAGCATGTCGATCTACTCGGATCCACCCGTCGTTGGCTGCGTTACCGTTTGCCGAAAAGATTCATCCGCCGTCACTCCCACCCGGTCTGTATCGGCCAGAAACAACGCTGGTTCTTGTTGCGGGTGCACTGCCGGGAGAGCGACTTCTGTCTCGATTCCTGCGACAAGCCCGAGTTCGACAGTTGGCGCTGGGTGAAGTACTGGCAGCCGGTGCGAGAGGTGATCTACTTCAAGCGCCGCGTCTACGAACGGGCGCTCGAGGAACTCGCGCCCCTGGTATTTCCGGACGGCGTGCCGACCCGCCCGCAGACCAACTTTCTGCGCCAGCACCGGCGCTGACCCGTTTGCACCGTTTAAACGGTGGCAGGGCCGCAGGGCCCGGCGTCGTGCCTTGATCTGCATATCCCGGCGCGAAACGCCGGTGCCGGCGGCGCTCGCCTGGAGGATGATTCCTGGAAATGCTCGAGACACTGCATCGCATCGTCAAAGAGGTGAACGCGGCCCCCGACCTGGAGAAGGCGCTGCGGCTGATCGTGACGCTGGTGAAGCAGGCGATCGACTGCGACGTCTGTTCGGTCTACCTGACCGATGCCGACACGCGATCCCATCTGCTGGCCGCAACGGACGGTTTGCGCCACGAGGCGGTGGGGAAGGTTGCGCTGCCGTTGGGCCGTGGCCTGGTCGGCCTGGTCGCGGAGCGCGCCGAGCCACTCAACGTCGGCGATGCCCCGGCGCACCCCCGTTACCTGCGGGTCACCGAGACGGGTGAAACCCAGTATCGCGGGTTTCTGGGCGTGCCGATCATCCAGAACAGAAAAGTGCTCGGGGTGCTGGTCGTGCGCCAGGAGGCGCAGCGCGAGTTTACCGAGGATGAGGTGACCTTCGTCTTTACGCTGGCTGCTCAGCTGGCTGGTGCGATCACGTTTGCGCAGAACAGCGGCGAGCTCGACACCCTCACGACCGCCTCGCGCGGCTCCCGTTTCCTCGAGGGGCGACCGGGGAGTAGCGGCGTATCCATCGGGCATGGCGTTGTGGCTTACCGAATGGCGGACCTGGATGCGATACCGGACCGCACGGTGGATGACGTCGAAGCGGAATGTGTGTCCTTTCGTGCGGCGGTCGGCGCCGTCGAGGACGATCTGCGGAAACTGCGGGCGAGGCTGGCCGGCGAGATCCCGGCCGAGGACAATGCTCTGTTCGACGCACTGCTGCTGATGCTCGGCAGCGACACGCTGGTGACCCATACAGTCGAGATGATCGAGCAGGGACAGTGGGCACCCGGTGCGCTGCGCCAGAGTATCGCCGCGCATGCCCAGGTGTTCGAGTCGATGGAGGACGTCTACCTGCGGGAGCGCGCGTCGGATGTCCGCGACCTCGGGCGACGCATACTGATGCACCTGCAAAGCGACAGCCCGCGCCCGGTCGAGTTTCCCGAGGACACAATCCTGGTTGGCGAAGAGGTCAGCGCGGTGCAGCTTGCCGAGGTGCCGCCGCATCGCCTGGTTGGCGTGGTCTCGGCGTCCGGCTCGAGTTCCTCACATGTCGCGATTCTCGCTCGGGCGATGGGCGTGCCCGCGGTAATGGGCGTGAGTGCGCTGCCGGTGGGCCGGATGGAGGATCGCGAACTGATCATCGACGGCTACCGTGGCCGTGTCTACATTGCGCCATCCCCTGCGGTGCGCGTCGAGTACGAGCGCCTCGCCGAGGAGGAGCGCGAGTTGACTGCCGAGGCGGAGAGCCTGCGCGGTCTGCCCGCCGAGTCGACCGATGGCATCGCGTTGCCGCTGCACCTCAATACCGGCCTGATCAACGAGACCAGCAACACGAACAATGAGGATTTCGCCGGAATAGGGCTGTACCGGACCGAACTCCCGTTTATGGTGCGTGATCGTTTCCCGGCCGAATCGGTGCAGGTACTGAACTATCGACGCGTGCTCGACGCGTTTGCACCGCGCCCGGTCGTCCTGCGCACGCTGGATATCGGCGGCGACAAACCCCTGCCCTACTTCCCGATCCAGGAACAGAACCCGTTCCTCGGGTGGCGCGGCGTGCGTATCTCGCTTTCGCACCCGGAGATCTTCCTGACCCAGGTGCGCGCAATGCTGCGCGCCGCGGTCGGGCTGCACAATCTCCAGATCATGCTGCCGATGATCAGTGGTGTCACCGAGGTCGAGGATCTCGGAATGCTCATCAAGCGGGCGCACGACGAGTTGCTGGAAGAGGGCTATGCGGTGTCGATGCCGCAGATCGGCGTGATGATCGAGGTCCCGTCAGCCGTGTACATGATCGAAGCGCTGGCGCGCCGCGTGGACTTCGTGTCGGTGGGTACCAATGATCTGACCCAGTATCTGCTGGCCGTCGACCGCAACAATTCCCGGGTCGGCGAACTCTACGATGATCTGCACCCGGCGGTGCTGCGTGCCCTCGAACAAGTCGTGAAAGGTGCCCGGGTGTTCAATCGACCGGTCGGCGTGTGCGGCGAGCTGGCCGGCAATCCGCTCGCCACGGTGCTTCTGATGGGTTTGGGCGTCGACAGCCTGAGTATGAGCGTTGGCAGTCTGATGAAGGTGAAATGGGTGGTGCGCAGCTTCAGCGTCTCGCGTGCGCGCCAGCTACTGCACGCGGCGCTGCGCATGGAGGACGCGGGACAGGTACGCAGGTTCATGGAGGGCGCGCTGGACGAAATGGGGCTTGGCGGCCTGTTCCGCCCCGGGCGCTGAGCGACAGCCAGTGCGCCGAAGCCCGAACATTTTGATGCCTATCAACGCAGGTCAGAGTTTTGTAGTCAATAATTAAAAGTTCGGGCAAACGCAGAGGGGGCAACACGATGGACAAATCGGCGACAAAAAAGAAGAATGCCAAGAACACCGATAAAACCCCGGTCGCAGTCGAGCCGGCAGTCTATGAAGGAGACCTGAGCAAGCTGGACAAACGCAGCCGGCGCGAGCTGTTTCGCAAGAACATCTACCCCTACAGCACCAAGCTCGGGCGCAAGGACTACGAGGCCTTCAAGTTCGAGTTGCAGATCGAGCTGCTGAAGATGCAGAGCTGGGTGCGCGACACCGGCGAGCGGGTACTGATCCTGTTCGAAGGGCGAGACGCGGCCGGCAAGGGCGGCACAATCAAGCGCATCATGGAGCACCTGAATCCACGTGGTGCACGCATCGTCGCGCTGGAAAAGCCTTCGGTGCGCGAGGGAGGTCAGTGGTATTTCCAGCGCTATATCCCGCACCTACCCAGTGCCGGCGAGATCGTGTTGTTCGACCGCTCGTGGTACAACCGTGCCGGCGTCGAGCGCGTGATGGGTTTCTGTTCCTCAGCCGACTATCTCGAATTTCTTCGTCAGACGCCGGAACTCGAGCGCATGCTGTCGCGCAGCGGCATCCGGCTGTTCAAGTTGTGGTTCTCCGTCAGTCGCGGCGAACAGTTGCGGCGTTTCAAGTCGCGTGAGCACGACCCGTTGAAGCAATGGAAGTTGAGCCCGGTCGATCTTGCTTCGCTGGACAAATGGGACGAGTACACGCTGGCCAAAGAAGCGATGTTCTTCCACACGGATACCGCGGACGCACCCTGGACCGTGATCAAGTCGGATGACAAGAAACGCGCCCGTATCAACGCGATCCGCCATGTGCTCTATTCGATACCCTACGACAACAAGGACGAAGCGATCGCCTGTGCGCCCGATCCGTTGATCGTCGGGTCCGCGTCGGACATCTACGAAGATGGCGAGCATACGAAGCTGAGCTGATCTCGAATCAATTGAACAAGAAAGAAGGTCGAATACGATGAGCGAACGTTACGAGGGTCATGCACAGGAGATCGTGAGCGCATTCCTTGAGATGCTCGACCCTCAGGTCAGGGACGATATCTCCGAGGCACATCGCAACGAATTGACGATGATGGTCGAGGCCGCGATCAGCACCGCGGTGCTCGAGCAACTCGAGCGCACCGCCGATCAGATCGATGCGCTGTCGACGCGCCTGCGCAGCTATGCCGAACGCTACGACAAGGCCTCGGCACGATGATCTGCCGGGCGGGGCGCATTCGCCGCCCCGCCGATTGCATTGCGGTCTTCCGCTAACGCCGCCCGACTGTTTAGCTACCCTGGCGTCCGCGTAGGCCTTACGCATCCTGCTCGCTGCCGACCAGGCTGTTGCGGCGCCATGCGACCCGGGCCAGCGGCGCCTGTACGAACAGACTGAAGATCACCACGCAGAATGCAATCGATTGTATGGTCCACCAGTACGGCAGATCGGCCGGTAGTGAAAGGGCCAGCGCCGTTACGACCGCGCCACGTAGGCTGCCGGGAGAAACACGTAGAAGATCAGGTCGTGGAACGAGTCGTGCCGCACGCCGGTGTCCCGCCTGAGCCATAGCAACAGCTCGGACCCGAGAAAGCCTGCCAGCACCAACACGGCGGCCAGCGGCAGCCGGAGGCGTTCGGCGACAGGGCGTAGCATCAACGCCAAGACCAGCATGCCCGCCAGCAGCATGATTGCGTCGCTGACCGGCATCGGCGCGGCGCCGGTGCCCCCTCGGCGCCGTCGACGGTAATTAAGGTCGCTCGTTCAGGCGCCACGCGGGCTCCCGCCCGTCCGGGCCAGTCGGCTACGCGTCATGAACAGTCGGTACAGCAGCGGTATCACGGTCAGGGTCAACACGGTTGAGAAGGCCAGGCCCCAGACGATCGCGTTGGCCACCGGTCCCCAGATCAGCGACTTGCCGCCCAGCCCCGTGGCCAGCGAAAGCAGGCCGGCCACCGTGGTCAGCGAGGTGATCAGGATCGGGATCACGCGCCGACGGGCGGCATAGATGGTCGCATGCAATACGGTCATGCCCGCGGCCAGCCGCTGGTTCCCGGCCGAGATCAGCACGATCGCCGAATTCACCGCGATCCCGGCCAGTGCGACGACGCCGTAGAGCGTGTACAGGCTGAGCGGGCTGCCGGAAACCAGCAGGCCATAGCTGACCCCGGTGAATGCCATCAGCACCGTGGACAGGATCATCAGGGGCTGCCAGTAGCTGCGAAACTGGGTCCCGAGTATTGCGTACATCACACCGACGCCGAACACGAACAGGACGAGGATCGCATCCAGGCTCTCCTGGATGTCGTCCAGTTCCCCGGAAAAATCCAGGTCGACCGTAATGAAGTCGCCGCGCAGTTTCTGCCAGGCCTCGAGCACGCTGGCGTTGGCGCTGACCGTGTCGGTCACCTCCGAGTCGATGTCCGCCTCAACCGTGATCGCGCGCCGGAAGTTGTAGTGCCTGATATTGCCCAGACTCTGCTGCCGCGTGACGTGCGCCAGGTCCGCCAGGGCGATGCTGCCACCGTCGCGCAGCGGCATGCGGAATTGCAGGATGTCGACGATGTCCTGATACTCGGTGTCTGCGGCCTGGACCCTGACCTCGAGCTTCTCGCCGGCGTCCCGCATGTCGCTGACCACCAGTCCGTCGACCAGCAGCAACAGTGAGCGTCCGACCTCATCAGGGCTCAGGCCGGCCCGGGTGATCGCATCGGTGTTGAACTCGAGCACCAGCTCCGAACGCCCCTTGTCCGCGTCGTCTTCGATGTCTTTGATGCCCTCGATACCGGCGAGTATCGTCTTTAGCCGATCGGCCGCCCGGCGTATCTCGTCATAGCTGTCGCCCCGCACCTTGATGCTGATCGGCTTGGCGGTCGGCGGGCCACCGCTCAGTCGCAGGAATGACACGCGCGTCGGCCCCGGCACGCTCAGCACCTGTTCACGCATCCCCTCGATCATTTCCTCGACCGTTCGCAGCGCCGGTGTCTTTGGGTTAAGTCCGACCATGAGCTGGCCGAGGTGGTCGCCCAGGCGTTGCTCGGTCTCGGTGAACATATTGCCGCCGTAAGCGAGCATTGCCCGGACCTCGCCCTCGCGGACCTGGTTGCGCACCTGCTGCTCGACCTCCTGGACTTTCTCCAGCGTGACCCGCAATGGCGTCTCCGGCGGCATTTCGACGTTGACGTAGAAAAGGCGGATGGTGTCGGCGGCAAAAAAGTCGCTGCGCACCAGACCGGATGCGAGCGTGCCGATCGCGCCCAGAAACAGCAGCAGCACCCCTGCCAGGGTCAGCCAACGATGGCGCAGTGCCTTGACCAGGAAGCGCACGTAGGCCACCTGGATCGCATGCGTCAGCCTGACGCGCTGGCGCTGCACGCGTGAGGGATTCTTGAAGCTCACACCGAGGCCGATCACGTGCGCCGGCAGCATCCAGAACGCCTCGACGAGCGAGATGGCCAGTGCGACGATCACCACCGTCGGGACCACGCGCATGAAGTCTCCGAGGATCCCCGGTAGAAGGATCAGCGGACCGAAGGCGGCCATGGTCGTCAGCACTGCCGCGGTGACGGGCGCGGCCACCTCGCGCAATGCCTCGATCGAGGCCTGCATCGCGTCCATACCGTGGCGCAGCCGGTAATAGATGCCCTCCACCACGACCACTGCGTCGTCGACCAGCATGCCCAGCACGATGACTACGCCGAGCAGCACCATCACGTTCAGCGTCTCGCCGATGCCCGACAACACCCAGAACGTGCCCGCCAGAATGAAGGGGATGCCGATCGAGGTCAGCAGCGCAATGCGCGAGCCGAGGAACAGCCAGGTGACACAGAGCACCAGCAGCAGTCCGATCAGCGCATTGTTCTGCATCAGCCGAATCGCGTTGCGTGTCGGTATCGTCTGATCGTCGATCAGGACCAGATCCACCCCGGTGCTGGTGCTCAGTACGTTGCGATCCGTGAGATAGGTCTTCAGGCGTTCGACCAGCTCCAATGTGTTGATGTCGGCCTGTTTGACGACCGCCAGCAGCACCGCCGGCCGGCCTTCGTAGGTCGTGAGCTGGTCCGGCTCGGCGCGTGCACGTTCCACCCGGGCGACATCAGCCAGCAGGATTTCGCTGTCGCTGCCGACGATCGTCCGCGAGGCCAGGCCGCTCGGGTCCGCATCCGAGCCGACCAGGCGGACCAGCCAGTTCTGGGCGCCCAGTCTCGCGTCCCCGGCCGCGATGTCCTGAAAGAACGCGCTCACGGTGTCGGCCACCTGCCCCGGCGTCAGACGCAGCTCCTCGAGGCGCTCGGGAAAGAAACGCACCTGCAGTTCCGGGTCCGGCATACCGACCGCGTCGACCCGATCGACCCCCTCCAGCCGTTCCACCGCCTTACGCACATTGCGCGCCTGACGCCGCAGGTTCTCGTCGAAACCCTGGCCAACCACCGCGATCGTCGCGGAAGGGAAACCGTTGGCACTGGTGATCTCCAGGATCACCGAATCCTCCGCCGCATCGGGCAGCTCGTCCTGTTCGTTCTGGATTTCGCGCCGCAGGTCGTTGATTCGCCGGTCGAAGGTGCGCTGGTCGATATCCTCGAAACGCACCAGGATGCTGGATATCGATTCACGGCTGTTGGACGACATGAAATTGACGTCCTGGATCTTACGCAGCGCGTCCTCCAACGGGTCGGTCACCTTCTTTTCGACGTCGACCGCCGCAGCGCCGGGCAGTACCGTGGTGATGATGATCCAGTTGAAGTTGATCGTGGGATCCTGCTGACGTGGCAACATCAGGTAGGACAGCGCACCGACGATCATGACCAGTAGGAAGGTGAGATTGGCGAGTACGTGGTTTTGCAGCAGCGTCCGGTAGAAATTCACTGCGCGGGGCCTTCTGTCGGGGCCAGGCGTACCGGGTCGCCGTCGTTGAGGGCCTGCCGGCCATCGCTGATCAACTGTGTTTCCGGGGGCAGCGCAACCAGCGTCGGCCGCCCGTCCTGGGCTTCGGGTAAGGGAATGAAACGGGCGCGTTCCTCCTCCAGCACGAAGACCCCCAAGGTGTCGCTGCGGCGCACCAGATAGTCTGCTGGCAGCAACGCGCGCTTGCCCTGCCAGACCACCCGGCCGGCGGTCCCCGCGACCGGCGGCTCGCTGTCGAACACGAGTCGTGCCTCGCGCGTGCGTGCCACCGGATCGGCGCTCGGCAGCAACGCCCGCAGGCTCACCGGGTGGCGCCTGCCGTTGCTCTCGAAAACCAGCATCGCCGCATTCCGGACGCCCTCCATTTGGTCATGACGTAGTGCGGTGCTGACCTCCTGACCAGCGATCTCCAGCAGGCCGATGACCGGCGTCCCGCGGTTGGCGAAGCCACCCACGTTGCCCAGGCGGTCTGTGACTACCGCGTCAAAAGGTGCCCGCAGAATGCAGTTCTCCACATCGATCTCGGCGCGTCGCAGTGCCTCTTCGCGTGCCGTGTTCTCCGCCGCGGCAACCGCGAGGTCGGTGCGGCGTTGGTCGTGCAGTTCCTCACTGATACTTTTCTTCTTGGTCAGATTGCGGGCCCGTCCCAGCTGTTGCCGGGCGAAGCGCTGCTGGGCCCTGGCGCGCGTCAACGCAGCGCGCGCGGCAGCCAGTACGGACTCGTATGACCGGCAGTCGAGCCGTGCCAGTGTGTCCCCTGCCTCGACCCGGTCGCCGACCGCGACGGGCAGCGCGACGATGCGCGCGTCGATCTCGGCCGCGAGCTGTGGCCGATTGCGCGCGACCACGGTGGCCGGGGCACTGTATCCCGGTGTCTTCAATACCTGATCCAGCGTCACGCTGCGGACATTGACAGGGTCGGCTGCGGCGCACGGCAGCGACAGGCCAAGAGAAAGCAGCATGCCGCACAGGCACGTACACAGCAAAGGCTGCCGGCTCAACCGGGTTTGACTCCAGCGTAAAGTCTGCATACCTCGAAGCATACGATGAAATTGCATCGGCCAGTGCAGCCAGGCGGGATGATCTGGTCATCCCGATGATCGTGGCCGCGGTCCCAACATCGATCAGGATTCGCGCGCGTCAGGACGCGACGGCTGGCCCCGATGGCAGCTCGGGGTTAGGATCAAACGCAGCGCCGCCGGTTCACGGCGGTCTCGATGGAGGCGGTCATGGTGTCCATGCGGGCGCTGATAGTCGTGATACTCGTCGCTGGCACGCTCGGGGGCTGTAAGAAGAGTGCCTACGTGCGGGTGTCACCCGACGAGGGCTTCACCCAGCTGCAGGGGGCGGAGCTGGTTCTCAAGCGCGCCATCGCGGTCCCGCCCGGCCAGGCGCGCGTGTTTGTCCAGGGCGGTCGCCCGACCGCCGGCGGGTTTGATCGCTACCAGGCACACTGTGCCTTCGAGGTGCAGCGGGTAAGCCTTGGCGGTTTTACCATCAAGGCCGGTACATTCCGCGTGGTCCAGGTTCAGGGCTCAATGCAGCAGGTGGTCATGGCCCGGCGGCTGCTGGTGGCCAGCCGGCAGATGCTCAGCGGCATCGGCGGCACCGGGGGTAGCACATACCACCAAGGCTACCATTTCTGGCTTGCCTCAGAGACACAACCGGAGGTCAGGCGCATGAGTTGCTACGGCGTGTATGCGGAACCGCCCGAGCTCGAGCCGCCGTCGCTGCAGGAGATCGAGCAGGTACTGGGCGATGTCGCCGAGATCCGTCGCTGACCGGATCAGCTAAAACCTTCGTGCCGGTTTTCCAGGAACCGCTCGAATGCCCTTACCAGGTCGGCCTTGCTGATGATGCCGACCAGATGATTACCCTTGTCGAGCACCGGCAGGGCACCGAATCCGTGCTCATTGATCAGGCTGCATGCGTGCGATAAGCCGTCGTAGGTATGCACCGTGATCGGGTGCCGGCTCATCAGATCGCCGACTGCGAGATTGTCGTCGAGCTGATAGTCGTGCGACAGGTCGGGTGCTTCGTCGACCCAGTCCGGCCGCCTCAGGTCCCGGTCGCTGATCATGCCGACCAGTTTGGCACCATTGAGTACCGGCAGGTGGCGCACCCTGGCCTCACGCATTCGGAAGAAGGTTTCGCGGATCCCGTCGTCGGGCGTCGCGGTCAACACCTTGCGGTTCATGAACTCACTCACACGCACGTTGCAGTCGCTCCCAATCGACCGGGGACGCCCGCCCGGCCGGCGAGCCGGGCGGCGCGGATGGCAGGACCTGCCATGCCTCGTTGGCGCAGACCAGCTTACCGCATGTGCCGTTCGTTTCCAGCCCGGCGCGAGTCTCGCGTTGCCGCTGATGCCTCGCCTGGACCGGTAGCTCGATGGCAATCGATGCGGCACTGTGCGTGCTGCCGGTGCGGCCTCAGGACTTGCGCCTCGGTCGGCCCGCCGGCTTCCGCTGACCGCGAGTGTGTTGGGTGCGGAAAGCCCGCTTGCCAGCTTCGCGTCCCGCCGGCATTCGGACGCCTTCCGGGTGTTCGCCGGTCCCGCGCGGCTGATAGCCGGGTACCAGGTGACGCTTGCCGGTCCCGATAAGATCGGCGCGGCCCATCGATTTCAGCGCCTGACGCAACAGCGGCCAGTTGTTCGGGTCGTGGTAGCGCAGAAATGCCTTGTGCAAGCGGCGCTGGCGGCGCCCCTTGGGCGAGGCGACCAGCGCCGAGCTGCGGGTGATCTTTTTCAACGGGTTTCGCCCGCTGTGCCACATCGCGGTTGCGAGCGCCATCGGCGACGGCAGGAAGGCCTGCACCTGGTCGGCGCGGAAACCCTTGGCCTTGAGCCACAGTGCGAGGCGCAGCATATCCTCGTCGCTGGTGCCCGGGTGGGCCGCAATGAAGTAGGGGATCAGGTACTGTTCCTTGCCCGCCTGCCTGGAGTAGCGGTCGAACAGGGTCTTGAATCGGTCATAGGTCCCGATGCCCGGTTTCATCATGTATGACAGCGGCCCGGACTCCGTGTGTTCCGGCGCGATCTTCAGGTAACCGCCGACATGGTGGGTGACCAGTTCCCTGACATAGGCTGGGGTCTCGACCGCGATGTCGTAGCGCAGGCCCGAGGCGATCAGTATGCGCTTGATGCCGGGCAGCGCACGCGCCTTGCGGTAAAGGCGCACCAGCGGCATCTGATCCGTCTTGAGGTTGTCGCAGATACCCGGGTAGACGCACGACAGTCGGCGGCAACTCGACTCGATTTTCGGATCCTTGCAATGCAGACGCCACATGTTCGCGGTGGGACCACCCAGGTCCGAGATCACCCCGGTGAAGCCCGGGGTGTGGTCGCGAATGTTCTCGATCTCGCGC
>CBFCWF010000035.1:0-23284 GCA_965601425.1 uncultured Chromatiaceae bacterium | reverse complement strand
CCTCGGAGGTCGCGATCATTTCCCTCAATGGCATCGTCTACTCCAACTCGGTGCGGATCGGTGGCGACAAGTTCGACGAGGCGATCATCAATTACGTACGCCGCAATTACGGTACCCTGATCGGCGAGGCCACCGCGGAAAGGGTGAAGAAGGAGATCGGCTCGGCCTATCCGGGCAACGAGGTGCGCGAACTTGAGGTGAAAGGACGCAATCTCGCGGAGGGTGTGCCGCGCAGCTTTACGCTGAGTTCGAACGAGATCCTGGAGGCGCTGCAGGAGCCGCTGTCGGGCATCGTGGACGCGGTCAAGAAGGCTCTCGAGCAGACGCCGCCCGAGCTGGGCGCGGACGTCGCAGAGCGCGGCATCGTGCTGACCGGCGGCGGCGCGATACTCAAGGACCTCGACCGGCTGATCGAAGAGGAGACCGGTCTCCCGGTGATTATCGCGGAAGACCCGTTGACCTGCGTGGCTCGCGGGGGCGGACGTGCGCTCGAACTGATGGACGAACGTGGCGGCGACATCTTCACGGTCGAGTAGCTACGCGATCGGGGGACACGCGGGCGCCAGTGCGCGCGGCACATCGCAAGAACGGAGAGCGTTACCATCAAGCCGATCTTCGCCCAGGGCCCGTCGCAGACCACCCGACTGGTGGTCGCGGTCATCCTGTCCCTGACGCTGCTGGTACTCGATCATCGCTTTCACCACCTGCAGCAACTGCGCAGCACGCTGGCTTTCCTGACTTACCCGCTGCACTACCTCGCCGACCTGCCTTTCACCGCGTCACGCTGGCTCAGCGAGACGACCAGCAGCCAGGAGACGCTACTCGAACAGAACCGGGCGCTGCGCGACGAGAACCTGCGCCTGAAGGTGGAGTTGCAGAAGTACGAGTCGCTGCAGGCGGAAAACCTGCGTCTGCGCGACCTGGTCGACTCCTCATTCAAGGTAGGCGACCGGGTGCTGGTCGCCGAGCTCTCCTCGGTCGACCTCGACCCGTACAAGCAGCAGGTGATCATCAAGAAGGGCGCGGTCTCCGGGGTATTCGAGGGCCAGCCGGTACTCGACGCAAACGCGGTGATGGGGCAGGTGATCAACGTAACCGCCCTTTCTTCGACCGTGCTGCTGATCACCGATACGAGCCACGCGTTGCCCGTCCAGGTGCTGCGCAACGGCCTGCGTACCATCGCGGTCGGAACCGGGCGCATCGACCAGCTCAAGCTACCCTACCTGCCGACCAATTCGGACATTGTCGAGGGGGACCTGCTGGTCACCTCGGGGCTCGGGGGGAAGTTTCCACCGGGCTATCCGGTAGCGACCGTCACACGGATCGACCGGTCCCCTGATGCACCCTTTTCCAGCGTGTTTGCCGAGCCGCACGCCCACCTGGACCGCAGCCGCGAAGTCCTCCTGGTCTGGACGATACCCAACCAGATGCCGGTCACGAGCGGGCAGCCGGGCCCGCCGGGCGATGACCCAGAGGCAGCGGCACCGACCGGTGTCGTCGAGCAGGGGGGCGTCAGCGGCGCGCAGCGACCGGCGGAGACCGGCACATGAGTTCAGGCGGCGAGGGACGGCTGATCATCGCCGCAACCCTGTGCGTGGCGATGCTGCTCGCGATCCTGCCGATGCCCGAATGGGCGCGGCCGTACCGCCCGCAGTGGGTCACGCTGGTGCTGCTCTACTGGGCCATCGCGCTGCCGCACCGGGTCGGCGTCGGCAGCGGCTTTTTGGTAGGCATCGTGCTGGACGTGCTTACCGGTGCGCTGCTCGGCCAGCACGCACTCGGTCTGTCGGTCGTCACCTTCATCGCGATCCAGCTGCACCAGCGAATCCGGGTGTTTCCTTTCTGGCAGCAGTCGCTGGGTATCCTGGTGCTGCTGGTCATCGAGCATCTGTTGGCGCTCTGGGTCATTGGCGCTACGCGCGGCGTGGCGCCCGGGCTGACTTATTGGGCCGTGCCATTAATCGGCGCCTTGTTGTGGCCCTGGGTTTTCGTCACGCTGCGCAAGGTGCGGCGGCACTTCAAGATCAGCTGACGGCATGCATCTCAAAGACACCATCCGCGAAAGCCAGGCCTTTCTCAACAGAGCGATCATCGCCGGCCTGCTGGTCATGCTTGCGGTCCTGGTGCTGGTCTGGCGCATGGCGCAGCTGCAGGTCATCGAGCACGCGCATTTCACCACGCTGTCGCGGGAGAACCGGGTAAAGGTGGTGCCACTACCCCCGACCCGGGGACTGATATACGACCGCAGCGGCGTGCTGCTGGCCCAGAACCGCCCGGCCTACAGCCTGGAGATCACGCCGGAACAGGTCGGTTCGCTTGACGACACCCTCGAGCAGCTGGCCCAGGTGATCGAGATCGACGAGGAGGACCTGGAACGCTTCTGGAAGCTCAAGAGCCGTAAGCGCCGCTTTGACAGCGTGCCAATCCGGGTGAACCTCAGTCAGGACGAGACGGCGCAGTTCGCGGTCCACCGCCACCGCTTCCCCGGGGTCGACATCAAGGCGCAGTTGCTGCGTCACTATCCGCACGACGTGAAGACCACCCATGTCCTCGGCTACGTCGGTCGCATCAGCCAGCGCGACGTCGAGCAGATCGACAGTTCCAACTATTCCGGCACCAGCCACATCGGGAAGAATGGCGTCGAGAAAACCTATGAATCCGCACTGCACGGTGTGGTGGGCCTGGAGCAGGTTGAGGTGAATGCCGCCGGCCGCCGGGTGAGGACGCTGGAGCAGACGCCGCCCGAACCCGGCGTAGATGTCCACCTGCACCTGGACATCGGTCTGCAGGAGGTCGCGATGGAGGCCCTTGCGCAGAACAATGGCGCACTCGTCGCGATCGATCCTAAGGACGGCGGTATTCTCGCCTTCGTCAGCCAGCCGGGTTTCGATCCGAACCTGTTCGTCGAGGGCATCAGCAGGAAGGACTATGCAGCTCTGCAGGAAAATGACGATCGCCCGCTCTACAACCGGGCGCTGCGCGGCCAATACCCGCCCGGGTCTACGGTCAAGCCCTTTATGGGGCTCGCCGGCCTCGAGCGCGGGGCGATCACCTACGACAGCAGTGTCTACTGCCCGGGCTTTTACCAGCTGCCGGGGAATATCCATCGTTACCGCGACTGGAAGAAATCCGGCCATGGACCGATGGATCTGGACGCGGCCATCGTGCAGTCCTGCGACGTGTATTTCTACCGACTGGCACACGAATTGGGCGTGGACCGCCTCCATGGCTACCTTTCGCAGTTCGGGTTCGGCGAACGCACCGGGATCGATCTGACCGGCGAAACGGGTGGCCTGCTGCCTTCGCGCGAGTGGAAGCGGCGGGCGCGGCGTCAACCCTGGTACCCCGGGGAAACACTCATTGTGGGGATCGGCCAGGGTTACTTCCTCGCCACGCCACTACAACTCGCCGCCGCCACCGCGGCGATAGCCAACAATGGCATCTATTTCACGCCGCACGTAGTCGACTACCTGCGGGTGCGCGACACTGGCGAGGTCACGCCGATACCACCCAGCGCGCGTAACATCCCGATTGCGACACGGCAAAATTGGGAGGATATCCGGGCCGGCATGCAGCACGTGGTGGACAGCGCTCGCGGCACGGCGAAGCGTATACGCAGCGAGCACTACACGATCGCCGGCAAGACCGGGACGGCGCAGGTGTTCACGGTTGCACAGGACGAGGAGTACGACGAAGAGACGCTGGAGAAAAAACTGCGCGATCATGCGCTGTTCATCGCCTACGCGCCGGCCGAGGATCCACAGATCGCGATCGCGGTCGTCGTGGAGAACGGCGGGCACGGCGGCTCCGTGGCGGCCCCGATCGCTCGTCGGGTCATGGACGCTTACCTGCTCGGCGACGTGCCGATGGAGGACGACTCATGAACTATATGCCGCGTCAGCTCGGTGAGCTCACGCCGACCAACCCAAACCGACGCCAGGGCCTGCTGGCGGTGATCCACATCGATCTGCCGCTGTTGGTCGGTCTGCTGCTGTTGTGCGGTTTCGGCCTGATCGTGCTGTACTCGGCCTCGGGCGAGAATCTGGGCCAGGTGCAACGCCAGGTGGTACGCATACTGCTCGCCTTCGCGGCGATGCTGGCGGTCGCACAGCTGAATCCAGCGACGCTGCGACGGTGGAGCCCGTGGCTCTATCTGGTCGGCCTGTTGATGCTCGTTGCTGTGCTGTTGTTCGGCGAGGTCGGTAAGGGTGCCCAGCGCTGGCTCGATCTGGGGATCGTGCGATTCCAGCCGTCCGAGCTGGTCAAGCTGGCCGTGCCGATGATGATCGCCTGGTATCTGGCCGAGAAGCGCCTGCCGCCCAGTTGGCAGCGCCTGCTTGCCGCAGCGCTGCTGATCGTCGTCCCGGTGCTGCTCATCGCCAAGCAGCCGGACCTTGGAACCGCGTTGCTGGTAGCCAGCGCCGGCGTGTTCGTGTTGTTCCTGGCTGGGATCAGCTGGCGGCTGATCGGCGGCCTGGCGGTTGCCGCTGCTGCTGCCGCCCCGGTCATCTGGTATCTCATGCGGGACTATCAGCGGCAGCGCGTCTTGACCTTTCTGGACCCGGAGAAAGACCCACTGGGCGCGGGCTATCACATCATTCAGTCGAAGATCGCGATAGGCTCTGGCGGTCTGTACGGCAAGGGCTGGTTGAACGGCACCCAGTCGCAGCTCGATTTCCTGCCCGAACGGCATACCGATTTTATCTTCGCGGTGTTGTCCGAGGAGTTTGGCCTGATCGGTGTTTTGCTCATGTTGTCCATGTACCTTTTCGTGATCGGCCGGGGCCTCTACATCGCGACACGCGCCCAGGATACCTTTACGCGGCTGCTCGCCGGTTCGATGACCCTGGTGTTCTTCGTCTACCTGTTCGTCAACACCGGGATGGTGGCCGGACTGATGCCGGTGGTCGGTGTTCCGCTGCCGCTGGTCAGCTATGGCGGCACCTCCCTGGTGACCCTGATGGCCGGCTTCGGTATCCTCATGTCCATTCATACCCATCGCAGACTATTGCCGACCTGACAATGAGACAAAGCACGCTTTTCCTGTTGCTGCTGACGGCCTGCGGCCTCGCCCAGTCCAAGACACCCGACCAACTGCGCGTCGAGTTCATCGAAAAAATGGTGGCCCAATACGGATTCTCGGAGCGCGAGGTCACGCGCACGCTCTATCAGGCCGAGCTGCGGAAGCCGATATTGGAAGCCATCGCGCGACCGGCCGAGCGTGTCCTCAACTGGACCGATTACCGAAAGATCTTCGTGACCCCGTCTCGCATCGACGGCGGGCTGGCGTTCTGGCGTGAGCACGCCGCGACGCTGGCCCGCGCCGAGCGCGAGTACGGCGTGCCGCCGCATATCATCGTCGCGATTCTCGGGGTCGAGACGCGATACGGTGCCCACACGGGCGGCTACCGGGTACTCGATGCGCTGCATACGCTCGGCTTCCATTACCCGAGGCGTGGCAAGTTCTTCCGTGAACAGCTCAGCCATTTTCTGCGCTTCGCGCGCGAGGAGAATATCAGACCGACCCACCCGACTGGCTCCTACGCCGGGGCGATGGGGATGCCGCAGTTCATGCCCGACAGCTTCCGCAGTTATGCGGTGGACTTCGACGGCGACGGGCGGCGTGACATCTGGGACAATCCGGACGACGTGATCGGCAGTGTCGCCAACTATTTTGTAGAGAAGGGCAGCTGGAAGCCCGGCGAACCGGTTGCGCAGCCGGCACGGGCCACATCGGGCGACCTGAAGGCCCTCATCGAAGCCGGTGCGAAACCGACGATTCAGCCGGGACAGCTGCGCGCGGCCGGTGTCGCGTGGGATGACGAGGCCGCCGCCGATCGCAAAGTCAGCCTGCTCGAATTCGATACCGATGAGGGCTCGGAGTATTGGGTAGGATACGACAATTTCTACGCCATCATGCGTTACAATCCGCGCACCATGTATGCGATGGCGGTCTACCAGTTGAGCGAGGCGATCCGTGAGCGGCAGGCACGGGCGCAACTCGTGCACGGTGACTAGGCCTCGCCATGCCGGAGCCAGCGACGAATAGCAGACTGAAGATACTTGGCGCATTCACAGTCCTGGGCAGCCTGCTCAGTGGCTGCGGCAGCCCGCTGCCGACGCCTCCCGGCGAGGTCGATGGACCACCGGTCGAGCACCGCGACGTGAGCCAAGTACCGGACGCAGTACCCAGGGTCGAGCCTCGCAGCCGCGGCGGCAACATGAAAAGCTACGTGGTGCTGGGCAAACGCTACCACACGCTGCCGGCCAGCAAGGGTTTCTCGGAACGGGGCATCGCCTCCTGGTACGGACGAAAGTTCCATGGCCGGCTTACCTCGAACGGCGAGGTCTACGACATGTATGCGATGTCTGCAGCGCACAAGCGGCTGCCGATCCCGACCTACGTGGAGGTCGTCAACCTGGAAAACGGGCGTCGGGTGGTCGTGCGGGTGAACGACCGCGGGCCGTTCCATGAAAACCGCATTATCGACCTCTCATACACGGCCGCCTCGCGCCTCGGGATGCTCGGCAAGGGCACGGCCCTGGTAGAGGTGCGCGCGATCGACCCGGCCGGCTCGGCGGAGCCGGGCACCCAGGCCTCGCAGGGACGTGCCGATGCGCAAGATGTGGCTGGCGTCGAACCGAGGATCTACCTGCAGGCCGGCGCCTTCAGCAGTGGCGACAACGCCGAAAGACTCCGCAGACAGTTGCAACAGAGCCTCGCGCGCGAGGTCCGCGTGATCCCGGCCACGACCGGCGAGGGTCCGGTGCATCGGGTGCAGGTGGGGCCGCTGACATCGGTCGAACTGGCCGACCAGCTGAGTGCGCAGATGCACCGGCTGGGTGTCGACAAGCCGCTGGTCGTGATCGACTGATAGCGCACAGGCTAGTGATCGCGCCCGGTGGGGCCGCGAAGAATTCCGCCGGCATCCGTGATAAAGGCGACGGATGCGGGCTAGAATGCTGCGCATCGGAACCGAATAGGCCGTCGTGGCGTGCGTCGGCCGGCCCGGAAAATCCAGCAAGGGGCACCGGTCCACCGCCCGACCGGGCGTGCCCTCACCAGGAAGCAGTATCGTGCACAAGACAGTCTTCAGCTTCGCAACCCTCCTGATCCTTCTGCTGCCCTTCGCGATCTCGGCCGCGGTCTCGGTACCGGCGCCTCCCTCGGTCGGCGCCACCGGTTACCTGCTGATCGATATGGACAGCGACACGGTGCTCGCACATAAAGACGCCGAACAGCGACTCGAGCCGGCCAGCCTGACCAAGATCATGACCGCTTATGTGGTGTTCCGCGAGCTGCACGACGGTTCGGTCAAGCTGTCCGACGAAGTCTTGATCAGCGAAAAGGCCTGGAAGACCCCCGGTTCCCGCATGTTCATCGAGGTAAACAAGCGGGTATCGGTCGAGGAGTTGCTGAAGGGCATGATCATTCAGTCCGGAAACGATGCCAGCGTCGCGCTCGCCGAACATGTCGCCGGCAGCGAGGAGGCATTTGCCAACCTGATGAACGAGCACGCGCGCCGCCTCGGCATGGTGAACACCCACTTCATCAATTCCACCGGGCTGCCCGACCCTGAGCACTACACGACACCGCATGACATCGTACTCGTCACCGAGGCGACCATTCGCGAGTTCCCCGAGCTTTACAAGATGTATGCGGTCAAGGAGTACACCTTCAACGAAATCCGCCAGCACAATCGCAACAATCTGCTTTGGCACGATGAATCGGTCGACGGCGTCAAGACTGGACACACCGAGGCCGCCGGTTACTGCCTGGTGGCATCGGCCGAACGTGACGGTATGCGGCTGGTCTCTGTGGTCATGGGCACGGAGAGCGAGAAGGCCCGGATCCGCGAGAGCAAGTCACTGCTGAATTACGGCTTCCGTTTCTACGAGACACACCGGCTGTACGGCGCATCGGACCGCCTGACGCGAAGCCGTGTCTGGATGGGCGAGCAGGAGCAGGTCGCGCTGGGGCTCGCAAGCGACCTCTATGTGACGATTCCGCGTCATCAGTACGAGAGGCTGGACGCGCGCACGGTGATCCAACCGCAGATCGAGGCCCCGCTCGTCAAGGGCCAGAAGGTGGGCGAGGTGATCGTCGAGCTGGATGGCGAGGTACTGACCCGGCGCGCGCTGGTGGCCCTCGATGATGTGCCCGAGGGCGGGATCTGGCGCACCATGGTCGACAGTGTGCTCATGATGCTGGAGTAGCGGCCGATGGACGACGGGCTCCTCGCATATCTGAACGGCGAATTCCTGCCCCGTGATCAAGCCTGCCTGCCTATCACCGACCGCGGGCTGCTGTTCGGCGACAGCGTTTACGAAGTCGTTCCGGCCTATGGGGGTGTCCCGTTTCGCGTGACCCGTCACCTCGAGCGTCTCGACCGCAGCCTGGCCGCGATCGGGATGCAGAATCCGCTGGGCCACATGCAATGGCGGCAGGTGTTGGAGCGCTTGGCACGGCAACTGCCCGACCGGGACCAGTCGATCTATCTGCAGGTTACCCGCGGTGCCTACCCGGCGCGCCGCCTCGCAATACCCGAGCAAGTCGTTCCCAATGTGATCGCGTTCACGAGCGCCAATCCACAGAGAGATCCGGAACGGGCGCGGCGCGGCATCAGGGCGATTACGCTGGAGGATATCCGTTGGCACCGCTGCGATATCAAGGCAACGACCCTGCTCGCCAATGTGCTGGCACGCGCCCACGCGGGTGCCGAAGGCGCGGACGAAGCAGTCTTGATCCGTGATGGCGCAGCGATGGAGGGTACCGCGAGCAATCTGTTCATCGTCAGCAACGACCTGTTGATCACCCCGCCGGACAGCCTGGAATTGCTGCCCGGCATCACGCGCGACCTGGTACTGGAACTCGCTCGCGACTCGGGTGTGCCGTTCGCACAGGCGGCGATTGGCGTCGCCGAACTCGAAAACGCCGACGAGATCTGGTTGACCAGTTCGACACGCGAGATCGCACCGGTCGTCGAACTCAACGGCCGTCCGGTCGGAAACGGAAGCCCCGGGCCGGGCTGGCATCGAATGGATGCGCTGTTCCAGGCGTGTAAGGAACGGCTGCGCCAGGGGGACGACTGCCATGTCAACTGAAGAACCGCAGGGCTTCCGCTTCCCGTGCGACTACCAGATCAAGGCGATGGGCATCGACGACGGGCATTTCCACGAACTCGTCATTGCAATCGTCAGCCGGCACTGTGACACGGTGCAGCGAGACAGCCTGTCTTCCCGACCCAGCCGAAACGGCAAATACGTCTCGGTCAGTCTTGTGATTGAGGCCACCAGTCGCGAGCAACTGGACGCGATCTACGAAGATCTTACGGCCCACGACAAGGTGCTGATGCGCCTCTGAGGCGCAAGCAGATGGAGCCGCCGGTCCTCAAGGTACGCAATCTCGGATTGCGTGACTATCTGCCTACCTGGCGGGCCATGCGCGAGTTCACGGACACCCGCTCGGATCGGACCGGGTCCGAGTTCTGGATCGTCGAACATCCACCAGTATTCACCCAGGGCCAGGCCGGAAGGCCCGAGCATCTGATCGCGCCCGGCGACATCCCGGTCGTGCAGACCGACCGAGGCGGCCAGGTCACCTACCACGGCCCCGGGCAGCTCGTGATCTACCTGCTGATCTCATTGCGCGAGGCCGGGATCGGTGTCCGCCGACTGGTCGACGTGATCGAGCAGGCCATCGTGGGCCTGCTCGATGCCCACGGTGTCGCGGCCCAAGCACGTCGCGACGCACCCGGCGTCTATGTCCAAGGCAGGAAGATCGCGTCACTCGGGCTGCGCGTGCGACGCGGCTGCACCTATCACGGACTCGCACTGAACGTGGACAACGACCTGGAGCCGTTCGCGCGCATCAATCCCTGCGGCCATCAGGGGCTCGAGGTGACCAGCACCCGACGGCTCGGGATTGCTGAGAGCCGCGAGGCACTGGCCGGAGACCTGATCGAACGACTTGCCAGGTCACTGGGGTACCGTACCCGCGCGGGCTGAGCGGGGCAGCATCGGGGCTCCGCGATCAAGGTGACCCGGGGGTGGCCCAAACTGGCGCACATGCCCCGCTTCGGGGCGTAAACCAAATTGAACATGTAGTCTCGATTGTTTAGGCTGCAAACTGTCAGCAGCGACACAGACCCCAAATTATGTGCGGTATCTGCGGTGAAATCCGCTTCGACGGCAGCTCGCCGTCGATCGAGTCCGTGACGCGAATGAACAGCGTCATGTTTCCGCGCGGACCCGACGGTAACGGCGTCTTTCAATCGGGCCCCCTCGCCGTCGGTCACCAGCGACTGCGCATCCTCGACCTCAGCGAGCACGCGCAGCAACCCATGATCGACAGTGAACTGGGGCTGGGTATCGTATTCAACGGCTGCATCTACAACTTTCGCGACCTGCGCGTGCAGCTGCAGGGGCTCGGCTATCGGTTTTTCTCGGACGGCGATACCGAGGTGATCCTCAAAGCCTATGCGGCCTGGGGTATCGAGTGCGTGGACCGTTTCCACGGCATGTTCGCGTTCGCGATCTGGGAGCGCGATGCCGGCCGGCTGATACTGGCCAGAGACCGGCTCGGGATCAAACCGCTTTACTACACAGAGCTCGCCAACGGCCTGCGCTTTGCGTCGACGCTGCCCGCGCTGCTCGCCAGCGGCGGGCTCGATACCGACATCGACCCGGTCGCGCTGCACCATTACATGAGCTTTCACGCGGTCGTTCCGGCACCGTACACGATCCTCAAAGGCGTGCGTAAGCTGCCGCCGGCGACCATTCGGGTGATCGACGCGGACGGACGCAGCCGCGACCATTGCTACTGGCGGCTGCACTATGGTGCACGTCCCGACGAGCGCGATTTCGGTTACGAGGACTGGCAGGAGGTGACACTCCATGCGCTGCGCAAGGCGGTCGAGCGCCGCCTCGTGTCAGACGTCCCGGTCGGCGTGCTGCTGTCCGGCGGACTGGATTCTAGCCTGATTGTCGGCCTGCTCGCCGAACAAGGACAGCGGGGGCTCAACACCTTCTCGGTCGGTTTCGAGTCGGTGGACGAAGAGGCCGGCGACGAATTCCAGTACTCCGACATCATCGCCCGGCACTTCTCGACCGAGCATCACCAGATCCGGGTCGACTCCGGTCGCCTGCTACCGGCGTTGAACGACTGTATCCGGGCGATGAGCGAGCCGATGGTGAGCCATGACGTGATCGGCTTCTACCTGCTTTCCGAGCGCGTCTCCCAACATGTGAAGGTGGTACAGAGCGGCCAAGGGGCGGACGAGGTGTTCGCCGGGTATCACTGGTACCCCCCGCTGGCCGACAGCAAAGACCCGCTCGATGACTATGCCGGGGTGTTTTTCGACCGCGACCACGCCGAGTTTGTCCAGGCAGTGGACCCGCGGTTCGTCGGCGAAGACCACAGCCGGGCGTTCGTTTCACGCCACTTCGGCCAACCGGGCGCGCAGCGCGCAATCGACAAGGCCCTGCGGCTCGATACGCAGATCATGCTGGTCGACGACCCCGTCAAGCGGGTCGACAACATGACCATGGCATGGGGTCTCGAGGCCCGCGTACCCTTCCTCGACCACGAACTCGTCGAGCTGGCAGCGCGCATTCCGCCCCAGTTCAAGATCGCATCCGGCGGCAAGGGCGTCGTCAAGGAGGCCGCGCGCTCGGTGATCCCGGCCGAGGTCATCGATCGGCCGAAGGGCTACTTCCCGGTGCCCGCACTCAAGTATCTCGAGGGGGAGTACCTGACCTTCGTCCAGGAAGCGCTTGGACAACCGGCCGCACGGCAGCGGGGCCTGTTCAGGGACGACTACCTCGCGACACTGATGGCCGATCCGAAGACGCATATCACCCCGCTTCGCGGGTCGAAGGTCTGGCAAATCGCGCTGCTGGAACTGTGGTTCCAGCAGCATGGGATCTGAGGCAGGCGCATGAGCAAGGAAGAGCACTACCGATCGCGGCTCGCACGACAACGGGCCGCCAGCCTTTCCGGCGCCGAAGCCCCGCATTCCAGCGGCAAGGAGAAACCGAAACCCGACGCAATCATCGATGTCGGCTGGGGTCGGCTGATTTTCGCCCACACCTTTCGCAGCAATCGTCGCCTGGCCGACGCGCTGCTGGCCGAACTGCCTGGCAAACGGGATATCGCGTTCTACGTCAGTGATCCACACGTGCTGCTTTCGATGGAGCCGCAGAGCCTGTTTCTCGATCCGTCACACACTTATCGCCTCTGGCTGGATCGCTACAAGGTGTCAGCGCTGCGCCCGCGCGGCTACACGGTCCGCCTGATGAACAGTCGCACCGATGCGGACGGCGTACGGCGTGTCTATCTCGCCCGGAAAATGATCGCACCGCCCGCCGAGTTCATGTGGAACCAGCGTACCTCGCGGACCGTGCATTTCTTTGTCGCCTCGGACACGCACACCGGCGAGATCGTCGGCGCCACGACCGGCATCGATCATGTCGAGGCGTTCGACGACCCTGAGAAAGGTGCCAGCCTGTGGGCATTGGCGGTCGATCCACAGGCACGTCAGCCGGGCATCGGGCAGGCACTGGTCAGGCACATGGCCGAGTACTTCATCACGCGCGGCCGCAGCTATCTCGATCTCTCGGTAATGCACAACAACCGTGAGGCGATACGCCTCTACGAGCGCCTGAAGTTCGAACGTATCAATGTGTTCACCGTCAAGAACAAGAACTCGTTCAACGAACCCCTGTTCGTCGGGACCCAGCCCGAGCAAAAACTGAACCCCTATGCCCAGATAATCACACGCGAGGCGAAGCGGCGCGGCATCGTCGTCAATGTGCTCGATGCGGAAGCCGGATTCTTCGAACTGTCGCTCGGTGGCCGCAACGTGACCTGCCGTGAGTCGCTGAGCGAACTGACCACCGCGATCGCGATGAGTCGCTGCGACGACAAGGCCGTGACCCATCGCGTGCTCGATCATGCCCATCTGCGGGTGCCCGCGCAGATGGAGGTCAGTGACATGCGGCAGGCGGAAGGGTTCCTGGAACAGTACGGAAGCGTGGTGGTCAAGCCGGCGCGTGGCGAACAGGGCGTGGGTATCAGTGTCGACGTGCGCGACCGTCAGTCATTGCAGGCGGCGATAGAAGGGGCACGCAAGTACTGTGACATCGTACTGCTCGAGGAATATGTGAAGGGCATCGACCTGCGCATCATCGTGATCGATGGCAGGGTCGTGGCCGCCGCAACGCGCAGGCCGCCTCGGATACAGGGTACGGGTCAGGACAGCATCCGCGCATTGATCGAGAAACAGAGCCGGCGCCGCGAGGCGGCGACCAGCGGCGAGAGCAGCATCCCGATCGATCGGGAGACCGAGCGCTGCGTGCAGGAGGCCGGCTACACGCTGGATGACGTACTGCCCTACGGCACCTACTTGACCGTGCGCAAGACCGCCAATCTGCATACCGGCGGGACCATTCACGACGTCACCGACAAGCTCAACCCGGCACTGCGCAAGGCGGCCGTTGGCGCGGCGGCGGCGATCGATATCCCGGTGACGGGCCTGGATTTCATGGTGCCCGCCCCGGACAGCGCCGACTATGTCATCATTGAGGCCAACGAACGCCCGGGGCTGGCGAACCACGAACCCCAGCCCACCGCAGAGCGTTTCATCGACCTGCTGTTCCCGAGCACTGCCGGGCGCTGAGCAAACGGCAAACCAGGATCGGACAACAGGCACGAAGTAAAGAACAACGAGCGATGCGACTACTGCCTATTGACCAGACCTACGTCCAGGACGTGCTGTTTCGGCTCTTGAGTACGCCGAGTCCCAGCGGCTACACGGACCGTGTGGTACATCTGGTTGCGGACGAACTCGACAAACTTGGCGTCGGCGTCGAGGTGACGCGGCGGGGTGCGATACGTGCCAATCTGAAAGGGCAACGCAGCAGCCCTGACAGGGCCGTGGTGGCGCACATCGACACGCTCGGCGCCATGGTAAAGGCATTGAAACCCAACGGCCGGGTCGAACTCATACCGATTGGGCACTGGAACGCGCGGTTCGCCGAGGGCGCCCGCGTGACCCTGTTCACCGATATGAGCTCCCACCGCGGCACCATCCTGCCGCTCAAGGCGTCTGGCCACACCTTCGCCCACGAAATCGACAAGCAACCATCGGCTTGGTCGAACCTGGAACTGCGTATCGACGAGATCTGCGACTCGCAGCGTGACCTGATGCGCCTCGGCGTGCACGTTGGCGACTTCGTCGCGGTGGACCCGCAGCCCGAGGTGCTGGAAAACGGCTACATCGTGTCACGTCATCTGGACGACAAGGCAGGTGCCGCGGTCTTGCTCGGCGCAGTCAAGGCGATCACTGACAATGGCGTGATACTGCCCGTCGACTGTCACCCCTTGTTCACAATCTCTGAAGAGGTCGGCTCGGGCGCGTCGGCGGCGCTGCACGGCGATGTCGCCGAGATGCTGACGCTCGACAACGGCACCACGGCGCCAGGGCAAAACTCGAGCGAATTCGGTGTGACCCTGTGCATGGCCGACATGAGCGGACCGTTCGACTACCACCTGACCCACTACATGATCCAGCTCTGTCAGGAGTTTCAGATCCCCTATCAGCGAGACGTTTTCCGTTACTACCGCTCGGACAGCGCCTCGGCCGTGGAGGCCGGGGCCGACCTGAGGACCGCACTGGCCACTTTCGGCATCGACGGCTCACACGGCTGGGAGCGGATTCACTGGAATGCGTTGGAGTCGCTGGCCAAGCTGGTCACGATCTACATGCAGTCCCCACCGCTGTTTCTGCGGGACCAGGACGACATCGGGCCGCGCATGGGGTTCCCGATGCAGCCCGCCTGACACAGGGCCACCGAAAGGCCACGCGGAACGCCGTCAGCATTTCCGCAGGACGCACTGCACCACGTCGATCTGCCCTGAACGGAAGCCGCCCTCGCAGAACGCCAGGTAGTAGCGCCACATCCGGCGAAAACGCGCGTCGTAGCCATGGTCTTCCAGCCAATGCGTGCAACGGCGAAACGCATCATGCCAGTGCCGCAGCGTTGTTGCATAGTCGCGACCGAAGTCCTGGATGTCAGCGATGGTCATCCCGGAGCGTTTGGCCAGGCGCTGTAAGTGTGCCCGCGTCGGCAGCATGCCTCCCGGAAAGATGTAGGTCTGAATGAAACCTCCGGGGCTCGCTGCATACTGTTCGAAGCGCGACTCATCGATCGTGATGATCTGTAGCGCGGCGCGTCCGCCCGAGCGCAACTGCCCGGCAATCCTGCCGAAGTAGTCTTTCCAGTATTCCTGACCGACGGCCTCGAACATTTCGATAGACACGACGTGGTCCACGCTGCCAGCGAAGTCGCGGTAGTCACACAGACGCAGTTCGACGAGGTCGGACAGGCCCGCGCGAGCGATCCGCGCCTGTGCGTATGCGAGTTGCTCACGCGACAGGGTGATACCGACGACCCGCATACCCCGGCGCGCCGCATACTCGGCGAACCCTCCCCAGCCGCATCCTATCTCCAGGATCCGGTCCCCGGGCTGCGCGTCGAGCAGCGACAACATGCGCTCGTACTTGGTTTGCTGCGCCTGCGTCAGCGATTGGCCTGGCTCCGTGAAAAACGCAGAGGAATAGGTCATGGATGGGTCGAGCCACTGCGCATAGAAGTCGTTGCCCAGGTCATAGTGCGCCGCGATATTGCGGCGACTGCCGCGGCGCGAATTGCGCCGCAGCCGATGCTGCAGTCCGACGCGCGCCTGGGCGAGCCGATGGCGGGCACTGCTTTCCCGGTAGGCGTCGATGTTCAGTGCGAACAACTCCAGCAGTACGGCCGGGTCTTCCGAATCCCAGTCTCCGGCAATGTAGGCCTCGGCGAAACCCAGATCGCCGCGCCACATCAACCGGCGCAGCAGCGCACCGGGACGCCGTATCAGCATCTGTGCATCGGGGCCGGGCTCTCCACCTTGAAGCTTGAAAATCAGGTCGGGGCGCAGCGTCAATCGCAGCTTGCCCCGCCGGAGCCGGGCCAGGCGGTCGACCAGGCGGCGCTGGTACCATGGAAGTCGGGCGATGGCCGGCAGATCGAGCGACAGTGAGCCGGTCTGTGAACTCATCTCAACTAACCTCCTCCATCGGGGGTGCAGGTTTGCGGTGGAAGTGCTCGCCCCGCAGCCAGAGCTTGAGGGCCTGCCAATGGATCGCGGCAACGACCTTGAGCGTCTGAAAGGGGACCCTCAAAACTTGCCGCGCCAGCTCCTTCGTGTCAAACGCCCGGCGCTCACCGGTCTGGGTCGCGATCAGCATCAGGCGGTCGTCGCGGTACTCGCGGATCGCAATCCGCAGCCGCGCATCTGGCCGGGCCAGGTGAAAATCATAGCGTGCCTGCATGCCGATGAACGGCGAGACGTGAAACTCCTTGGCATGGCTGTCGCGCACCGGCCAATGCGGAGCCTGGGCCGATGTTCTGAGCAGGTAACAGTGGCGTTCGCCGAACGTATTGCGTACCTCTGCAATTACCGCGACCGGCCGGCCGTCTGCTGTTTCGCAGAACCACAGGCTGAGCGGATTGAAGCCCCAGCCGAGTATTCGAGGAAAACAGAGCAGGCGGATCTTCAGTTCGGCGCTCTCCAAACCAGCCCGGGCCAGCGTGCGCTCGGCCCATCCTCGCAGGCTCGTCTCGCCCGAAGGTAGGTGATCCTCGTCGTGGAAACTCAGCAGGTTGAAGCGGTTATGCGAAAACAGCGCCGAGCCGGCGGCCACCCGGTCCAGCGCATCGATGTCGAGCAGCAGGCTGAACACCCGATAGCGAAAGCGATACTGGCTGTCGAAGAATCGTCGGTGCATCACCTCAGCGCTGTAGATGCATGCCGGGGCGGATTCGAGGGTCATGCCGGCTGCCCGACGAGCTGCGGGACCAGGGTGAGCCCGCGCGATTCGCGAACCTCGTCGAGCCACGGGACGGCGGCACCGAGGGCCGTTGCGACCTCGACTCCTGAGCGAATGCCGTCCTCGTGGAATCCGTAACCGGTCCAGGCCCCGGCGAACCACGTGTTTCCACGGCCTTGGATCCTGTGCAGTTGCCGCTGCGCCCGCAGTGCATCCGCGTCGAACACCGGGTGGTGATACTCGAACTCGGCGGCGACCAGCTCGTCGCGCGGTTCGTGCAGCGGGTTCAGGCTCACGAAGTAATTGTCGCGAGTCGGCAGATGCTGCAGCGAGTTCATCCAGTAGGTGACGCTAACCGCGCGTTCTTTTTCTTGGCCCGCGGCGCCACGGTAGTTCCAGGACGACCAGACCCGCCGCTCGCGCGGCATCAGCGCCGAATCGCGGTGCAGGATCACGCGATTGGGCTGGTACGGAATGGCGCCGAGAAGATGCCGCTCCGTGGGACTCGGCCGCGACAGCAACCGCAACGCCTGATCGCTGTGACAGGCCATGACCACCGTGTCGAACACCTCGCTTCGGCCGTCTGCAAGACGCAACGTGACCCCCGCCTCCGTGCGCTCGACCAGGGCCACCGGGCTGCCCGCCCGCGCTCGCGGGCCGAGGTCCCCGATCAGCCGATCCATGTAACGACGCGAGCCTCCCCGTACCGTACGCCACTGGGGGCGTCCAGCCAGCTGAATCAGGCCGTGGTTGGCGAAGAAACGCAGGAAGCTGGCGGCCGGGAACTGTGCCATCTGTCCATGCGGGCACGACCAGATCGCGGCCGCCATCGGGTATAGATAGCGCGAGCGGAATTCCTCGGCGAAACCGGCATCATCGAGAAACTTGCCGACCGTCGTCCCGGCGGGCAACGGATGCTTTAGGGCCCGGTGGGCGACACGGTTGAAGCGGAGCACATCGCGCAACATGCCCCAGAACCGGGCGCTCACCAGATTGCGACGCTGCCCGAACAGGGTGTCGAGGCTGGTGCCGGCGTATTCGAAGCGGCCATCGTCAAAAGACGCCGAGAACGACATCTCGGTCGGGTAGGAGTCGATCTCGAGATGCTCGAACAATGCGGTCAGGAGCGGGTAGTTCGGCCGGTTGAACACCATGAAGCCGGTGTCGACCGCCACGCTTTCGCCATTCACTCCGGTCTGATAGGTGTGGGTGTGCCCGCCGAAACGGCTTTCCGCTTCGAACAGTACGACATTGGCACGCTCTCGAAGCAACCAGGCCGCGACCGTGCCGCTGATCCCGCTACCAATGACCGCTATTCGCTTGCCTGTGTTCATATTTCGCTCCCCATTTGTCGGCTTTTTATTGACTTGCATCGTAGAAAAACTATACATATCCTATACGACGACGCAAGATAATCAAGGGAATCCACATGAAACCTATACATTTTCCGTTCATTGTGTCGATTTTGACCTGTTTTTTGGCTTTGAGCCCGGTCAGTGCCGCACCCGACGGGCGGGGTCATCTACTGGACCATGAGGTCCGGCGCCTGGGCAGCGAGGAATCGGTGAATCTGCGGGCGGCCTACGCAGGCAAGGTTGTACTCATTGTCAACACCGCGAGCAAATGCGCCTTTACGGATCAGTACGAAGGACTGGAGGCGCTGTACGCCCAATACCGCGAACAGGGCTTGGTCGTGCTTGGGTTCCCTTCAAACGACTTCGGCAACCAGGAGCCGGGTACAGAACAACAGATCAAGGATTTCTGCCGGCTGACCTACAGCGTCCGGTTCCCAATGTTCGCAAAGACCGCGGTCGCCAGAGGTCAGGCGGAACCGCTGTTCGAGGGACTGGCTCAAGCGGCAGGACGCTATCCTGAATGGAACTTCCATAAGTATCTGATCGACCGCGAGGGCCGGCTGGTCGAAGACTACCTCAGCTGGACGGCACCACAGAGCGAAGCGGTCGTCGAGGCGATCGAAAGGCTCCTCTAGCCGCACCCCCCGTCCACGGCGGGCGCGCCCCGGATAAGACCCACAGCTCGGAGACAGTTAACGAATCATGGCAACCATAACAGAGGCAGCACGCATGACAGAGACACGCACCGACCCCCATGGGGCCTACAGAATCGGCGCCGTCGCGCGCCTCACCGGCATCTCACCCGATACCTTGCGAATCTGGGAGCGGCGCTATGACATCGTCGACCCACGCCGCACACCGAAGGGGGGACGTCTCTACAGTCAGCAGGACGTGACGCGGCTGACGATGATCAAGACGCTGGTGGATCAGGGCTATGCGATCAGCACGGTGGCGAATCTGCCGGTGGAGGAACTCAATCGGCGGCTCAACAGCGCGCAACCGGCCAACCTGCCGCCGATGGGCAGTGGGCAACACGAGGTGTGCGTCGTAGGCCAGGCCATCTCGGTGCGCGCCTGCAACACCGAACGCATGCCGCAAGGACTCGAGCTGGCGGGGGCGTACACCGATCTCGACGCGTTCCTCGAAGACGAGACCGAATGCGACACCCTGGTCATCGAGCTGCCCTTTCTCGACCGGGGGATCGCTCGGGAACTGCACGTGCCCGATCTGCGCAAGCGTGCCCAGCGCATTATCGTGATCTACGCCTTCAGCCCGTCGAGCATCGTAAGCCAGCTGCAGCGCTATGGTCTCCAGACACTCAGGGCACCGGTCGCGCTGGAGCACATCTGGCAGCAATGCCAGCTCAGCCAGACCCAGCAGGTAGACTGGCAGCCGCCGGAGTGGAACCCGCGCGTCGCGAGCAACGAGCCGATACCACCGAAACGCTTCACCCACGATCAACTCGTCTATCTCTCCGGGGTTACGACCAGCCTCGAGTGTGAATGCCCGCACCACATGGCGAGCGTGATAGAGCAGCTATCGGCCTTCGAGGACTACAGCGCGCGCTGCGAGGTCTCCACCACCAAAGACGCAGCGCTGCACGGCTACCTGCACCAGATGACGGCGCGCGCGCGCTGGCTGATGGAAGTCGCGCTGGAGCGCCTCGCCGAGGTGGAGGATATTCGGGTGACATCGGACAAGGCGCCGAGGGACATCGGCACCCCGCGTTGACTCGCGCAGTCTTGGCGGTTCGTGACCGCGGTCAAGGAAAAGGCCGCGGTCGGCCTGCTTCCGGACAAACTTCACACAGATTTCATGGCGATGGGCTATATCTTATCGGGCGGCATGAAGGGGCCGCAGGTTCAAGACGCCACGGTCACGGCCGAGACAATCAGAGCGTCCCTTGAGATGTATGGATAGAGGATCCCGATGACCCAGACCCCCACACGAGATGCCGGGCCCGCCCGCAACGGCGTTTCTTCCGATCCGCACCACGGCGACCTCCGCAAGGCGGCCTACCTGAAACGCCGCGCCGAGTACCAGCTGCAGGCGAGCAGCCCCGCCGTCGCACAGGCGGGTGCTCCGACGCAGCCCGCCCCCGGCAACAAACAGGCCGGGCGCCTGCGCTGAACGCGGACGCTATTTAACCCGCCCCCAGGCATCCAGCGCCCGACGCCGGCTCGCCTTGATGTCGACGACTGGCCGCGGATAGTCGCTGCCCAGTCGCAATCCGGCCCCGGTCAGCACCGCGGCCGGGGCAGCCCAGGGCTGATGCACCCACCGGTCCGGCAGGTTCGCCAGTTCCGGCAACCAACGTCGAACGTAGGTCCCCGCCGGGTCAAACTTCTCGCCTTGCAGCACCGGATTGAACACCCGGAAATAAGGTGCGGCGTCCGCCCCGCAACCGGCCGTCCACTGCCAACCGAGACTGTTGCTTGCCAAGTCGGCATCGACCAGCGTTTCCCAGAACCAGCGCGCCCCCGACTGCCAGGACAGGAGCAGATTCTTAGTCAGGAAAGACGCGACGATCATGCGCACCCGGTTGTGCATCCAGCCCGTGACCCACAACTGCCGCATGCCGGCATCGACCATCGGGATGCCGGTCTCGCCACGCTGCCACGCCGCCAGACCGAGGGGGTCCTCGCGCCACGGGAACGCATCGAAGCGCACGTCCATCGGCGATTCGGCGGTATGCGGGTAGTGATACAACAGGTGGTGGGCGAACTCCCGCCAGCCGATCTCGCGCAGGAACGCGCTCGCCGGTTCCCCGGCGGCGTCGCAGGCCGCACTGATTTCGCGCGGCCCGAGCTGCCCGAAATGCAGGTACGGGGAAAGCCTTGATACCTGATCCTTGGCCGGGAGGTCGCGTCCGGTGGCATAGCGCCGGATGTCGCAGGCAAGGAACTCGTCCAGCCTCGCCTCTGCCGCCTCGCGGCTAGGCTGCCAGCTCTCGGCGATACCCGCGTCCCAGGCGATCTCTGGCAGCAATTCGAGTGTGTCCAGGCCGAGGCCGCCCAGGCCCGCAAAGGCCTGCGCCGTGATCAGGCGTCGGTGAACGCCCGGGACCGGCACCGGCCGACGCGGTAAGCCGTCCGCCTGCAGGCGTTTCCAGAACGGGGTGAACACCCTGAACGGCCTATGCTGCTTGTTGGACACGTCCCACGGCTCGAACAACAGCGCAGCATTGAAGCTGCGCGCCTCGACGCCCGCCGCGCGCAGCGCCTGCTTGACGCGCGTGTCCCGCGCAATGGCCGCCGGCTCGTACAGCCGGTTCCAATAGACCGCGGCCGCCCCGCTCCGTTCGACCAGTGCAACCAGTGTAGCGAGGCTGTCGCCCCGCCTGAGCAACAGGCGGCCACCCAGCTGATGACTCAGGTCGTCGAGCGCACGGTGCAGCCACCAGCGAGAGGCGGCGCCGGGTGCCCAGGCATCGTCCTCTTCCGGGGCATGCACATAGATCGGCAGCACCTGCGCATGGTCGTCCAACGCAGCGGCGAGCGCAGGATTGTCGCTCAAGCGCAGATCGCGCCGGAACCAGACGATGGCCAGCGACACGGCGAACTCAGCCCGTTGCCGCGGTCGCGACCATCGACGGGCGTTGCGCAAACCCGGCGTACCAGACCGCCAGGCCCGGCCGCCGGTCCCGCCATTCGCCCACGGCACCGCGTAGGTCGAGATAGCCGAGCGCAACCGCGATGCTGACGGTTCCCAGATCGACCCGGCCCTCAAACACCGCCACCTCGCGTTCGAGCCAGTCTAGGGAACGCGCTATCGCGCGCCGTTTCAAATCCAGCCACGACGCCCAGCGCTTCTCCTCGGGACGGCGCTGCAACTCGACGAAGACCAGCACCGCGCAATCGAGCATGCCGTCGGCCAGGGCCTGCTCACGGAGCACGCGCCAGCGCGCATCACCGTCGTGCGGGATCATCGGCGCGCTGCCGTGCTGCCGGTCGAGGTAGTCGCAGATCACCGGACTGTCGTACAGCGTGCGGCCGTCATCCAGCACCAGCGTCGGGACCATGGACAGCGGGTTCTCGTCGACCAGCTGGCCAGGCTCGGACCAGGCATCGACGTTTTCCAGCGCTACCCGGTCCGCCAGGCCGGTCTCGTGCAGCAGCACATTCACCTTGCGCACGAACGGCGAGGTCGGGGAATGACGTAGCAACATCGCGCTTGCTCCCAGCTTGTTGACGCCGTCGCGGACGATCCCTACCCACGACCGCGGTGACGATGCAGCGACGGGGCGATACTGAAAATCGCCCCGATGCCGGTATCGACCTTCGCCCCACCCATCATGAGCTTGCGATGACCCTTATCGATCAGCTGGGACCGGATGCCATCCACAGGATGAGCAGACCCGAGGTCACGGTACTTGAGGTCCGGCGCGATCCTGCGCGCGTCCCTCAGGAACAGGCCCCAACGCAGCACGGGGATCTCTAACCGCAGATTCTTCAGCATATAGTCTCGGATGTCACGGATCTTGAGCAGACCGGGGGCAGGTTCCACCCCTGGCGATCGAAACGGAACTCGCCCATGAAGTCTTTCACCGTCTCCCGTTTATAGCGTTCGAGTACCGGCAGCCTGTCATTCCGCACCCTGTAGGCCTTGCCGTTGAGCATCTGCGGCGTGAAACAGTAGGCGCCGTCCACCGGCAACACCGAGAAATGGTGTCCATAGCCCAGGTCGTGCGCCAGCTTGAGGCGATGGCCGCCGGCGCGAACCACGATCGCCTGCGCCCGGTAGCAGGCCTGGTTCGTTTCGCCGACGAAGATTAAACATTGACATTTTAGTATTTGCTTATATACTCATCTCCCATCGACGGCCTGCTGCCTGTCGGCCGATCTGAACAGACGGTAACAACCTCGTATCACGAGCCATGCTCACAAACATCTTTACGGAGACATGACATGAAAAAGATTATCGCTATCGCTGCCGTGCTGGCTGCCGCCCAGGCTTCCGCGTTCTGGGGCAACGGCTGGGACAACAACTACAACAATGGCTACGGCTATGGCAACGGCGCGACCAACGGCGTGTTCGACGGCACCGGCGACGCCG
>CBFCWF010000034.1:0-23350 GCA_965601425.1 uncultured Chromatiaceae bacterium | reverse complement strand
TTTATTGTCTTTCTTTTCCGCTGCGTGCCAGGCCGGCCGTGCGGGACTGCAAAGAAGCCAGACAGCGATCGTGCCGGGGGACTGTCTGGACGCCGGGCGGTGATGCCGGGCAATCTGCGCGGACACCGGACCCGCCGGATGTCAGCCAGGGCTCCCCAACCAATGCCCACGTCCCCCATCGACACCGATTTCGGCCAGCACCTGCCAATCGGCGTCGTACTCGACGGACTCGGCAACGACGCGCATGTCCAGGCCATGCGCGACGTCTGTAATCGCGCGCAGATAGAACCGGTTCGCGTCCTGCTGGTCCAGGTTCGCGACCAGGCTCCCGTCCACCTTCAGATATTGCACCTTCAGTGACTTCAGATGGGCGAACGACCCGAAGCCCCTGCCGAAATGATCCAGAGAAAACTCCACGCCAAGCGGGGTCAGGCGGTTGATCCAGCGTATCAGATGATCGACGTGGGCCTGCGCCGCATACTCGGGGAACTCCAAGATAAGCTTGGCGGCCGCGACCGGATGCCGTTGCAACTCGTCGAGCAACCACGCAAGTAACCCGGACTCCGTGAGGCTGAGGGCGCTCAAATTGACCGCGACCCGCGCGGGATAAGCCCCAGCCTGCAATCCCAGCACCACTGCCTCGATCACTGCCCGGTCGACGGACGGGGCCATGCCGACGGACTCGGCCATCGGGATCAGTTCCGCCGCAGCGATTTCCGGCTGTCCCGGGTCCTGGACCCTCAGAAACACCTCGTGGTGCAGCAGTTCGCGATCCGGGCACGAGAGCACCGGCTGAACCGGCAGGCGGAACCGCTGCTCTTCGACGGCCCGCGTGATCAGTTCACGCCACGCGTCGGCCGATCGAGGCACACCAGCCTGCGGTCGATGCCGGCGAATGACCCAGGCATTGACACCCTCGCGCTGAGCCTCGCGCAGCGCCATGTCGGCCTCGGCCAGCAGCGCCGTGGCATCCTGGCCGTCGTATATCACCCCGCCGACATGCACGACATCGTCGGAAGGACGACGCAGCCGACCATACAGCCCGACCACCGCGCCTGTCGCGTCTGCCGCGATACGCCGCATTGCCTCTTCGCCGACCCCGTCGAGCAGCAGGCCGAAGTCGGCCCCGGAAAGCCGGGCCATCGTCGAGCGCGGCTCGCCCGCGAGCCGCTGTGTCAGCAACTGTCCCACCTCGGCCAACAATGCGTCACCCGCCGCATAGCCCGCCGCCTGATTGAAGGCCTTGAACGCTTTCAGTTGCAAGAGCATCAGGCCGCCGGTCGCGAGCAGGCCAGGGGTAGCCAGACGATGTTCCAGCACATCGACGAACTGTCGACGGTTGGCCAGGCCCGTCACCGGGTCCTCAAACGCCTGCCTGCGGAGGTCTTCGGCCTGCCTGCCGGCATCGTCCAACATGCGTTCGACCTTGCCCGACAGCCGGTTCATCGCATCGGCAATGTGGCGAAACTCGGTAGTGAAGGGGCGCCGGGCAAGGTGGGGAAACTCGCGATCGCAGATGGCCGCTGCCTGACGCTCGATGGCCTTCAGCGGACGCAGCAGGAGACGAAGCGCGATCGTGCCCCCGAGCAAAGCGAGCAGCGTCGCGGCGAGAAACAGGCTGAGCGTCTGGATCGACGAACTCCACAGCTGTCGGTAGGCGAGGCCGGGATGGCTGACCACCTCGACCCTGCCAATCTGACGCCATCCGGACATTACCGTCGCCGAGCGCTGCGGCGGCTGCAGAGAAAACAGGCGTTGGAACCAGTCGGGAACGTCGTCGACTTTCAGGTCGGCGACCCGCTCGATGCCGGCCAGACCATCCAGGTCCTCGAAACGGATGACCAGATAATCGCCGCGGTGGAATATGGCATCAACCATCGCGGTCACCAGCGCGCGATCATCCCGTTCCACATGGCTGGTTGCCGACAGACCCAGTGAGGTCGCCGCATCCTGCGCATGCGAGCCGAGCTGAGACTCGAGGTAGCCGCGCATCGTGTGCATGCTGATCGCGAACGTGCCGGCGAACAGGAGCAAAACCAGTACCCCGATCAGGGTGATGAGTTGTCTGGACAGGCTCACCGCTTAACGACCCTCATCCACCGACCGACATCTGCTGCATCAATCTTGCCTGATACGCCTGCCAGCGCGAAAGCTGCTCGGCGCCGCCGATCCGCTTTCCCTCCGCGCGGTTGACCGCGAGCCAGAGGTCGGCGCCGTTGAAGCTGTAGACCGGCACCAGATCGTCACGCTCGCCGGCAGGCAGGATCCGATCCATCAGGTTGTCCAGGATCAGCGGTTCTCCGGTCGGCGTCGGGTAGTACGCCAGGACCATGTGCGGCTGATCGGTTGCGAGCGATTTTACGTAGGTGATCCGCAGCCGCGCCTCGTCCACACCCATGCTCACCAGCGTGAAGTACTTGGACAATGCGTAATCCTCGCAGTCCGCTGCGTTGACGCCGAGCACCTCGAACGGCGTCGCCCAGTAATCCTTCTTGTCCCAGCGCGCGTGATCGGAATCGTAAGCGACCCGGTTGAAGAAGGTGTTGACTCGTTCGAGCATGCCGAGATCACTTGCACCGGCAATGCCCTCGACCAGTTCCTGCAGCGCGACCACGCGCCCACGGGCGGCCGCTCCGTACTCCCGCTCCATCCATTCCAGCAAGTTGTCGCCGAAGAGCAGTCCCCTGGCGGACACCCAGCCTGCGAGCAGCAGCAAGAGGCTTGCAGTCGCAAGGGCATGACGGGTCACGACGCTGTCGCGCGGGCTCGTTGATGGCAGAAACATGCCTGGCGGGTACTCCTGTTACGCCGGCGACCCGGGATCCTGATGCCGCCTTTAGTTCTTGCGGCGTCGAGGCGCGAAACTTGACTTCTTGGCGCTCGGCGTCACTCGCCGCTAGAATCGCCGGCTCCGGCCCAAAGGCAGAGCAAGATGCGCACTTCACAATTCCCGCTGCAGACCCTGAAAGAAGTCCCCGCCGACGCCGAGATCGCAAGTCATCGACTGATGCTGCGTGCAGGCCTGATCCGGAGGCTGGCAGCCGGCCTCTATACTTGGCTACCACTGGGTCTGCGGGTGTTGCGCAAGGTCGAAAACATCGTGCGTGAGGAAATGGACCGCGCCGGGGCGCTCGAACTGCTGATGCCTGCAGTCCAACCGGCTGAACTCTGGCAGGAATCCGGACGCTGGGAGCAGTACGGCCCCGAACTCTTGCGCCTGCGCGATCGCCATCAGCGCGACTTCTGCTTCGGCCCGACGCATGAGGAGATCATCACAGACCTGGCCCGTAGCGAGCTGCGCAGCTACCGGCAACTCCCGGTGAACTATTACCAGATCCAGACCAAGTTTCGCGACGAGATACGGCCGCGCTTCGGCGTGATGCGGGCGCGCGAGTTCCTGATGAAGGACGCTTACTCCTTCCATCTCGATCAGGCCTCGCTGCAGCAGACCTACGAGGTCATGCATGCGACCTATTGCCGGATCTTCCAGCGCTGCGGACTGGACTTCCGGCCGGTCGCGGCCGACACCGGCAGCATCGGCGGCAGCGGTTCGCACGAGTTTCACGTGCTGGCCGATTCCGGCGAGGACGCGATAGCGTTCTCCACCAACAGCGACTATGCCGCGAACGTCGAACTCGCCGAGGCCGTCCCCCCGGCGCAGCCCCCGGGGTCACCCGGCCGCGCGATGGAACGTGTCGCGACGCCGCACGCCCGAACCATCGCCGAGCTGGTGGATCAGTTCGACGTCCCGATCGAACGGACCCTCAAGACCCTGATCGTGCTTGCGGCGGAAGGCGTCGAGGCCGAGCTGGTGGCGCTGGTACTGCGCGGCGACCACGAACTGAACGCGATCAAGGCAGAGAAACTGCCGGCGGTGGCAGTACCGCTGCAGATGGCGGACGAGGCACAGATCCGGGCCGCGGTCGGTGCCGGACCGGGGTCACTCGGCCCGGTTGGACTGCAGCTACCGACTATCGTCGATCGTGCCGCGGCGCAGGCCAGCGATTTCAGCGCCGGTGCCAACATCGACGGCCATCACTACTTTGGCACCAACTGGGGACGCGACGTCGCGTTGCCCGAGGTCGCCGACATCCGCAATGTCGTCGAAGGCGACCCCAGTCCGGACGGCAGCGGCACGCTCACGATCGCGCGCGGCATCGAGGTCGGACACATCTTTCAGCTGGGACGCAAGTACAGCGAGGCGATGCATGCCACGGTGCTGGACGAGAGCGGCAAGCAAGTCACGATGTCGATGGGCTGCTACGGGATCGGTGTATCGCGCGTGGTCGGCGCCGCAATCGAGCAGCACAACGATGACAGCGGGATCTGCTGGCCGAGCGCGATCGCGCCGTTTACGCTCGCGATCATCCCTATGCAAATCCGCAAGTCGGAAGCGGTACGGACGACTGCCGAACGGCTCTACCGTGACTTGAGGTCTGCCGGTGTCGACGTCCTGCTCGATGACCGCGATGCGCGCCCCGGGGTCATGTTTGCCGATATGGAATTGATCGGGATCCCACATCGGGTCGTGATCGGCGAACGTGGACTGGCCAATGACGAGGTAGAGTACCGCGCACGCGGCGATGCCGAGAACCAGATGCTGCCACTGGCCGGGTTTGTCGATTTCATCATCGGTAGACTCGACGCGGAGATTGACCCGGGCGGCTCGCCCGACTGACGGCTCGATCGGCCCCGACCACAGGCTCCACCGGGATGCCACCGTAACGCCCGCTGTGTCGGCCGACCGGGGACCCGTTTTTGTCCGGCCAGAGGGCTATCCGCAACGGGCAATGCCAGCCACGCTCGGTTGACAAGGCCCACGGCAGCCCGGAAACTCGCCGGCTTCGTATTGCGGGGACTTGGATCGATGGGCAGATCGGAATCATTCGGGCGGGACGAACTGCTCAAGTGCGGTTATGGTGAGATGTTCGGCCCGGGAAACGCCCAGTTGCCGGTGCCCGACATGCTGATGATGGACCGCGTCACGCGGATCAGCGACGGCGGCGGCCGGTTTGGCAAGGGCGAGGTGACGGCGGAACTGGACATCCGGCCCGACCTCTGGTTTTTCGCCTGCCATTTTCCCGGCGACCCGGTGATGCCGGGCTGCCTGGGCTTGGACGCGATGTGGCAGTCTGTCGGCTTTTACCTCGCCTGGCTGGGCAACCCGGGCCATGGTCGCGCGCTCGGTGTCGGCGAGGTCAAGTTCAGCGGCCAGGTCCTACCCAGCGCAGAGCGGGTCACATACCACCTGGACATCAAGCGCGTCATCACCCGCAAGCTGGTGCTGGGGATCGCCGACGGTCGCATGGAAGTGGATGGTCGGGAGATCTACAACGCGAAGGACCTGCGGGTCGGTCTGTTCACCTCCACCGAGGGTTTCTGAAGGCCGGCCGCAACCGAAGCACAGCCGGCCAGCTCAGACGCTCCCGTTTCAACCCAGGTCTTGCGCCAACGAATCCCGAACGTTCTGCGCCAGCGGCTCCACCGCATGGGTGTAGCCCGGGTGGTCTATGCCCATGCTGACCGGCGCCCCCTGCTTGACCGCCTCGGCCATCTCGGAGGTGAGCTCGAAGCGCAGGAAATGCACCGATGACGTTTTGTCCTCAGTAGAGCGTTCCAGGTCTTCATCGGCGATCGGCGTGACCCGGGCGAAATCGGCAACCTGTGCCCATACGTGCCGTTCGATTCCGATCAACCGCTGCAACTGTTGCCGGCGCTCCTCCTCGTCCGGGAATTCCATCATGAAGGTGGCCTTCCAGTTGCTGCCGTCAGGGATCAGCGGATTATAGGCGTCGAGTTCTTCCTGGATTCCCACCGCCTCGAAGATCCGCTCGGCCCGGAGCATTTCCTGGATTTGGTAATGCATGGTCAGCGCGTCTTCGAAATACAGCGTGGCACTCGGGCCGATCGGCAGCTGCCGGTTCTTCTTGTGCGCCATTACGCGCGCCCGAAACTCTGGCCGCACCTCCGCGTACTTTTCCAGCGAGAAAAGGTCTTCACGCGTGAGCTTGTTCATCGTTTCCACCTCGGTCTCCCGGTTGTGCAATCAATCAAATACCGTAAGCGATCCGCAGCAACGTGATCGGATGTTCCGGCTCGCTGCCGTCGTCGAGCCCGTTCGCGATCTGGTGCCCGGCCATCGCGCAATCGCTGCTGTAATGGTCGGGGGCGCGATCCCTGACCTTCTTCACGACGGGCCGCGCGATCTTCATTGACAGCTCGTGCGATTCTTTTTTCACCGCATAGGTGCCGTCGTGTCCTGAACAGCGCTCGATCACGTCGATTTCGGTGCCCGGCACGAGCTCGAGCGTTTCGCGCGTCTTCGGCCCTATCCGCTGTACGCGTTGATGACAGGCGGCATGGTAGGAGACGCTACCCAGCGGCGTCTTGAAGTCCGTGTTCAACTTGCCGTACTTGTGACGTAGCATCAGATACTCGAAAGGGTCGTACATCGCGTCACGCACCTTGGCCACGTCCGGGTCGTCCGGGAACATCAAGGGCAGTTCCTGTTTGAACATCAGCACACAGGAGGGAACCGGCGCGACGATGTCCCAGCCCTGGTCGACCAGCCTGGCCAGGGCTGGGATGTTGACGTCCTTGGATCGCGCCACCGCTTCCAGGTCGCCGAGTTCGAGTTTCGGCATGCCACAGCATTTCTCCTGTTCTGCGGTCGTGACCGGGATCCCGTTGTGACGGAATACCGCGACCAGGTCTTCACCGCTCTTCGGGTCGTTGCGGTTGCCATAGCAGGTTGCAAACAACACCACCTTGCCGTTCGTTGGCCCGGCAGGCTCGGCAGCCCCACCCGTATCGCGGCTGATCCGGCTACGTAGCGATTTCGTATGGTAAGCAGGCAGCTTGGCGTCCCGGTGCACGCCGAGCCCGTCTTCGAGAATGCCGCGAAACGTCGCGTTCTTGTTCAAGGTATTGACCAGGCCACTGACGACCGGAATACCGGCCAGGCTGCCGACCTTGTCCGTGCTGGTCAGTGTCTTGTCGCGGAACGACGCACCCTGGTTTTTGAATTTCACCGCTTTGGCCTGAAGCATCAGGTGAGGGAAGTCCAGGTCCCACTCGTGAGGTGGCACGTAGGGGCACTTCGTAAGGAAGCACAGGTCGCACAGGTAGCATTGATCCACGACCTTCCAGTAGTCCTCTTTCGCGACGCCGTCGACTTCCATCGTCTCCGACTCGTCGACCAGGTCGAACAGCACCGGAAAACTCTGACAGAGGCTCACGCAACGCCGGCAGCCGTGGCAGATGTCGAACACCCGCTCCATTTCTGCGAACAGCTTGTCTTCGTCATAAAAATCGGGATTTTTCCAGTCCAGCGTATGCCGGATCGGTGCGTCTAGACTTCCTTCGCGAGCGCCAGCCATTGATAGTGTTCCTCGGGCCTAATGAAACGTGGGGCAGCGTGCGGGGACGCAGGACCTGCGATCGCAGCGTGCTGCTTCGGTCGGCGCTGCCAGCCATAGGTCGCCGCGCGCTGCTGGCGAGGCGACAGCGTGTCGTGCGGGACTCCATCGGGGGAGTTCGACTCCCCCGACGGCGCTGCAGCCGATCAGTCGTTGAGCTGGTCCAGCGCCTTCTGGAAGCGGTTGGCGTGCGAGCGCTCCGCCTTGGCCAGCGTCTCGAACCAGTCGGCGATTTCGTCGTGCCCTTCGTCGCGCGCGGTCTTCGCCATGCCCGGGTACATATCGGTGTATTCGTGGGTCTCGCCGGCAATCGCGGTCTTCAGGTTGTCAGAGGTACCGCCGAACGGCAGCCCGGTCGCCGGGTCACCGCACTGCTCGAGGTACTCGAGGTGCCCATGCGCGTGACCGGTCTCACCCTCGGCGGTCGAGCGGAATACGGCCGCGACGTCGTTGAAACCCTCGACGTCCGCCTTGGACGCGAAGTAGAGATAACGACGATTGGCCTGGGATTCGCCTGCGAAGGCGGCCTTCAGGTTGTCTTCTGTCTTGGATCCTTTGAGCGACATGTGGATATCCTCCGGTTGTTCTGTGAATGGGCCGGTCCGTGCCGGCGGCTAGCGCAGGCAATATAGTCGTCCGGGGATCGGGTATGAAATTGTTTCTGGCAATTCACCCGATAGACTCAGCCTATCTGTCGGGTCACGCGGGTACTTCGGTAGCCCACAGCGAGCCCGCTAGTGCGCCGGCTCGATACACGACATCTCGCAATCCAGGACCGCGTCGCGAAGGACCTTAACCGCCTCGGGTCTCGGAAAACTCTTGCGCCAGGCCAATGCGACGACGCGCGACGGGGCGTCGTGGTCGAACCGGCGAATGCTCAACAGGCGTTCGGAGAAGCGGTCCGCACCAGCGGCGGAACACGGCAGTATGGTCACGCCCAGTCCGCTCGCTACCATATACCGGATGGTTTCCAGGGATCCCCCGTCCAGTGTCTGCACCGGGCTGCCCTCGTTGGCACGGCGGTGCATACAGTCGGGACAGGCCTCCAGGACCTGATCGCGGAAACAATGCCCGGGCCCGAGCAGCAGGACGTCCTCGTGCTTCAGGTCGGCGACCGCGAACTCCGGTTTCTGGTTCAGCGGGTGACTGCTCGGCAGCAACAGCACGAACGACTCGCGATACAGCGGCAGGGTAGATACACCGGGCTCGGCGAAGGGCAGCGAGATCAGGATCACGTCCAGTTCCCCGCGTTTGAGCTTTTCTGCGAGGTTGGCGGTGTAGTTCTCCTCGATCATCAGCGGCATCCTGGGTGCACGCTCGGCCAGGCTGGGTATCAGATGCGGCAACAGGTAGGGGCCGATGGTGTAGATCGCACCGAGTCGCAGCGCCCCGTCGAGCTGATCCTGTCCCTGGCGCGCGATCTGACGGATACTGCCCGCCTCTTCCAGCACGCGCTGCGCCTGCTCGACGATCTGTTGCCCAACCGGCGTCACGCTGACCTCGCCCTTGCGCCGCTCGAAAAGGCTGACACCGAGTTCCTCCTCGAGCTTTTTGACCGCGACACTGAGCGTGGGCTGGCTGATGAAGCAGGCCTCCGCGGCATGACCGAAGTGCCGCTCCTGGGCGACGGCAACGATATACCTCAGCTCGTTCAGGGTCATAAGCGGGTGAAATTGCTCACAAATACCAACCAAAGTGGGGGCGGGCACGTTTCTGAGCCCGAATCTATCGGCTACTATAACCCGAATATCCGCAGCTCAGCCCTTGGTCGGGCCACCGCGACTCATGACGTCAAGCATCATCGGCTCCACCACGGACCTCAACCTGCGCAAGGCGGATTTCCCTGCAGGCACATTGCGCGCCCTGCAGCTGACGGATACCCACCTGTACGCCGATCCGGTCGGGACCCTGCTCGGCATGAACACGCTGCAATCCCTGCAGCAGGTGATCAGGCACTTCCGGGACGTCCACTGGCCGCTGGACATGCTGTTGGCGACCGGCGACCTGGTGCATGACGCCAGTCCGCGGGGCTATGCGAAGCTCGCCGAGATGCTGTCCGGGTTCGACGTACCGGTGCTGTGCCTGCCGGGAAACCACGATGCACCGGCCAAGATGCGTCTTCACCTGCGCGCCGATCGGGTCTCGACGGATTCGGTCGGGGACTGCGGGGCCTGGCGGTTCGTCATGCTCGACTCCGTGGTACCCGGTGCGGAGGGCGGCCACCTCGCGGAAGACCAGCTCGAACTGCTGGACCAGGCGCTCGCGGCGACCGACCGGCATGTGCTGGTGTGCATGCACCATCAACCGGTCGATGTGGGCAGCGACTGGATCGACAGCATGGCCATCGACAACCCCGATCCGCTGTTCGAGATCATCGATCGCCACCAGAACGTGCGCGGTGTGCTTTGGGGCCATGTGCACCAGACCTTCGAGGCACGCCGCGGCCAGGTGCGCCTGATGTCGTCCCCCTCGACCTGCGTCCAGTTCGCACCCAGACAGAAAGACTTCCGGGTGGACGAGGAGCCACCGGGGTTCCGGCTGCTGGCCCTGCTGCCCAGCGGCATGATTCGCAGCGAGGTTGTGCGGGTCGACGAGATCCCGCGCGGACTCGAGTTCGCATCGTCCGGCTACTCGTGACCCAAGCCGACCGGTGCAAGCAGTGACCCGTACACATCGCTGGGTGCACCCAGGTTATCGCGCCATGCTGCTGCTGTCGGCCGGCTGCCTGTTGTCGCCCGCGGGCAGTGCCGTGGCGCCGCCTGGCTACCCGCCGCCGCCCGGCTCTTATGACAGCGAAGCCGTGGCGGCACCCCGCCCCGCAGCGCCGGCCCGCGGCCCAGAGCCGCATCGCGATGCAAGCGCAGGCTTGCGCGATCAGCCGCCCGCCAGCGGTTTCCGGCCCGGACCCGTTTCCCCGGAGGAGGCCCCACCCCCGTGGCCCCCCGGGGATTCGCGTCATTCGACAAGCCCGGCGGACACCCCGACGCGCCCGGCTCGATCCCAATACCCCCCCGCTGGCGCGGCGCCGCCGCCCGGCATGCCCGGCGAGTTCGGGCAGCCACCGGTCCCAAGCGGCTTTCGCGGCGAAGCGCCCTCGCGACATAGCACGCCCGCCAATGCGGGGGCTGTGTTTCGCCCCGCCGAATGATCGGATCCATTTATCGCGCGCTGGAGGACAGGGTCCGGCAGTGACACCGCCGCACGCCGGGGCCTCATCCGGTCCGGAACCCTACCCCAGGGTGATCCGTCATCTCTTCGCTGCAGACATCCTCCACCCTGGCCATGGGCGGCCCCTGCCACAGCCAGGCAGCGAGCCTTGCCAGCGCGGCCGCCTCGCCGCAGGCGACCACTTCGACCCGTCCGTCGGGCAGATTCACCGCATGCCCGCTCAGGCCCAGGTCCACCGCCTGCTCTCGGGTCGACGCACGAAACCAGACCCCCTGCACACGGCCGCTGACAACAAAGCGCTTACATACCATCCGACCTACTCCAGGTGCGAAAAGAGGGTTTCGCCAACGGGCCCGCGCCGAAAAGCAGACGCCGCATCACAGGGCTTTACCACTCTCCCGATTTTCCTCGAAATCTGCGATGAAGGCGCTGATCGCTTCCGCCGTGACCTGCCCTACCTGACGCGCAACCACCTCGCCGTCCGGTGCGACGAGGTAGGAGGTCGGCAGCCCATCGACTGGCCCGACAAGCTGCTCGGGGCTGGGCCGCTCCGAGGCGACCAGGATTGGAAAAGACAGGACCTGTCGCTCGACGAAGTCACGCAGCTGCGACCGCTCGATCGCCTCCATGTTTACCCCGAGCACCACCGCCTTACCGTCGGCCTCTTTGTGGAACACTTCCAGCTCCGGGAGCTCTTCGAGGCATGGCGGACACCAGGTGGCCCAGTAGTTGACCAGTACCCAGCGCCCGCGATAATCGGAGAGGCTATGATCCCGGCCTTCGAGATCCGGCAGCGTGAAGTCATCACCCGCCGCCTCGACCGCGCTGGCGGCGAACCACGCGAAAAAGGACAGGAACAGCCATGGCCATGCGGTAAAAAAACGTGTATCAACTCTTATCATCAGTCGCGACCTTGCCTTTTTCAGCGCCTTTAGAAAACGCGCGCGCTCGCCGAAGTGTTCCCCGGCACCGACGCTGCCTGTTGCGATGTCATATCCGCGTCCCGGGATGCGGAAAGTCGGCACAGCCTCTGCACCATGCTATCGGGAGTCCAGAATGGTAAACGCTCCATCAGCCCAACCCAAGCCCGGGCAATTCAAGGTCCCCGGCGCCGCAGTCGCCCGTCATCCTGCAGCGATGCTCGCGCCGCGCGAGGTGCGCCAGTGGCTTGACGGGCTGCCTTTGGCGAACCCGCCACGCGCCGCGCAGTTGCTGTTGCAACAGCTCCGGCTGGTGGTCCGAGACCCGCAGCCCGGATCACGTCTGGGCACCTTGCTGCAGCTCTACCAGGGTCCCGTCGACCAGCTGCTCGAGATCGTCAATGAACGCCTGCAGGTCAATCCCGACAGCGCGTTGCCGCTCGACCAGCTCGAAGACAGCCTGCTCGATCTGCTCAGCGAGCTCGCTTTCGGTCACTTGCGCATGGCCAACGCGACACGCGCATCCGATAAACCGGCGGCGACCGATACCCTTTATCAGGCCATGCATCTGCTCGAAAACGCGATGAATATCGAGCGACTGCATTATTTCCGGCTTGCCCCGGATCTCTGGCAGCTGCTGCTGAGCATTTACCTGTATGCCGATGGGCAGCAAACCGCCGGCCAGGTGGTCGACGTCGCGCAACGCCGCCCCGATGACCCGGGCACGATCCAGGGCCTCTTCTTCCGCGCCCTGACCATCAGCCTGTGCGATCCCCATCAGCACCGACCCGAGCAGATTCGCAGTTGGCAACATTGGACGGGCTGGCACAGCGCAGCGCTCGAAACGACCCTGCTGCCGCAGGGGCCGTTCGCGGTTCCGCTGGACATTAGCGGCGTGTTGCCACCGCTGGCCGCCGCCCGCCGTGGCAAACCCGGACCGGACATGCGCTACCTCGCGCTGGATCGCTTTCTGCAAGCGCTGAGCGACGATCCCGAGGCACCTAGCGGTCTGCATCAGGCACTCACCGACCTGATCAAGGGCCGCAAGTCATCGGAGCAGCGCGAGCACCCGCGTCAGGTGCGTAATCACCCGTTCCAGCTGATGCACGGACTGCGCGACGTCCACGCACGACTGCACGCGCTGGTGCAGGGGGTGCCGACCCGTGGCGTGGCCGCCGAGGCCGTTCCCTGCCGGCAGCTGAATCAGTCCAAGTCGGGTGCCGCGTTCCGCCTGCAGGGGCCATTGAATCCGCCACTGACCGTCGGTGAATCGGTATTGCTGGAGGCCGACGCGGTCTCACCGAGTGGCGCAGCCGTCGGTTTTGCGGGCCGCATCCGGCGCCTCGTGGGCAGCGGTGACCAGCAGATAGAGATCGGCGTGGAAAAGCTCGCTGGCCGCCTGATACCTGTGACGGTCACCGGCAATGCCGCAGAGCGCGCCCGCGGCCAGCCAGAGGCCCTGTTGCAGCAGGACTTGGCCACGGGACGCTATGTGCTCATTGCACCGCGCGCCCTCTACCGGGAAGGTGACAGCCTGATCGCGGAGGGTATTCAGCGGCGCCATGAACTGCGCATGCAGGGACTGCTCGAGGTGGTGCAGCAGACCGCCTACATCGCGGTGGAAGACCACGACGCCTGAGGCTCAACGGCCACTGTCCGCCGAATCGCCCATGGGCTGCAACGGTATCGAATCCGCGCGCTGCAGACGAAAGGCCGCCAACGGCACATTCAGCGATTCGGCCAGGTCCGTGTTGGCCCGCTGCAGCGTTTCGGCGAGGCGACGATCGACCGGCCAATCGGGATCTTTTTCGCGCGGCAGATCGAACCGGCGACTGCCGTAGAGGTCGAGCAGGGTCGCGTCGTCGAGGCGGCGTGCGAGCGCCCAGCCGCCGTCGCGCGTCATGTGCACCCAGTGCAGTTGCTTGAGTTCCGCGAGCAGATCATCCAGTTGCGGTTCCATCCAGCGTTGTCGTCGGCTGGCGAGTTCGACCGTGGTCGGCGCCATGCCCTGTGCGGCGGCCTCGTCGAGTGCCAGCAGTACCGCCACCGCGTCCCCCATTCCGGTCTGGCAGCGCGCCTGATCATGGCTGCTCCAGCGGTAGATGCCCAGGCAATGCGTCAACTCGGCACCGAGCAGCACGACGATCCAGGACAGGTACAACCAAACGAGGAAGATCGGGATGCTGGCCAACGCGCCATAAATCGCCTGATAGGTTGGGAACTGCGTGATGTACAGACCGAATCCGCGTTTGGCCACCTCGAAAAGGATCGCGGCAACCACGCCGCCAATCAGCCCGTGCGCCAGGCGCACCCGGCGATTCGGCACCACCAGGTACACCATCGTGAACGCCAGCGCCGACGCAGCGACCGGCGTCAGGCCGAGCAGGCTGCGCCCGAAGCCGGTGCTCGCGGCCTCGCTGAGGATCGGCAGCGAGACGATATACGAGGTGACCAGCACGCTCGCGCCGATCAGGATGGGCCCGAGCGACAGCACAGCCCAGTAGACCATGAACTGCGTCGCGAACCCCCGGCGGCGCCTGACCTCCCAGATCGCATTCAGCGCACGGTCGATGTTCGCCATCATCAACAATGCGACGATCAGCAGGGATACCGCACCCAGGCCGGTCAAGCGCGATGCCTTCGCGCTGAACTCGGCGAGGTGTTCCTGCAGCATCTCCCCGGAGGCCGGGACGAAATTGTTGAACACAAAGTCCTGCACGACCTCGAAGACCCGATCGGCCACCGGGAACGCCGAAAACACCGCAAGCGTGACCGTCATCAGCGGAACCAGCGACAACAGCGTCGTATAGGTCAACGCGGCGGCATTCTGCGCACCCTCGTGACGCGAGAACCGTTCCGCGACCAGTACCAGGAAGCCTCGCAGCTGGCGCAGGCCCTGCGATAAACGCGTCAAACTGCCGCGTTGCCGTGTCGTGCTCACAACATCCTTCCCCCACGATGCTAAAATGCCAACCCGTCCACTCACGTTCCAAACAGCGGCCCATGACAGTAAGGATTTACCACAACCCGCGATGCAGCAAGTCGCGCCAGACCCTGCAGCTTCTCGAGGAGCACTCGATCACGCCGGAGGTGGTCGAGTACCTCAAGACCCCGCCCGACGCGGAGACACTGGCCAAACTGCTCGACATGCTTGGGCTGGAACCCCGCGAACTGATGCGTCGCAAGGAGAAGGAGTACAAGGAGAGTGGGGCTGACAGCCCGGACCTGACACGTGATGATCTGATTGCGTTGATGGTGCGATATCCGAAGCTGATCGAACGTCCGATCGTGGTCAACGACGGCAAAGCGGCGCTCGGCCGCCCGCCGGAAAGCGTACTGGGTATCCTCGAGTGAGCTATGTGCTGATCCTTTACTACAGCCGCTACGGCGCCACCGCAGAAATGGCGCAGCAGGTGGCGCGCGGCGTCGAACAGGGTGGCCTGGAGGCCCGTGTGCGCACCGTGCCGGCGGTGTCCGCCGACCATGAGGCGACCGGCCCTGCCGTGCCGGACAGCGGCGCACCCTATGCGACGCCCGAGGATCTCGCTGACTGTGCCGGTCTGGCGCTGGGCAGCCCGACACGCTTCGGTAACATGGCGGCGGCGCTGAAGTACTTCCTCGATGGCACCGGCGGCCTGTGGATGAAGGGCGCACTGGCCGGCAAGCCGGGCGGTGTGTTCACCTCGACCAGCAGCATCCACGGCGGTCAGGAGACGACGCTGCTGTCGATGATGCTGCCACTGATGCACCACGGCATGCTGATCACCGGCCTGCCCTACTCGGAACCCGAATTGCTGCAGACCCGCGAGGGCGGCACGCCCTATGGCCCGTCGCACCTCGCCGGGCGTGACAGCAAGCTGCCGCTGACTGCATTCGAAAAGAGCCTGTGCCAGGCGCTGGGTCGGCGGCTGGCCCGGGTCGGTAGCGCGCTGCGGAACGGCGAGTGAACAGACGCGTCGCGCGCGCGATCTCGCTGGCCAGTTATCTCGGGCTGATCGGCTGGGTCATGGCCTGGATCATGCTTTTCGGTGACGTCGCACGTGAGCACATCTCGTTCTCGCTGCTGGTCTTCGTTGGCCCGCTGCTGCTGCCGCTGCGCGGCGTGTTGGCGGGCCGCGACAAGGCCCTGATCTGGGGCGCCTTGGTCGGGCTGCCGTACGCTGTGCACGGCGGGGTCGAGGCCTGGGCCAACCCGGATCAGCGCTGGTTGGGCCTGGTCGAGGCCGCCCTCAGCCTCGCCTATCTTGTCAGTTCAGCCCTGTTCATCCGTTGGCGCGCGGAGCATAGAAGCGCTGGATGAGCAAGCAGTTGCCGCTGGCCCTCGGCCTGCCCCATACGCCCGGTCTGAAGGATTTCGTTATCGGTCAGAACCAGGCCGTGATCGATGCGCTTTCGCGCTGCCTCGACGACCCGGGCGAACCCCTGGTCTTCCTGTCGGGCGCGAGCGGCTGCGGCCGCACCCACCTGCTGCTCGGTGAGTGTGCCGCCGCGCAGCAGGCAACACTGCACTGCGCTTACCTGCCCCTGGCCGAGCACGGCGATCTGAGCACGGCGATGCTCGATGGCCTCGAGGCGCTGGACCTGGTCGCGATCGATGACGTGCATGCGATTGCCGGCGATGCGGCCTGGGAGCGGGCGCTGTTCAACCTGTTCAACCGCTGCCGAGAACGGGCGACACGCATGGTGTTCAGCGCTGACCGGGGACCGGCCGCGCTGGCGCTGGCGCTGCCGGATCTGCGCAGCCGACTCAGCTGGGGATTGACCCTGGTCGTACAGGGGCTGGACGACAACGGCCGACTCGAGCTGTTGCATGCACTGGCCGCGCGACGTGCATTGAAGATGCCCGAGGAAGTCGCCCGCTACCTGCTGGACCGAAGCCCGCGTCACACCCGTGACCTCATTGCCATCGTCGAGCGCCTGGATCGTGCCTCGCTGGCCGAGCAGCGGCGTCTCACGGTCCCGTTCGTTCGGGACAGCCTCGGACTGGCGTAATCACCGATCGGCGCGGGCTGGCTGCCGAAAAAACGCTGCAGCGCGCCCTTCGGATCGCTGTTGACGGATCGTCGGCCGCCGCCTACGGGCGTTACGGCATTCTCGGCCGCAGATGACACTCAGAGATCACCGACATACACCGGCGCATCCCCGAGCGCGGCCTGACGCACCAGCGAGGCCAGACCGGCCGGCCGAAGGTCGATGTCATCGAGGTGCTGCAGGCCGACCCACTCGACCGCGACCTGATGCTTGTCCGGCTTGCGACCCGAGCGTGGCGCATACCCCGCGGGCAGCCGGCAGTGGAACACGAACTCCACCTGCTGACGGTAGGTGACCGCCTTCCCGTCGCGTGGCTTGAAGGTCTCGGCGACATGCACCAGATCCAGGATGTCGACCCCGGTACCGATTTCCTCGCGGCACTCGCGCAGCAACGTGTCGCGCAGTCGCTCTCCGGCGTCCTGACCGCCACCAGGCATCGCGTAACGCTGCGCGCCGTTCGGCAGGCGCTTGCGCAGCAGCAGGACCTGGTTCTTTTGCACAATCAGCGCGCGCACCGAGTTGCGGATCGGGGGCACGACTGCATCGGCGGCCGGCGGCACCATCACCGCATCCATGTTGAACATCTTCTTCATCCCTGTCGCATTAGGCCGTATGCGTGTTACAAATGTGCGATTGTCGCCTGCTCAAGGTTCGTCGGAGCCGTCATCGGCGGCATGCACGTACAACGTGCTCGCGCGATAGGTCTCCAGCAGATGTCGCAGAAGCACCATGACCACGGCCGCCACCGGCAGGGCCAGCAGGATCCCAAAGAAACCGTACAGCTGTCCGCCCGCAAGGACCGCGAAGATGACCGCGACCGGATGCAGCCCGATACGTTCGCCGACCAGGTGCGGGGTAAGCAGCGTACCCTCCAGCGCCTGACCCACCACGAACACCAGGACCACCCAGGGCAGGTCGCCGACACCCTGCACCTGCAGGATCGACGCCACCCCGGCAATCAGGATGCCCACGATCAGCCCCAGGTAGGGGACGAAACTGACGAGACCGGCCAGCATCCCGATGAGTAGCGCAAAATCCAGCCCGACCAGCCACAGGCCGGTGGTATAGATCACGCCGAGTGCGCCCATGACGAGCACCTGTCCGCGCAGAAAGGCCCCCAGTACCTCGTCCGACTCGCGGGCCAGTCGCGCCCAGGTCGCCTCGCTGCGACGCGGGAGCAGCGCATGCAGACCAGCCACCAGGTGATCCCAGTCACGCAGCAGGTAAAAGGTCAGGACCGGCACCAGCATCAGATTGGCCAGCCAGCCGAGCAGCGTAAGCCCGGAGCCAGACACCGAGGACCAGACACGCGCCAGGATGCCGCCGGCCTCCCGCCAGTTCTCGGTCAATGCCCTTTGCAGTGCGGACGGTTCCAGACCGGCCATCTCGCCGGGAAGGGCCGCCTCGAGACGGGGCACGATCTGGACTCTCAACCACTCGAGGTAGGTCGGCAGCTTCTGCAGCAGCTGGGTGATCTGCGCTTCGACACGGGGCACCAACAGCAACAGCAGCAGCGACAGGAACAGAAACAGCACGCTGAAGACCAATGCCACCGACGGGGTGCGGCGCAGACCTCGCGCCTCGAGCCGATCGACCAGCGGGTCCCCAAGGTAGGCCAACAGCGCCGAGACCACGAACGGCGTCAGGATCGGCGAAAGCAGATAGACCAGCCAGCCGCCGAGCAACAGCCAGCCGAGCATCCAGAGCCGCTGCCGGTCAGACATCACGGCGGCCGCCCATCAATCGCGCGCGGCGACTCCATTCGCGGACATAGCCGGCACCGCTCAGCAGGATGGTCAGCATGACCAGCCAGACCAGGCTCTGGATGATCCATTCCGGAATGCCGCCGAAGCCGAGTGCCGCAACCCCCACTGCCGCCAGCGCTATCTGCAAGACCGTGTTCAGCTTGCTGATCAGCGTGGGTTCCGGCTCGACCGCCTCGATACGGAAGTTGTAAACGGTGCCACCGATCACGATGAGCAGATCACGCGCCAGTACGCTCAGTACCAGCCACCAGGGAAACACTCCGAGCCACCAAAGACAAAGGAAGGTCGAGATCAGCAGGAACTTGTCCGCCAGCGCATCCAAAATCCCGCCGAGGCGCGAGCTCCAGCCGAAGCGCTTGGCAAGAAAACCGTCGAGTCCGTCGGACGCGCCGGCCAGCAGGAAAAGCCCGATCGCGAGCGTGAATTCACCGTGCAGCAGACTCCAGATCACCGGACCGACCAGCAGGATCCGTGCGATGCTGATGATGTTTGGCAGATGACGCAAAGATGAATTCATCGGGGCTTGGGCGCGCGGTTCGGAAGATCAGTACGAAAGTCGATAGCGGGCATCGGCCTCCGGCTGCACCCTACCCGCGTCCGCCGCGATCGCGTCACCCGAAGGCGCAGGCTCCAGACCGACCTCGGCGACCAGCTGCGCCTCGCCGTCGAGGGCCCGTAGCAGTTCCTGCTCGCCGCCACGCGAGCGAAACTCGAACAGGCAATGCTCGCCATCGACGTGCCGCAGCGCCAACCCCTCGACCGGCTCGAGACCCTCCAGAAGCGCGAGCAGCCGCCCGTAGGCCTCGAGGTCGCCGACGCCCGAGAAGCTCACCCGCATGCCGCGAACACCGCCCGCGCCGGGCATCGGCGCATAGCGCGCGGCAAGCAGATTCTGTGTCTGGTCAACCGCGAACGCCAGCGCGGCGGCCAGCACCTGCGGCGACGCCTGAAAGCTCTGGGCAGAACCATCACCGATCAGCGACCACTCCCCGCTCCACTTGCCGTCACCGCGCGCGCGCAGGCGTCCTGCCAGTACCAGATCGTGCGGATAACGCGCCGAGGCCTGCGCTATCGCTGCGCGATAGTCGGACCAGACGTCGGCCGGCGTCAACTGTGACTGGTCCTGCAGGTCCATCAGCGGGAGCTGCAGCGGCATGCCGCGCTGCCGGGCGCGGTCCAGCATCGCGGCACGTGCCTCCGGCAGATTGTCGAAATTCAGCAGCTCGCGCTGCGCGTCGCGCTCCGTGGCCACCCAGACCAACACGCCGGGCCGCTGCACCCAGACCGGCAATTCGTGCTCGCGCATCATCCGCTCGACCGCGGTCTGGTCGAAGCGTGCCCAGAGATAGCGGACCACCTGGCCGGCCTCGTCCGCGGTGCGGTAACGGTATTGCTGCACCAGCGAGGGTGCGGCGGCGAGCACCTGGCGCGTGCCCGGCAGCCCGCCGACCGCCGGGTTGCCGCTGACCCGAACCAGGACCTTCGCCAGCAGATCGGACAAGGCCGCGTTGCGCGTCTCGCTGCCCTCGTCTTCGACCCGCGTTTCAGCACTGAAGAGGTCTTCCACGCCCGCGCCGTGTAGACACCAGGGCAGGAGCAGCAACACGCAGATCGTCAGCAGCATCCGGGGATTCGACATGCGGCCGAGTTTAGCGCGGTTCGCGCGTGCAGTCGCTGTCGACATGCGGCCCGGCGGGGACCAACGGCGCTTCGAGTGGTGAGCCGCCGACGCTGGGGCTAGAATGCGCGCTTTGTTTTCGCGCATGGAGTCGAGCTTGAGCGAGCAGCCTTCGAAACCGAGTACCGGCGGCCTGAGCTATGCACGTGCCGGCGTCGATATCGATGCCGGCAACGCGCTGGTCGAACGGATCAAACCGGCGGTCGCAAGGACCCGCCGCCCGGGCGTACTGACCGGAATCGGCGGCTTTGGTGCATTGTTCGAGCTGCCGTTGGACCGTTTCCGCGAACCGGTGCTGGTGTCCGGGACCGACGGTGTCGGTACCAAGCTCAAGCTCGCGATGCAGCTCGGACGGCACGATACGATCGGCATCGACCTGGTCGCGATGTGTGTCAACGATATCGTGGTCGCTGGTGCCGAACCCCTGTTCTTTCTCGACTACTATGCGAGCGGCCGTCTCGACGTGGACACCGCAGCGGCCGTGATCGGCGGCATCGCGCATGGCTGTGAGCTCGCCGGCTGTGCGTTGACCGGCGGCGAGACGGCCGAGATGCCGGGCATGTACGCCGCAGGCGATTACGACCTGGCCGGTTTTGCCGTAGGGATCGTGGAGAAGTCGCGCATCCTGCAGCCGGACCGGGTGCGCATCGGCGACGTGCTGCTCGGGCTCGCTTCGTCCGGGCCGCATTCGAATGGCTACTCGCTTATCCGCAAGGTGCTGGAGGTCAGTGGTGCGACACTCGACCAGCCGGTCGGCAATGCGGGACTGGGTGATGCGTTGATCGCACCCACCCGTATCTACGTGAAATCGCTACTCGAGCTGCTCCGGCAGATCGACGTTCATGCAATGGCTCACATCACGGGTGGCGGACTGACCGACAATCTGCCGCGCGTGCTGCCGCAACACAGTTGCGCCGAAATCATTAGGGGCAGCTGGCAGCAGCCTGCGGTATTCGACTGGCTGCGCGACACAGGCGGTATCGCCGAAGCCGAGATGCTGCGGACCTTCAACTGCGGTGTCGGCATGGTGGTCTGCGTCGCCGCAGAAGCCGCATCGCAAGCCATCGGGATCCTCGAGGCACAGGGAGAGTCCGTGCAACGCATCGGACAGATCAGCGAGTGTGACTGCGCTGCACCCTGCGTGCGCTACCTGTGATCCAAAGTGCCCAGCCGCTGCCGGTCGTCGTGTTGATCTCGGGCGGCGGCACCAACCTGCAGGCCCTGATCGACGCCGCCGATGCGCGTTACCGGATCCGCGGCGTCATCAGCAACCGACCGGGGGTGCGCGGTCTGGAACGGGCAACCATCGCCGGCATCCCGACCCGGGTCCTCGATCACACCGCATACACCGACCGGGCGCGCTTCGATGCGGACCTCGCCGATGCGATCGAATCGCTTTCACCCGGACTCGTGGTACTGGCCGGTTTCATGCGCATACTCGGCGACGCCTTCGTCGAGCGCTTCGCCGGACGTATGCTGAACATCCACCCCTCACTGCTGCCCGCCTTTCAAGGTCTGCATACTCACCGGCGCGCGCTGGCGGCCGGGGTCCAAGAGCATGGCGCCAGCGTCCATTTCGTGACCTCGGAGCTCGACGGTGGCCCGGTGGTCGCGCAGGCCCGCGTCGCGGTCGAGCCGGGCGATACCGAGGCCGTGTTGGCCGCGCGGGTGCTGTCCCGCGAGCACGAGCTGCTGCCACAGGTCGTCGCGTGGTTTGCCGAGGGACGCCTGCAGCTGCGCGACGGGCGGATAAGTTTCGATGGTGAGCCGCTGGATGCCCCGCTGCAATGCTGAAGCGAGTGCTGGTGCTCGTGTCGGCTGCATTGTGCCTGGCCGCCTGCAGCGAACTGCCGCCCGACACTGCACCGGAGGGTGAGGCGCCGCTCGCGATAGACGCGATCTACCGGCTGCTGTTCAACGGTCAGCTGGTGGGCAATGCCCTGTTCGAATTCGAGCTGTTCGAAGGCGGCGGCTACCGGATCGACGCATTGACAGCACCGGCCGGGCAGATGGCGGCCCAGTCGGCGGACGAGGTGCTCGAATCCAGTCGAGGCTCGCTGGACGCGGAGACGATACAACCAGCGCGCTTCGAACACAGCGTAATGCGGGCCGGGCAGATCGAACTGATCAGCGTTGCATTCGATTGGCAGCGGCGCCGGCTGCGCGTACAGGGCGGCCAGGCACAGCGCGACGTCGTGCTGCTGCCGGGAACCCACGACCGCCTGAGCTACCTGCTCGCGGCCTACCGCCTCGCGGTCGCCGGCGACGGCGCCGTGCAGCTCCAGGTCGCTACGGCCGAGGCCAGCGAGGAAACGATCCTGGAGGTCACCGGCCGCGAGCCGGTCGCGCTGCCGTCTGGACACTACGAGGCGGTGGTCGTTCACCGCATCACGCCCAACCTCGAGGAATCCCGCCAATTTTGGTTCGATCCTGCGCTCAGCCCGCTGCCGCTGCGCATCTTGCACACCCACGACGGCAACCGGGTCGACATGCAGCTAGAGGACCTCAGCCGCCGCCCGAACGATCCTCGCTGATGCGGCTCGCCAGCGGACCGCTCTGGCCACGATACTTGGCGTCGTCGCGCTTGGTGTAAGGGCGCTGCGCCGGACCGGTCAGCGTTTCGAAGCTCATTGCCCCAATCGCCATGCCGGGACGCAGCGCGAGCGGCAACTTGCCCGAGTTGAAGAATTCCAGCACGATATTGCCGCTCCAGCCCGGATCGATGCGATGCGCGGTCACATGCACCATCAGGCCGAGCCGGGCCAGACTCGAGCGCCCGTCGAGCCAGCCCACGAGGTCGTCGGGCAGCGCGATGGATTCGAGCGTGATACCGAGCGCCAATTCGCCGGGGTGTAACACGAACGTCGCGTCGCCCTCGATCAGAATCTCGTCCCCCATGACCTTTTCCACCGCCTGGTTGACCTGCTCGCGCGACCCCGACAGATCGATGAACGGGATCGTGTGCGAGCTGTAGACCCGAAAGCGATGGCCCAGCCGGAGGTCGACACTGACACCACTGATCACGCGGTCATCGGGTCTCGGGCGGATGCGGATCCGCCCCTCGTTCAGTGCGGCAATGATGTCGCTGTCGCAGAGTCTCATGATCGATTGGCCTCGGCTGCGGGGGTCGCGAGCGCGATTCTACACCAGGCCGCCGCGGCGACCGGCCGCGGACGCAAACGCGGTCGCAGCACCACGCGTGGTTTGAGTCAGACCGAATCCAGATCCCCGATCTCCTGTGCCTGCGCGTGCGTCAGGTGGGGGTGGTTGCGCAGCACATAGCCGGCCGCGTGCAGTCGGAGCACCGCATTGAGCAGGCTGGTGCGCAATGCGGAACTCGGCGAATCGAGGTGCCCGGCCAGGTCATGC
>CBFCWF010000033.1:0-23805 GCA_965601425.1 uncultured Chromatiaceae bacterium | reverse complement strand
ATCGGAAAACTCTTCACCGTGACCTCGTTCGGCGAGAGCCACGGGCCGGCCATCGGTTGCATTGTCGACGGCTGCCCGCCCGGCCTCGAGCTTTCGGAGGCGGACATCCAGTCGGATCTCGATCGCCGCCGGCCGGGCAAGTCGCGGCACACCACGCAGCGCCGCGAGCCCGACCAGGTGCAGATCCTCTCGGGCGTGTTCGAGGGCAGGACCACAGGGACGCCGATCGGCCTGGTGATTTTCAACCAGGACCAGCGCTCCAAGGACTACGGCGATATTGCGCAGAAGTTCCGACCCGGCCATGCCGACTACACCTACAGGCAGAAGTACGGCATCCGCGACTATCGCGGCGGCGGCCGCTCGTCGGCGCGCGAGACCGCGATGCGTGTCGCCGCCGGCGCGATCGCAAAAAAATACCTGCATGAGCGCTTCGGCATCCAGGTGCGTGGTCATCTGTCGGCGCTGGGGCCGATCCGGCCGGACGGCTTTTCCTGGGAGCCGGTCGAAAAAAACCCCTTCTTCTGGCCCGATGCGGATCAGGTCGTCGAGCTGGAAGGGTACATGGACGCGCTGCGCAAGTCCGGTGACTCGATCGGCGCGGAGGTGTCGGTGGTCGCGAGCGGTGTCCCGCCGGGCTGGGGCGAGCCGGTCTTCGACCGTCTGGACGCCGACCTGGCGCATGCGCTGATGGGCATCAACGCCGCGAAGGGTGTCGAGATCGGCGCCGGCTTCGCCTGCGTCGCTCAGAAGGGGACCGAGCACCGTGACGAGATGACGCCGGCAGGCTTTCTGTCGAACAATGCGGGGGGTATTCTCGGCGGCATCTCGAGCGGTCAGGACATTGTCGCCCGGGTCGCGTTCAAGCCGACATCGAGCGTGCGCCTCGGGGGGCAGACGGTAGACCTGGCGGGACAGGCGACCGACGTTGTCACCAAGGGTCGTCACGATCCCTGCGTCGGGATTCGGGCGGTACCGATCGCCGAGGCGATGCTGGCCATCGTGCTGCTCGACCATGCGCTGCGTCAGCGCGGTCAGAATGCGGACGTACAGCCGGACACGCCGGTGATCCCTGCGTCCCCGGTCGCGTAGCTTCCTCTTCACTGCAGCAGCGACGGGCATCAGGGCATTGGTGCCCACGCCGGGTAGGGCCTTGCGTGACATTTCGCGAACGCCAACGTTCGGACGGCATCGCGCCGGGTGTCACGCGCGCTGGGCCGTCGGCCGTCCGGCAAGGGAGGCGAAACTGACCATGCCCTACTGGCGCCTGTCCGGCTTCTACTTCTTTTATTTCGCGTTGCTCGGGGCGCTGGTGCCTTACTGGGGCCTGTTTCTCCGTGGTCGCGGTTTCGATGCGGTCGCGATCGGCGAGCTGATGGCGATCCTGATGGCCACGAAGATCGTTGCACCGAACATCTGGGGCTGGCTCGGCGACCATCTCGGCCACCGCATGCGCATCGTCCGTCTGGCCTCGCTGATCTCGCTGCTGGTCTTCTGCGGCATGTTCTGGGCCGAGGGATTCTGGGCGATCGCGTTGGCGATGACCCTTTACAGCTTCTTCTGGAACGCGTCCCTGCCACAGTTCGAAGTGGTTACCTTCAGCTACCTGAAGGAACGCGCGGCGCGCTACGCGCGGATCCGCGTCTGGGGCTCGATCGGTTTCATCGTCACGGTGATCGTGCTCGGCCGGCTGATCGAGTGGCGGGGCGCCGAGATACTGCTGCCCTCCGTGCTCGTGATCTTCGTGGCAATCTGGCTCAGCGCGCTGCTGGTGCGTGACCCCGACCCGGAGCCGCACCCGCCGGATCAGCAGCCACTGACGCAGTTGCTCAGGCAGCCGGCGATCATCGGCTTTTTTCTCGCCGTGTTCCTGATGCAGGCCAGCCACGGGCCCTACTATGCCTTTTACTCGATCTACATGACCGACCACGGGTACAGCGAGACCCTGATCGGGCAGCTCTGGGCGTTTGGGGTGCTGGCCGAGGTCGGTCTGTTCGTCGTGATGCATCACCTGCTCGAGCGCTTCGGCGCGCGTCGCGTGCTCGTGTTCAGCCTGCTGGCCGCGGCGCTGCGCTGGGTGCTGATTGGCGGTTTTGCCGCCTCGCTGCCAATTCTGGTCCTCGCGCAGCTGTTGCACGCGGGGACCTTCGGCACGTTTCACGCGGCCGGCATCCACCTGGTACAGCAGTATTTCCGCGGCCGTCACAAGGGTAGGGGGCAGGCGCTGTACAGTAGTGTGAGTTTTGGCGCCGGCGGTGCGGCGGGCAGCCTGGCGAGCGGCTATGCCTGGGAGACGATCGGTCCGGCGATGACATTCGGGGCAGCGGGCATGCTCGCGCTGCTCGGGGCGATCTTCGCCTGGCATTGGGTGGAACATGACCACTAGACGGCGGTTCCGCGTGGGACCGTGACGAATTGGGAAACGGAATGAGTGGGCACACACTGGGAGAAATCGCTCGGCTGATCGGTGGGCGACTGGAGGGGATGGCGGAACGCGCGGTGCGCGGCATGGCCCCGCTGCAGGGCGCCGGTACCGAGGACCTGTGCTACGCGGCGTCGCCGCGGCTAATCGACGAGGTCGCGGCCAGTCCTGCGGCCGGGGTCATCGTCGGCGAGGATTTTCCGGCCCTGCCGGCATGCAACCTGCTGCGGATCGAAGACCCGAAGGTCGGCTTCGTCCGGGCGATGGAGCTGTTCCGGTCGCAGCGGCGACGCGCTGGCATGCACCCGACCGCGGTGGTCGCGAGTGACGCGGAGGTCTCCGAGGACGCATGGGTCGGACCGCTCGCGGTCGTCGAGTCCGCCGCGGTGGTCGGCGCCGGCAGCCAGATCGCCGCGGGCGCGTTCGTCGGCAGCGGTACGCGCATCGGCCGTGACTGTGTGATCGGTCCGAACGTGGTGCTGATGGAGGGCTGCGTTATCGGCGACCGCTGTGTCCTGCACGCCGGCGCGGTGATCGGCGCCGACGGCTATGGCTTTCACTGGATGGAAGACCACCACCACAAGATCCCACAGCTCGGCATCGTCGTACTCGAGGACGATGTTGAGATCGGCGCCAACAGCTGCGTCGACCGCGCGACACTGGGTGAAACCCGGATCGGGCGCGGCAGCAAGTTCGACAACCTGGTACAGGTCGGCCACAACGGCCGGATCGGCGAGCACGTGCTGCTGGTCGCGCAGGCGGGGATCGCCGGCAGCAGTCGGCTCGGCGACGGCGTGGTCGTCGCGGGGCAGGCCGCGGTCGCCGATCACCTGACCGTCGGTGACGGGGTCCAGATCGGTGGTCAAAGCGGCGTCACCGGCGATCTGGCGGCCGGTGCGCGGGTCTGGGGCACGCCCGCCCGGCCGATGACCCGGGTACTGCGCGAGCAGGCGGCTGTCGGTAGATTGCCGGAGTTGCTGCGCAGCGTGCGAAGGCAGCGCGAGGACCTGGATGCCCTGCGGGCGCGGATCGCCGACCTCGAGTCGCGTCAGGGCGAATGACGTGTGCCGCGATGCAGGGTGATCCGACATGAAGCGACTGCCGATCGAAGACCTGCAGCCTGAGCGTGAGGTCGCGCAGCGTCCTTCTCGCCGGCGCTGGTGGTTGCCGCTGCTGATCCTGCTGCTGGCCGGCCTGGCCGCCGCGGCGCTGATCGCGACCAAGCCAAGGCCGGAACCGGTCACGGTCGCGGAGCGCGCCTGGCTGGTCAGTGTCGAAGTGCCGCGCCCGGCGAGCTTCGCACCGAACGTCACCTTGTATGGCCGTGTCGAGTCGCTGTGGTCGAGCGAGCTGACGGCCGGCGTGACTGCCGACGTCGCGCAGGTCGCGGTCGTCGAGGGCGACCGCGTCGCGCGCGACCAGCTGCTGGTGCGGCTCGACGATCGCGATGTCAGGCTGCAGCTGGCGCAGCGTGAGGCGGAACTCCAGCAGGCCGAGGCGCGCATCGCCTCCGAGATGCGCCGGCACGCGGCGGACCTCGAGGCCCTGCCGCGTGAACGCCGCCTGCTCGACCTCACGCGCGGCGAGGTGCGGCGGCTCCAGGACCTGGTCGAGAAGAAGGTCGGTGCCCAGTCGCAGCTGGACACGGCGCGGCAGGCGTCCGAAAAGCAGGCGATCGCCCTGTCGACTCGACAACAGGCGGTCGACGAACACGACGCACGGCTGGCCGAGCTCGAGGCCCTGCGCGCACGCGCGACCGCGCTGCGCGACCAGGCCCTGCTGGAACTGGAGCGCTGCGAGGTGCGGTCGCCGTTCAATGGCCGTATCGCACGGGTCATGGTCGCCCCGGGGCGCCGTGTCCGGGCCGGTGACGCATTGCTGGCCCTTTACGACACCGACGAGATGGTGATCCGCGCCCAGCTGCCGAACCGGCATCTGCCGCAGATCCGCGCCGCGATCGACGCGGGTGACGTGCTGCAGGTGCAGGGGCAGATCGACGCGGTCGCGATCGCCGGCCGGCTGCGCGGTCTGGCGGCCGAGGCGGGCAGCGCGACCGGCGGCATCGACGGCCTGTTCACGGTGACCGAGGGCGCGGCCGAGATCAGCCAGGGCCGTTTCGTACGCGTCGAGCTGGCGCTGCCGGCGCAAGACGGCCTGATTGCATTGCCGCACGAGGCGATCTACGGCACCGATCGCGTCTACCTCGTCGACGAGCAGAGCCGGATGCGGCCGCTGCGGGTCGAGCGGGTCGGCGAGACCCGGCTGGACACCGGCCGGACCCGGGTGCTGGTGCGCGCGGCCGACCTGCCGGCGGATGCCCGCGTGGTCGTGACCCAGCTGCCGAATGCGCTCGACGGCCTGCTGGTCCGCGCGGTCGACGGGGCCTGACGCCGGATGACCTTCCAGCACCGCAACGACATCATCGGGCTGTTCGCCCAGCACCGGGTTGCCGCGAACCTGTTGATGGTGATCATGCTGCTGGCCGGTGTCTGGGGTCTGAGCAACCTGAACGTGCAGTTTTTCCCGAACTTCGAGGTCGAGGTTGTCAATGTCCGCACGGTGTGGTCCGGGGCCTCGGCCGAGGATGTCGAACGGTCGATCACTGTCCCGCTCGAGCAGGCCCTGCGCACGACCGACGGACTGGACACGATGACCTCGACCTCGAGTCAGGGCCTGAGCCTTATCACGCTCGAGTTTCCCGAGGGCACCGACATGGGCGAGGCGACCGACCGGGCCGAGGAGCTGGTCAACGCGGTGCGCAACCTGCCCAGCGATGCCGAGTCCACCGAGGTCACGCACGTGGTGCGCTACGAGCCGGTGGCCCGGTTGCTGGTCCACGGTCCGCAGGACATCCGCGAACTGCGCCCGCTGGTTCGCCGGATCGAGCGTGAGCTGCTCGCGCAGGGCATCGCCAAGGTCAACATCACCGGGCTGCCGGAAGACGAGCTGGCGATCCAGATCCCGCAGGCCGCGCTCGGCGATCTGGGCCTGTCGCTGAGCGAAGTCGCGGCCCGGGTCACCGCACAGTCGCGCGACCTGCCGGCGGGCACCGTGGGGCGTGACGACGTCGGCCGCGAGGTGCGCACGCTGAACCAGCGCCGCAGCGAGCTGGAATTCGAACAGCTGGCACTGCTTGCCGAGCGCGATGGCCGCCTGGTCCGGCTCGGGGACGTGGCTGAGGTGGAGCGTCGGGCGCGCCCCAACCAGGTCGCATTGACCTACCGGGGGCAGCCGACCGTCGAACTGCAGCTCATGCGCTCGGCCACCGCCGATTCCCTGGTCTCCGCCGGCATCATGCAGGATTGGCTCGCGGACGCGCGCGGGCGCTACCCGCCGGACGTTTCCATCACCGTCTACGACGAGAGCTGGACCCTGATCGAGGACCGGATCAACCTGTTGCTCAAGAACGGCCTCGGTGGCCTGCTGCTGGTGATCGGCATCCTGTTTCTGTTCCTCAACGGCCGGGTGGCGCTGTGGGTGACCGTCGGTATTCCGGTCTCGTTCATGGCCACGCTCGCGATCGTGTACCTGGCAGGCGGGAGCATCAATATGATCTCGCTGTTCGCGCTGATCATGGCGCTCGGCATCATCGTCGACGATGCGATCGTGGTCGGCGAAGACGCGCTGACCCACTATCAGACCGGCGAGGGCTCGCTCGAGGCGGCCGAGGGCGGGGCGCGCCGGATGCTGGCGCCGGTGATGTCATCCTCGCTCACCACGATCGCCGCGTTCATCCCGCTGTTCGCGATCACCGGCTTCATCGGCAAATTCCTGGGCGACATACCGTTCGTGATCGTCTGCGTGATCGTCGCGTCGCTGATCGAGAGCTTCCTGGTCCTGCCCGGCCACCTGCGGCACAGCTTCAAGGGCCTGCAGCACGCAGCCCCCGGGCGTTTCCGACGCCGCTGGGACGCGGGTTTTGCACATTTTCGCGATCATTACTTCCGCCGCCTGGTGAGCTGGGCGGTGGACAATCGCATGGCGATCGTCGCGATCGCACTGGCCTTCGTGATCGTGCTGGTCGGGCTGCTGCGCGGCGGCCGCATGGGGTTCAGCTTCTTCCCGAATGTCGAAGGCAACGTGATCGTCGCGAGCGTCACCTTTGTCGCCGGCACGCCCCCGCAGCGCGTCGCGGCATTTGCCGAGGAGATGGAGAACGCGCTCTACGCCACCGACGCGGCACTCGGGGGCGACCTGGTGCGGGTCGCCAACGTCGCATTCGGCCGCGGTTACTTCTCCAACGGCCGCCAGGAGCAGAAGGGCGACCAATTCGCGTCGGTCACGGTGGAGCTGATCCCCTCCGACGCCCGGGCGGTGCGCAACGAGGCCTTCATCGAGGCCTGGGAGGGCCGCCTGAACCGGCCACCGGGCCTTGAGTACCTGACCATCACGTCGCGCACCGGCGGGCACCCGGGTCGCGACCTCGAGGTCCGGCTGACCGGCCAGGACGCCGCGGTGCTGAAGCGCGCGGCGCTGCAGTTGTCCGATGCGCTGGCGGCGATCCCGGGTGTTCAGGCGGTCGAAGACGACATGCCCTACGGGCAGCAGCAGCTGGTCTTTCGTCTGAGCCCGCTCGGCGAGTCGCTCGGGCTCAGCGTCGAGGACGTGGGTCGGCAGCTGCGCGCCGCGTTCGAGGGCGAACTGGCGCAGATATTCAACGAGGGGGACGATGAGATCGAGGTGCGCGTGATGCTGCCGGACGATGAACGCCACCGCCTCGCGGCGCTCGAGGATTTCAGCGTCTTTCTGCCGGGCGGCGAGACGGCCCCGCTGCTGTCGCTGATCGCGCTCGAGGAAAGGCGTGGCTTCAAGGCGATGCGCCACGCCGAGGGGCAACTGGCGGTGACCGTGTACGCCGACGTGAACAAGAAGATCGCGAATGCGAACGCGGTACGCGAGCAGTTGCGCGGCGAGGTCCTGCCCACGGTGGTGCAGCAGCACGACCTGAGCTGGGAATTCACCGGTCGCGCCGAGGACCAGCGCGAGACCGCGGAAGACATGAAACGCGGTGCACTTTTCGCGCTCGCGATGATCTATATCGTTCTGGCCTGGGTGTTCGGCTCCTACGGCTGGCCGCTTGTCGTGATGGCGATCATCCCGTTCGGCGTCGTCGGTGCGCTGTACGGGCATTTTCTGATGGGCGTCACGCCGACCATCCTGTCCATGTTTGGCCTGTTTGCGCTGTCCGGCATCGTGGTCAACGACTCGATCATCCTGGTCGTATTCTATAAGCAGCTGCGCGAGAAGGGCGTCGCGGTGCGCGAGGCGATCGTCGAGGCCGCGTGTCGGCGCCTGCGCGCGGTACTCTTGACCTCGCTGACGACGATCGCGGGGCTGCTGCCGTTGCTGTTCGAGACCTCGCTGCAGGCCCAGTTCCTGATCCCGATGGCGGTGTCGATCTCATTCGGACTGGCATTCGGCACCTTCCTCGTGCTGCTGCTGGTGCCGACGCTGCTCGCGGGCCTCGAGGGCCTGCGCCTGCGGATCGGTGGCCGGCTGGCCCGATCAGCCGCCTGAGGCCTGACGGCACACCCGGATCATCTCGGTCGCGGCGTTCGATAGGCGGCGGCGACGGTGGGTCGCGGCGCCGAGGTCGCGCGACAGGCGGAGGCCGCCGACCCTGAGCACGTGCACCTCCCCGTCGCGCAGCGTCGCCGGTAGCAGGCTCCAGCCCAGCCCGGTCGCGACCAGCATCCGCAGGGTTTCCAGATAATTGGTCGCCATCGCGACATGCAGTCCGAGCGCGGCCTCGCGGAGCGCCCGTTCCAGTATGCCGCGGGTGTAGGTGGTGCCGCCGGGCAGCACCGCCGGGTACGCGGCCAGCTCGGGCAGATCGACCGTGTCGCGCCCGGCCAGTGGGTGCTCGAGCCCGACCATGAAGGCGAGCGGGTCATGCCAGATGGTCTCGAGCCGCAGATTCGGCGGCTGATCGGGCGGCAGCGTCACGATCGCGAGTTCGAGGTCGCCGGTCTCGACCGCGCGGCAGGCCGCCTCCGAATCCATGAAACGGATGTCCAGTTCGACCTGTGGAAAGTATTCGGTGAAGCGCTTGAGTGGGGCGGGCAGCCGGTGCAGCCCGATATGGTGGCTCGTACCCATCACGAGGCGACCGCGCACCTCGCCGGACAAATCGCTGATCAACCGCTTGAGATCGCGCGCGTCGTTGATCAGGCGGCGTGCGCGCGGCAGCAGCGCGGCCCCGGTGGCGGTCAGCGATACCCGGCGGCCGATGCGGTCGAACAGCCGGGTACCGAGTTCGGACTCCAGCTGCGCGACCCGTTTGCTGACCGCCGGCTGGGTCAGGTAGAGCGCCTGTGCGGCGTCGGAGAACGAAGCGCGATCGGCGACCTCGACAAAGGCCTGGAGTGCGGTGATTTCCATTATTCCAAATAGGAATTCGATCAATAAAAAACATGAATTTGTGTTATCGATTCTAGACGCTATCGTTAGCAGCGTCAGCAACAGGAAATCCGTGATGAAGCCCAAGACGCTCTACGACAAATTGTGGGAATCGCATCTGGTGCGGGAGGAACCCGGCGGTACGGCCCTGCTGTACATCGACCGGCACCTGGTGCACGAGGTCACCTCGCCGCAGGCGTTCGAAGGGCTGCGCCTCGCCGGGCGACCGGTCTGGCGCGGTGCGGCGAACCTGGCGACCGCGGATCACAATGTGCCGACCACCGATCGCGGGCAGGGCATCGCCGACCCGGTGTCGCGCGTCCAGGTCGAGACGCTGGACCGCAACTGTGCCGAGTTCAGCATCGTCGAGTTTGGCATGAATGACCCGCGCCAGGGCATCGTGCACGTGATCGGGCCTGAGCAGGGCGCGACGCTGCCGGGGATGACCGTGGTCTGCGGCGACTCGCACACCTCGACTCACGGGGCCTTCGGTGCCCTCGCGCACGGTATCGGCACCTCGGAGGTCGAGCACGTGCTCGCCACCCAATGCCTGCTGCAGAAGAAGTCGCGCGCGATGCAGGTCGTCGTCGACGGGGCGGTCGGCCCGGGGGTCACCGCGAAAGACATCGTACTCGCGATCATCGGGCGGATTGGGACCGCGGGGGGCACAGGCTACGCGATCGAGTTCGGCGGGCAGGCGATCCGCGACCTGTCGATGGAAGGGCGCATGACCGTGTGCAATATGGCGATCGAGGCCGGTGCGCGTGCCGGTTTCGTTGCGGTCGACGACAAGACCATCGAATACGTCAGGGACCGGCCCTTCGCGCCGGGGCCGGCGCACTGGGACAAGGCGGTCGCCGAGTGGCGCAAGCTGCGCAGTGACGAGGGGGCCGTGTTCGACAAGGTCGTGGTGATCTCCGCGGCCGAGATTACGCCACAGGTCACCTGGGGTACCTCGCCGGAAATGGTCGTGCCAGTCAGCGCCAAGGTACCGGATCCGGCCCAGGAGCGGGATCCGGTCAAGGCCGACGGCATGCGCCGCGCGCTCGACTACATGGGACTGGCCGCCGGAACGCCGATCCGCGAGATCCGGCTGGACAAGGTGTTCATCGGCTCGTGTACCAACTCGCGTATCGAAGACCTGCGTGCCGCGGCAACCGTGGTCCGCGGTCGCCGTGTCGCCGGCAATGTCCGCCAGGCGCTGGTCGTCCCGGGCTCCGGCCTGGTCAAGGCACAGGCCGAACGCGAGGGACTGGACCGGGTGTTCGTCGAGGCCGGATTCGAGTGGCGCGAGCCCGGCTGCTCCATGTGCCTGGCGATGAACGCGGACCGGCTGGAGCCCGGCGAGCGTTGCGCCTCGACCTCGAATCGAAATTTCGAGGGTCGGCAGGGCAAAGGCGGCAGGACGCACCTGGTCAGCCCGGCGATGGCCGCGGCCGCGGCGGTTGCGGGGCACTTTGTCGACGTACGCGAGGTGTAGCAGGGGAAGCGGCGCGTGGGCGGCTGCCGGACACGGCAGTGTTCAGTCATCGAGTTCTCAGTGGGATAAGTCATGGAAAAATTCGCAACCTTCACCGGCGTGGTCTGTCCGCTGGATCGCTCGAACGTCGATACCGATGCGATCATCCCGAAGCAATTTCTCAAGTCGATCAAGCGCACCGGCTTTGGTCCCAACCTGTTCGACGAGTGGCGCTATCTCGACCATGGCGAACCGGGCATGGACAACAGCCGACGCGCCGTCAATCCGGATTTCGTGCTGAACGACCCGCGCTATGCGGGTGCCAGCATCCTGTTGACGCGCGAGAACTTCGGCTGCGGGTCGTCGCGCGAGCATGCCCCCTGGGCGCTGACCGACTATGGCTTCAAGGTCATCATCGCACCCAGCTATGCGGACATCTTTTTCAACAACAGCTTCAAGAACGGCCTGTTGCCGATCGTGCTGGCGGCGGATATCGTCGACCGGCTGTTCGACCAGGCGGGTGGTTCGGCGGCGTTGCAGCTCACGGTCGACCTCGAGGCGCAGCAGATCCGTGATGCGGCGGGCGGCGTGATCGGTTTCGAGGTCGACGCGTTCCGCAGGCATTGTCTCCTCGAGGGGCTCGACGACATCGGCCTGACATTGCAACACGTGGACGCCATCCGGGCCTATGAGGCGCGCCGGCGCTCAGAGGCGCCGTGGTTGTTCGACTGACGAGTCGTCGCGCCGTGGCGCCGGCGCTGCCGGCCAGCGCGGCCCTGCTTTCTTTAGGATCTTTTGGGGATATCATGGGCAAGAGAGTATTGGTTTTGGCCGGCGACGGCATCGGCCCCGAGATCGTGGCCGAGGCGGTCAAGGTGCTCGACCGGCTGGCGGGCGAGGGGCTCGCGCTGGCGCGCGACGAGGCGCTGATCGGCGGGGCCGCCTACGACGCGGTCGGCAGCCCGCTCCCGGACAACACGCTCGAGAGCGCGAAACGGGCCGACGCGGTGTTGCTCGGCGCGGTCGGGGGTCCTCAATGGGAGCCGCTCGATATCGCCGTTCGCCCGGAGAAGGGGCTGCTCGGCCTGCGGTCCGGGCTCGGCCTGTTCTCGAATCTGCGCCCGGCCATCCTGTATCCGCAACTCGCCGACGCGTCGAGCCTGCGTCCCGAGATCGTCGCGGGCCTCGACCTGATGATCGTGCGTGAGCTGACCGGTGGCATCTACTTCGGCCAACCGCGCGGGGTGCGCACGCTGGACGGCGGTGAGCGACAGGGCTTCAACACACTGGTCTACGCCGAGCACGAAATCGAACGTATCGTGCGCTCGGCCTGCGAAATCGCGATGAAGCGCGGCCGGCGCCTGTGCTCAGTCGACAAGGCGAACGTGCTCGAGTGCACCGAGTTGTGGCGCCAGGTCGCGACCCGGGTCGTGGAGACCGAGTTTCCGGATATCGAACTGACCCATATGTACGTGGACAATGCGGCGATGCAGCTGGTCAAGTGGCCCAAACAGTTCGACGTCATGGTCACGACCAACATGTTTGGCGACATCTTGTCCGATGCGGCCGCGATGCTCACCGGTTCGATCGGGATGCTGCCGTCCGCGTCGCTGAACGAGAAGGGCCAGGGGATGTACGAACCGATACACGGGTCGGCGCCGGACATCGCCGGCAAGGGCGTGGCCAACCCGCTGGCGACCATCCTGTCGGTCGCGATGATGCTGCGCTACAGTCTCGACGAGCCGGCGATGGCCCGGCGCATAGAAACCGCGGTGGACAAGGTGCTTGATCAGGGCCTGCGCACCCCGGATATCATGTCCGAGGGCATGACCGAGGTGAGCTGCGCCGCGATGGGCGACGCGGTGGTCGCGGCGCTCTGAGCCTTACCCGTAATTCGCAACGCAATCGGAACCTGAAATGAAAAGAGTCGGATTTGTAGGTTGGCGCGGCATGGTCGGTTCGGTGCTGATGGACCGGATGCGCGAAGAGAACGATTTCGCCGGGATCGACGAGCCGGTGTTCTTCACGACGTCACAGGCCGGCCAGCCGGGACCGGACATCGGCAAGCCGGTGCCGCCGTTAAAAGATGCGACAGACATCCAGCAACTCGCGCGCATGGACGCGATCGTGACCTGCCAGGGCGGCGATTACACGAAGCGCGTGTACGCCGATCTGCGCGGGGCCGGCTGGGACGGTTACTGGATCGACGCGGCCTCGGCGCTGCGCATGCAGCCCGACGCGGTGATCGTGCTCGACCCGGTCAACCGGCCGGTCATCGAGCAGGCGTTGGCCGATGGCCGAAAAGACTTCATCGGCGGCAACTGCACGGTCAGCCTCATGCTGATGGCGCTCGGCGGGCTGTTCAATGCAGACCTGGTCGAGTGGGCGACCGCAATGACCTACCAGGCCGCGTCCGGCGCCGGCGCGAAGAACATGCGCGAACTGCTGAACCAGATGGGGGCGCTGCGCGACAGCGCGAGCGGCCTGTTGGCCGACCCGTCTTCGGCGATACTGGACATCGACCGGCGGGTCACCGAGACGCTGCGCAGCGCGTCCTGTCCAACCGAGAATTTCGGCGTGCCGCTGGCCGGCAGCCTGATCCCGTGGATCGATGTCGCGCGCGACAACGGTCAGAGCAAGGAGGAGTGGAAGGGTTATTCTGAGACCAACAAGATCCTCGGCCGCGGCGACAACCCGATCCCGATCGACGGGACCTGCGTGCGCATCGGCGCGATGCGCTGCCACAGCCAGGCCTTGACGATCAAGCTGAAGCGCGATGTACCGATCGACGAGATCGAGCAACTGCTCGATGAGGCGAACTCCTGGTCCAGGGTCGTGCCGAACGATCGGGACGAGACGATACAGGAACTCACGCCGGCGCGGGTGACCGGGACCCTGACGGTGCCGGTGGGCCGGCTGCGCAAGATGAACCTGGGCAACGAGTACCTCAATGCGTTTACCGTCGGCGATCAGTTGCTGTGGGGCGCGGCGGAGCCGTTGCGCCGGATGCTGCAGATCCTGCAGCGCGAGTGAACTTGTTCACAACGTTGTGGCGGGTGCGCCAGAAAAAGGCCTGGAGTCGTTTAAGTCTCTGGGCCTTCTGCCGTTAGCAGGATTGGTAGGCCGATATGACTCGGCTATAGTAGCGCCGAATTTATTTCATCGATAAATGGTTGCAGTGATCGGTTTCAGATGGGCCGGGCATCCATGAAGTCGGGGCGAAGGAGCACCTGAGGGGGAATTCATGGTCCGCAGATTGGCATTGGCGGTTTCACTCGCATTGGGCACGGTCAGTGTCCCGGCACACGCGTTGGGTCTTGGCGATATCGATTCGAAATCGCTGTTGAACCAGAACTTCCAGGGCGAGATCAGGCTTCTGTCGGTGCAGCCCGACGAACTGGACTCGATCCGGGTCAAGCTCGGCGAGGCGCAGGCCTTCGAGCGCGCCGGGATAGAGCGACCCTTCTACCTTTCTCTATTGAAGTTCGAGCCGCAGCTCAGCGCGAGCGGCCAGCCGGTGATCCGTATCACGTCGGACTTCCCGATTCGCGAGCCGTTCCTGAACTTCCTGGTCGAAGTGAACTGGCCGAAGGGTCGCCTGCTGCGAGAGTTCACGGTGCTGTTGGACCCGCCGACGACGACGAACCGGCGCCCGCCTTCGGTGGCGCCGGCGGCGCGCGTCAGTCGACCGGCGGTGGCCCGCACCACGGCGCCCGCCGAGACGCCGGCCGGCACCGGCGGGCGGGCTGCGGGTGGTTCCGAGTACGGTCCGGTCAAGGCGAACGACACCGCATGGAGCCTGGCCAAGCAACTGCGGCCGCGCGGCGTCAGCATGGAACAGATGATGATGGCCCTGCTCGAGGCGAACCCCCGGGCCTTCATCGACGGCAACATCAACCGGCTGCGCCGCGGGCAGATACTGCGCGTGCCGGCGCTCGACGAGATCCAGCAGCTGAGCCGGCAACAGGCGCGCACCGCTTACCGCCAGCAGCAGGACGAATGGCTGGCGCAGCGCGACCAGAAGCTACAGGCTGCGGCCACGGAGCCGGCCGCGGGCGGCGCGCCGGTCGCTGCTGAACAGCCGGTCGCGACCGAGACAGCCGACACGCTACGCATCGCAACGGCGCGGCCCGACGGCGAGGGCGAGGCCGGGGCCGGTGACGACGACGCGGTGTCGCCGACCGCCGACGATCTGCAGTCGCGCCTGATCGTCGCGCGTGAGAATGCCGAGACCTCGCGCCAGGAGGCCGAGACGCTGCGCTCCCGGGTCGACGACCTGCAGGCGCGCCTGGCGGACATGCAGAAGCTGCTGAGCCTGAAGGACAACCAGCTCGCGCAGTTGCAGGATAGCGTCGCGACCGACGCATTCCCCGGCGAATCCGAGGTGGCGGACGCGCAGCTGACCGCGTCGGGCGAGAGCGTGGAGGCGGTGCCGGAGGCCGGAGCGGTCGCAGATTACCGCATTCAGGACATCCCGCCGCAGATCGACGCGGACCGGGTCGTCGAGGCGGCGGCTGATGGCGCGGGCGAGGGCATGCCGGGATCCGTCGCGACCGGTGCCGCGGACAGTTCGGGCCAGGCGGCCCCCGGGCCGATCGTCGAGGCCGCCGGTGCTGCAGAGGTCGAGGGGTCGGCCGGTGACGTCGCGGGCGGGGGCGTGCCGGGATCCGTCGCGGCCGGTGCCGCGGACAGTTCGGGCCAGGTCGAACCCGGGCCGATCGTCGAGGCCGCCGGTGGTGTCGAGGTCCAGGGCGTGCCCCTCACCGTCGAGAGCACGGTGACCGAGGTGCCGCCCCAGGTGGACCCCGACCGCATCGTCGCGCTCGCGGATGCCAACGGCGTGCTCCCGGTCGACGTGCTCGACGGTGAATCCGCCGGGCAGACCGCCGAGGTCCCGGTCGTGCCGCCGGTCGAGGCCGCGTTCGACAGTGGGTTGACGGTCGAGCCGTCGCAGAACCCGTCGGTCGGCGCGCAGTCGCCGGTGGTGGCGGCCGCCGACCCGTTCGCGGACAGCGATCCGGCGGGCGAGGCGATTGCCACGGAGACCGTTATCGAGATCGAGGACCCGGCGGTCGGCGGGGTCGAACAGGCGATGCAGGCGGCCCCGGGTGCGACCGAGCCGGTCCCGACCGTGGGACTCGGCGAGTCGTCGACCAGCGAACCGGCGGCGGTTGAGCCGGCCGTCACCGAGGCGCAGCCCGCGAGCCCGCTGCTCGGGATGCTGCAGCAAAACATGCTGCCGATCGCCGCGGGCGGGGTCGGTTTACTGGGTCTGGTCGGCTGGCTCGTCGCGCGCCGTCGGCGCGAGGACGACGACGGGCCGGAGACACCCCGGGTGGTCGATGATGCCGCAGTCGTCGAGGCCGCCGCCGAGCTGCCACCGGAGGTGGAGGCTGACCTGGAGCCGTCGGCGCTCGGGGCCGAGGCGACGTCCGAGTCGCAACTGCGCGACAGTGCCTTCCTGGACGAATTCTCGCCCAGCGACATCAACGCGCTGCAGGACGAAACCGGCGAGGTCGACCCCGTGTCGGAGGCCGATGTCTACATCGCCTATGGCCGTTACCAGCAGGCGGAAGACCTGCTGCACCAGGCGATGGAGCGTGAGCCGGACCGCCTGGCGCTCAAGCACAAGCTGCTCGAGGTGCACTATGCGACGCGCAGCCCCGACGCCTATGTCAAGCTGGCGCAGCAGATGGCGGATGCCGGCCAGGATGCGGCGGACGAAGAGGCCTGGAAGCGTGCCCAGGACATGGGTCGTGAGCTGGCCCCGGAGAACCCGCTGTTCGCAGCACCCGACGGCGAGGCCGCGGAGGGTTTCCGCATCGCGGCAGCGGGCGCGGCCGGTGCCGCCGCCGCGTCCGTCGACAGCGACACCTTGACGCTGGACGATGCGGAGCTGTCCGAACTGACCGCCGCGTACGATGAGCCCACGGACACGGCCAACGACCTCGAGGCCCCGTCCGAGGTGTCGATCATGCTCGACATGGACGACAGCGTCGACGTTGCCGCCCGGGCCCCGGACGCACTGGAGGATTCGGCCGCGACCAGTGAATTCGCCTCGATAGATTTCGAGTTGCCGACGGTGGAGAAAGAGGATGGCCCGACGCCAACGGCGGAACAGGGGCAGACCGGCGACGATCCCCTCGATCTTGACAGCATGCTTGCCGAGGCCGAATCGGTGATCGACCGCGAGGATTCGCTGGTCAGCCTCGATTCTGATTTCAGCCCGGACGACCTGCAGGCCCAGCTCGACGAGCTGAGCGACCTGTCGATGTTCGATTCGGACCTGGAAGCGGCCGCGGACGAGTCCGCGCCGAGCGGCATCGGCCTGGTGTCCGAGGACAGCGGTTCCGGGGACGTCGGTCTGGACGAACCGCTGAACCTCGACAGTGCCTTTGAGATGGCGGAAGAGGCCGCCGAGGCGGCGCCCGGATCGGAAATGGCCTCGGCGGAGGCCGGGGTTGAGGGCGAGGACGATGTCGAGACCAAGCTGGATCTGGCGCGGGCCTATGTCGACATGGGCGACGAAGACGGCGCCCGCAGCATTCTGCAGGAGGTCGTGGTCGAAGGTTCCGACACTCAGCGCGACGATGCGCAGCAGTTGCTGTCCAGTCTCGGCTGACGCCTGAGCCGGGCTCAGCCTACCGAAAGGACGCCGCGCGGCGTCCTTGTCTTTTATGCGAATCGCACTCGGTATCGAATACGACGGCAGCGCGTTCCGGGGCTGGCAGGTACAGGCTCATGAGCCGCGTACCGTGCAGGCTGCGGTCGAGACCGCGCTGACCCGGGTCGCGGCGCAGCCGGTGCGCGTCGTGTGTGCCGGGCGCACCGATACCGGTGTCCATGCGGTCGGGCAGGTGGTGCACTTCGATACCGCGGTGCGCCGCGAGCCGCGCAACTGGGTGCTCGGGGCGAACGTCAACCTGCCGTCCGAGGTCGCGGTCACCTGGGCCCGACCGGTCGACGACCGATTTCATGCGCGCTTCGCCGCCGTCTCGCGCCGCTACTGCTACCTGATACTCAATCGGGCCACGCGGAGCAGTCTGCTGGCGCGCCGCACGACTTGGGAGCATCGCGCGCTCGATGCGGACGCGATGCGCCAGGCGGCACAGGCGCTGGTCGGTACCCACGATTTTTCGAGCTACCGCGCCATGGGCTGCCAGGCCAAGAGCCCGGTGCGCACCCTGCACGACCTCGATGTCACGCGCCATGGCGAGCTGATCGCGCTGCGGGTCCATGCGAACGCCTTCCTGCATCACATGGTGCGCAACATCGCCGGCGTGCTGATCGCGATCGGGCGTGGCGACCGGCCGGTAGACTGGGCCGCCGAGGTCCTCGCGCTGCGCAACCGGACCCTGGGCGGCGTGACAGCGGCGCCGCACGGTCTGTACCTGGAACAGGTCCGTTATCCTGCCGAGTTTGCGCTGCCCGAACCGCCGCCGGTACCCTGGGTTACCTGCTTGCCCGGTTGACGCGGACAAACCGCTGCCGCGCCCGCGTTATCGCGCGCGATTTATGCGGCATAATGCCGCGGCATGCGAACACGGGTTAAAATTTGTGGAATCACCCGCGAGCGGGACGCGTCGAGCGCGGTCGCGGCAGGTGCCGATGCGCTCGGCTTCGTGTTTTACGAGCCCAGCCCCCGGCACGTCAGCGTCGCGCGCGCCGCCGAGATCGTGCGCGGCCTGCCGCCATTCATCACCAGCGTGGCGCTGTTCGTCGATGCGAGCCCGGACCTGATCGCGCGGGTCGTCGCCGAGGTCGGCGTCGACCTGCTCCAATTCCACGGCGGTGAGGGCCCGGCCGACTGCGCAGGCCACGGTCGGCCGTGGATTCGCGCGGTCGCGATGCGGCCCGACACGGACCTGTCGACGCTGCCGACCCGGTTCGCCGGCGCGCGCGGCCTGCTGCTCGACGCGTACCGGCCCGGGGTGCCGGGCGGCACCGGCGAGACGTTCGACTGGGACCGAATTCCCGCGGCGCTCGCGCCGCGCATCGTGCTCGCGGGCGGGCTCGACCCGTCCAATGTCGGTCGCGCGGTGCGCCAGGTGCGCCCCTATGCGGTCGACGTGAGCGGTGGGGTCGAGGCGGCCAGGGGCATCAAGGATCCGGACAAGATCAACGCATTTATCGAAGAGGTGCGACGTGCACAACAATGAAACCCGACTGACCGATCTGCCGGACGAGCACGGTCACTTTGGACCCTACGGCGGCATCTTCGTCGCCGAGACGCTGATGGAGCCACTCGACGAACTGCGGATCGCGTATGAGCGCTATCTGAGGGATCCGGCGTTTCTCACCGAGCTGGATCTCGACCTGCAGCACTACGTCGGGCGGCCCTCGCCGATCTACCACGCCGAGCGTCTGAGTCGCGAGCTCGGCGGGGCGCAGATCTACCTCAAGCGCGAGGACCTCAATCACACCGGCGCGCACAAGATCAACAACACCGTCGGCCAGGCGCTGCTGGCCAAGCGCATGGGCAAGACGCGGATCATCGCCGAGACCGGCGCCGGCCAGCACGGCGTCGCGTCGGCCACGGTCGCGGCCCGGCTCGGGCTCGAGTGCGTGGTCTACATGGGCGAGGTCGACGTCGCGCGCCAGGAGGCAAACGTGTATCGGATGCGCCTGCTCGGTGCCGAGGTCCGCGCGGTATCTTCCGGTTCGAAGACGCTGAAGGACGCGCTGAACGAGGCCATGCGCGACTGGGTGGCCAACGTCGACGACACCTTCTACATCATCGGGACCGTGGCGGGACCGCACCCCTATCCGGCGATGGTGCGCGATTTCCAGGCGGTCATCGGGCGCGAGTCGCGCGAGCAGATGCTGGCGATGACCGGGCGTCTGCCGGACGTCCTGGTCGCCTGCGTCGGCGGCGGGTCGAACGCGATCGGCCTGTTCTACCCCTTCCTCGACGATGACAAGGTTGCGATCCACGGTGTCGAGGCGGCCGGCGACGGTATCGAGACCGGTCACCACGCGGCGCCGCTGTGCGCCGGCACCCCGGGGGTGCTGCACGGCAACCGCACCTATTTGATGGAGGATCGCGACGGACAGATCATCGAGACGCACTCGATCTCGGCCGGCCTGGACTATCCGGGCGTCGGCCCTGAGCACGCCTGGCTCAAGGACAGCGGACGCGCCAACTATGTCGCGGCGACCGACGGCGAGGCATTGGATGCGTTCCACCGCCTGACCCGTACCGAGGGCATCATCCCGGCGCTGGAGTCCAGTCACGCGATCGCGCACGCGATCAAGATCGCCCCGCAGATGAGTCGCGACCAGACCCTGCTGATCAACCTGTCGGGGCGCGGGGACAAGGACATGCACACCGTGGCCGCACGCGAGGGGTTGAAACTATGAGCCGGATCGCCGGGGTCTTCTCCGCGCTGCGCGAACAGGGCCGGCAGGCCCTGATCCCGTTCGTCACGGCGGGCGACCCGTCGTCCGACTTCACGGTGCCGCTGATGCACGCGATGGTCGAGGCGGGCGCCGACATCATCGAGCTGGGCGTACCCTTCTCCGACCCGATGGCCGACGGTCCGGTGATTCAGCGCGCGAGCGAGCGGGCGCTCGAACACCATGTGTCGCTGCACGACGTATTCGGCCTGGTGCGCCGTTTCCGTGCGAACGATCGCGAGACGCCGGTCGTCCTGATGGGCTACCTGAACCCGCTCGAGGTCATGGGCTACGCCGCGTTCGCCGAGGCCGCGGCCGAGGCCGGCGTCGACGGCGTGCTGACGGTGGACATCCCGCCGGAAGAGGCCGAGCGCTTCGTGCCGGCGGTCAAGGCCCGGGGGATCGACCCGATCTTTCTGCTCGCGCCGACCAGCAACCGGGCGCGTATCGAGCGGATTACCGCTGCGGCGAGCGGCTTCGTCTACTACGTGTCGCTGAAGGGCGTGACCGGCGCCGCCAACCTGTCGCCGGACAGCGTCCGGGAAAAGCTGACCGAGATTCGCCGTTGCACCGAACTGCCGGTGGGCGTCGGCTTCGGCATCAAGGACGCGGCGACTGCTGCGGCGATGGCGACGTTTGCGGACGCGGTCGTGGTGGGCAGCGCGCTTGTGTCGCGCATCGAGGCGCACCTGGACGATCCGCAGGTCGCGCTGACCGAGATCGGGTCGCTGCTCGGTGACATGCGCGCGGCGATGGATGCGGGTTGATGCGTAACATCGTGCCGGAAGGAAGACGGGGAGTCGCATGAGCTGGTTCGAGAAACTGATACCCAGCCGGATACGGACCGAGGGGGGCAGCAAGAAGGCGGTGCCCGAAGGGCTTTGGGCCAAATGTCCGAGCTGCAGTGCGGTGCTCTACCGGGCCGAGATGGAGCGCAACATGGAGGTCTGCCCGAAGTGCGGCTACCACAACCGCATCGGGGCGCGGCGCCGCCTCGACCTGTTCCTCGACCCGGAGCCACGCGAGGAGCTGTCCGCCGACCTCGAGTCGGGCGATCCGCTCAAGTTCAAAGACAGCAAGAAGTACAAGGAACGCCTGAGCGCCGCACAGAAGAAGACCGGTGAAAAGGACGCACTGGTCGTGATGTGTGGCCAGCTGCAGGGTCGCGACGTCGTTGCCGCGGCCTTCGAGTTCGGCTTCATGGGCGGGTCGATGGGCTCGGTCGTGGGCGAACGTTTCGTGCAGGGCGTCAACGCGGCGATAGAGCGCCGTTGTCCGCTGGTATGTTTCGCGGCCAGTGGCGGTGCTCGGATGCAGGAGTCGCTGTTCTCGCTAATGCAGATGGCCAAGACCTCGGCCGCGCTGCATCGCCTGTCCCAACAGGGCCTGCCGTTTGTCTCGGTCATGACCGACCCGACCATGGGCGGCGTCTCGGCGAGCTTCGCGATGCTCGGCGACGTCAACGTGGGCGAGCCCGGTGCGCTGATCGGTTTCGCCGGCCCGCGCGTAATCGAGCAGACGGTGCGTGAGACCTTGCCGGAGGGGTTCCAGCGCAGCGAGTTCCTGCTCGAACACGGGGCGATCGACACCATCATCGACCGGCGCGAGATGCGCGATCGTCTGGCCAATCTGTTCAGCCTGCTGGTCGGTGAAAAACGCGCCGCCTGAGCGCAGCGGCCGGGCGTGGCCGCTGTCCGGCGGATGACCCGCGGGGCAATGCGTTTCCAATCCCTGGCCGAGTGGCTCGACTGGCAGTCGGGGCTGAATCCAAGGAGCATTGCGCTCGGTCTCGAACGCGTCCGCAGCGTCTGGGACCGCCTTGGCGCACCGCTGCTGCACGGCCGGGTCATCAGCGTCGCCGGGACCAACGGCAAGGGGTCCAGCGTCGCGTTCGCCGAGGCCGTGCTGCACGCGGCGGGTTATCGCACCGCCTGTTACACCTCGCCCCACCTGGTGCACTACAACGAGCGTATCCGGCTCGACCGGCAGCCGGTTGACGACGGGCTGATCTGTGCGGCATTCGAACGCGTCGACCGGGCGCGCGGCGACGTGCCGCTGACCTATTTCGAATTCGGTACCCTCGCGGCGCTGTGCATCTTCAGCGATGCACGCCCGGATGCGCTGATCCTCGAAGTCGGGCTGGGCGGGCGCCTCGACGCGGTCAATCTCATCGACGCGGACGTGGCGCTGATCAGCGGCATCGGCCTGGATCACCGCGAATGGCTGGGCGACGATCTCGAGTCGATCGGGCGCGAGAAGGCCGGCATCCTGCGGCGCGGGCGACCGGGCGTGTTCGCCGGGCGGTCCATGCCGCACAGCGTGCGCGCGCACGCCGAGCGTATCGGGGCGCGCCTGTGGGTCGCCGGACAGGACTACCGGGTCGTGCGTGGCGCACAGGGCTGGGGCATCGAGGGCGAGGGGTTCGCGCGCCGCGCGCTGCCGCCGCCGGCGATGCGCGGCGCGGTCCAGATCGAGAATGCGGCCGGGGCGCTGGCGGCACTCGAATGCCTGTCCCGGGAGCTGCCGGTCGATCAGCGAGCGGTGCGCGCCGGCCTGCTCGAGGCCCGCCTGCCGGGACGTTTCGATGTGCGGCCCGGGCAGCCGACCTGGGTGCTCGACGTCGCGCACAATCCGCAGGCGGCGGGCGTGCTCGACGAACTGCTCGGCGGGATGTTCACTGCCGGGCGACGCATCGCGCTGTGCGGCATGCTGTCCGACAAGGACGTGGCGGGTGTCGCCGCGCAGCTGGACGGGCGCTTCGATGCCTGGCACCTGGCCGACCTTTCCGGCGAGCCGCGCGGCCTGTCCGCGCGGCAGCTCGCCGAGCGGTTGCGGCCGGTGCTGGGTAACACGCCGGTCGAAACCGGTGGCGGCGTCGCGGCGTGCATGGCGCGGCTGGCCACGACGGCCGGGCCGGACGACAGCGTGGTCGTGTTCGGGTCCTTCCTGACCGTGGGTGCGGCGATCGCCTGGTTGGAGCGAGCGGCGGGCTGAGCAGGCGCGTATAATTGCGGCTTTGCAGGCGGCGGATGTTGAGATGGACGAAGGGCTCAAAAGGCGTTTGATTGGTGCGGCCGTCCTGGCCTCGCTGGCGGTGATCTTCGTGCCGATGCTTTTCGAGGAGCCGCCCGTCGAGCCCCCGCCGCTGCCCCCGCTGCCGAGCAAGCCGCCGACCAACGATTTCGCCTCGGACATGCTGCGCGAGGAAGTGCCGGCGGTAACGCCGCTCGCGCCGTCCGTGCCGCCCCCGTTCGTGGAGCCGGTACCGTCGCCGGTGCCGCAGAGGCCTGCACCCCCGCCGCTCGAACCGCGGCCGGCGGCGCCCCCGCCCCCGGTGGTCGCGCCGGAGCCGGTGCCGCCCGAGCGGGCGCCTGCGCCGCCGGCCGCATCGGCACCACCGCTCAAACCGCGCATCGGGCTCACCGCCTGGGTCGTGCAGGCCGCGAGTCTGTCGAGTCGTGAGAACGCCGACAGGCTGGCCGCAAAGCTGCGTGCGGCAGACCTGCCGACCCCGGAGCCCGAACTGGTCGACATCAAGGGCAAGCGTTTCTATCGGGTCCGCGTCGGGCCGGTGATCGAACGTGCCGAGGCCGAGGCAATGGTCGAGAAGGTCAGTCAGATCGCCGGCGCCAAGGCACAGGTCCGCAAGTATCCTTGATGATGGCTGGCGACCGGTGCGGGCATTCATGTCTGATAGACTCTGACCTTTGTCGCGAGGTCTACTGAGCCGTGGCTTGGCTCGATCTGCTGATACTTGGCATCGTGCTGTTGTCCGCGGTGATCAGCCTCGTGCGCGGCTTCGTGCGCGAGGCCTTCTCGCTGGCGATCTGGGTGTTGGCGTTTTGGGTCAGCTGGAACTTCTTTCGCGATCTCGAGGTGCCGCTGCGGGCCTGGATAGACTCACCGACGGCGCGGCTTGGAATCGCGTTCGCGGCGCTGATGATCGCGACCCTGGTCGTCGGCGGGCTGGTGAATTTCCTGCTCATCCAGCTGGTCGAGCGGACCGGCATGTCCGGTACCGACCGCCTGATCGGGGTCGTGTTCGGGGTGGCGCGCGGGGTCCTGCTGGTCGCGGTGCTGGTGCTGCTCGCCGGTCTGACGCCGTTGCCCGGGGAGGGGTTCTGGATGGAGT
>CBFCWF010000032.1:0-24326 GCA_965601425.1 uncultured Chromatiaceae bacterium | reverse complement strand
TACTGCGAGCGCACCAAGAAGGGCTGGCGTCTGTTGGTCGCAATCGCCGACGTCTCGAGCTACGTAGCGCCAGGCACGGCACTCGATGCCGAGGCCTACAGGCGCGGCAACTCGGTCTATTTCCCCGACCGGGTGGTCCCGATGCTTCCCGAGGTCCTGTCGAACGGGCTGTGCTCGCTGAATCCCCAGGTCGACCGACTCTGCATGACCGCCGAACTCTACTTCGATGCCGAGGGCAAGCTGTATCGCTCGCGCTTCTTCGAGGCGGTGATGAACTCGCATGCACGCCTGACCTACGACGAGGTTGGGGCGATGCTGCTCGACGGCGATGCCGATCTGCGCGCGCGGTACGCCGGGCTGCTGCCGCAGCTGCACGACCTGTACGGCCTGTATCGGTTGCTCCACGAGGCGCGCGCCGAGCGCGGTGCGATCGACTTCGACACGGTCGAGACGGGTTTCCGTTTCGACGACCAGGGCAAGCTGGCGGCGATCGAACCATTGGTTCGGCACGATGCGCACAAGGTCATCGAAGAGTGCATGCTGGCCGCCAACGTCGCCGCCGCACGCCACCTGTTGCGGCACAAGATGCCTGCGCTTTACCGCATCCACGATAAGCCGAGCGCAGAGAAACTCGCCGACCTCGGCGAATTCCTTGCGGAGCTGGGGTTGCGCCTGCCGGGTGGCACCGATCCAACCGCAAAGGACTATGCGAATCTGCTCGAGCAGGTCAAGGATCGGCCGGATTTTCACGTCATCCAGGTGGTGCTGTTGCGCTCGATGATGCAGGCGGTCTACTCGGACAACAACGTCGGGCATTTCGGACTCGCCTTCCCGGCCTATACGCACTTCACTTCGCCCATCCGGCGCTACCCCGACCTGATGGTCCACCGTGCGCTGCGCCACCTGCTGACCGGCGAGGTGCCGGCGGCGTTCGAATACACCCACCAGCATCTCGCGGCGATGGGCGAGCACTGTTCGGCGACCGAACGCCGGGCGGACGATGCGACGCGCGATGCGGCCGATACGCTCAAATGCGAGTTCATGCTGGACAAGGTCGGCGAGGCCTTCGGCGGCGTGATCTCCGGCGTGAACAGCTTCGGCATTTTCGTCGAGCTCGACGGCATCTATGTTTCCGGACTCGTGCACATCACCGCGTTGGATTACGACTACTTTCATTTCGACCCGGTCGGGCACCGCCTGACCGGCGAGCGCACCGGCAAGGTCTACCGTCTCGGCGACACGTTGCGTGTCAAGGTCGCCGCGGTCAATATCGACGATCGCAAGATCGACTTCGTGCTGGCCGAATCTGTCGCGGGGCCGGGCAAGCGGCGGCCGAAATCCGGCGGTCGAGGGCCGCGCGGTCGGGGGCAGCGCGGTCGTCGCAAGGGTTGAGCGGTGTCGACGCAGTTGATCGTCGGGATCCACGCGGTCCGCACCGCGCTCAAGCATGGCGTTCGGCGCGTCGAGCGGCTGTGGGTCGACGCCGCGCGCCGCGACCGCCGTTTGCGCCAGCTGCTCGACGAGGCGCGCGCCGGCGGTCTGCAACCGGAGGTCAGCGACAAGGCGGCGCTGGATCGCATGACCGGGGGTGCAAACCATCAGGGGATTGTTGCGCTCGGCCAGATGCCCGCCAGTCTGGACGAGGCGGCGCTGGATGAGTTGCTCGCGGATCTGGCGGTGCCGCCGCTGCTGCTGGTGCTCGACGGCGTGACCGATCCACACAACCTTGGGGCCTGCCTGCGCAGCGCGGACGCCGCCGGCGCCCATGCGGTGATTGCCCCGCGCGACCGTGCCGGCGGCCTCACGCCGATAGTCTGCAAGGTCGCCAGCGGCGCCGCCGAGACCCTGCCCTTCGTCCAGGTCACCAATCTGGCGCGTACGCTGCGCCACCTGCAGCAAAAACACCGGGTGTTCGTGATCGGGGCCGCCGGGGAGGCGGGCACCGACCTGTACCAGACCGACCTGACCGGCGCGCTCGCGCTGGTCATGGGCGCGGAAGGCCCGGGCCTGCGGCGCCTGACCCGGGAGACCTGCGATCAGCTGGCGCGCCTGCCGATGCATGGCCAGGTAGAGAGTCTGAACGTGTCCGTGGCCACCGGGATCTGCCTGTACGAGGCGCTGCGCCAGCGTGCCGGGGGCTCCAAGTCGCGCTGAGCATTTGCAAGCGCCCGGTTTCACTTGTAAAATCTCGCGCCTCTCCGATCGGCCCGGCGGCCGGTCCTCCTTGCCTCACCGCCACGCGCGGGAGGCTGTTGAAACCGTAAGGAGCAACAATGCGTCACTACGAGATCGTGTTCCTGGTCCATCCGGACCAGAGCGAGCAAGTACCCGCGATGGTGGAGCGTTACCGCGCGACCATCGAGGGCAGCGGCGGCAAGGTCCACCGCCTGGAAGACTGGGGACGGCGTCAGCTCGCCTATCCGATCAATAAGATCCACAAGGCCCATTACGTGCTGATGAACATCGAGTGCGATGCAGGGGCGCTGGCCGAGTTGGAGAGCGCATTCCGCTTCAACGACGCGGTGTTGCGCAATCTGGTCATGCGGCGCAAGCAGGCCGACACCGCCGCTTCACCGTTGGCCAGGGAAGAGGAGAGGGAAGAAGCCCGCACCCCGGCGCCGGCCCGCACCGAAAAGCCGGCGGCAGAAGCACCTGCCGCCGACGCATAGGAGATCACCGCGATGTCACGTTTTTTCCGCCGCCGCAAGTATTGCCGCTTCACCGCCGAAGGCATCAAGGAGATTGACTACAAGGACCTGAACCTGCTCAAACAGTTCGTCAGCGAATCGGGCAAGATCGTGCCCAGCCGTATTACCGGTACCAGCGCGCGTTACCAGCGTCAGTTGGCCGATGCGGTCAAGCGGGCGCGCTTTCTGGCATTGCTGCCGTATTCCGACAGCCACTGATTACGTGTCCGGCATGGCCCCGCGGGGGCGGGGCACGAAGGTAAAGGCATGAAGGCCTTCGCCAATTGGGTCATGAAGGGCCGCATGCAGGCGGTGATAGCGGCCACGGTGTTGGCCGTGCTCGGTCTGCTGGTGACGCCGCTGGCGCTGTTCAGCGCGGCGGTGGTCACGCTGACCGTGCTGCGCCAGGGTTGGCGCGAGGGTGCGCTGGTCATCGGTTCGGCACTGCTCGCGATCGGCGGCCTCGGTGGTCTGTTGTTCGAGATGCCGATCGCCACCGTGCTGATTGGGGCGATGTTGTGGATCCCAGCGGCGGTGCTCGGCGGCGTGATCGGACGCACGGGTTCGCTGCGCATCGCGATCGAGGTCGCGGCGGTCTTCGCGGGTCTGATCGTGCTGATCCAGTACTGGCTGCTCGGAGACCCGGCCGCGTTTTGGGCCGATGCGCTGAACGAGTTCCTGACCCGCAGTCTGGACCCGCAGTCGCTGTCCGAGTCGAACGCCGGTCAACTGGTGGAGTTGATGTCCGGGTGGATGGCCGGGGGTGTCGCAGCGAGCTGGCTGCTCGGTACCGTGCTGACGCTGGCGCTGGCCCGCTACTGGTCGGCTCTGATCGATAGGCCGGGCGCCTTCGCAACCGAATTCCGCCAGTTGCGGTTCGGTCGCTGGCTGTTGCTGTTGCTGCCGGTGCTGCTGGTCCTCGGCATACTGCTCAGCGGCGGTAAACCGAACCTCATCGGCCAGCTTTACCTGGTGGGCATGACCCTGTTCGTAATCCAGGGGATCAGTCTGGCCCACGGGATCGTGGCCGAGTTTAATGCTTCGGCCGCCTGGCTGGCCGGACTGTACATGCTGCTCATTTTCGTCGCGCCGCAGGGCGCGACCCTGGTCGCCCTGGCTGGCTATGCCGATGGGTGGGTAGATTTTCGGTCACGCGTCCGGGCGCGCCGCTCCGGCGGCGCCGACGACAACTGAATTGCATACAGAGGTTGAAAAACGATGGAAGTCATTCTTCTCGAGAAGGTCGATAACCTGGGTGGTCTGGGTGAAAAGGTTGCGGTGAAGTCCGGCTTCGGTCGCAACTTCCTGATTCCGCAGGGCAAGGCGGTCTTTGCCAGTCCGGAGAACGTACGGCGCTTCGAAGAGCGTCGCGCCGAGCTCGAGCAGCAGGCCGCCGGAAAACTGGCCGCGGCCGAGGCCCGAAAGGCGCAGATTGAGGCCCTCAGCGACGGCATCACGATCACGCATCGGGTCGGTGAGGAGGGCCGTCTGTTCGGTTCGGTGGGTACCGTCGATATCGCGCAGGCCTGTGCCGACGCGGGCGTCGAGGTGGCGAAATCCGAGGTGCGGCTGCCGGAAGGTCCCTTCCGACTGGCCGGCGAGTACGAGGTCACACTGCACTTGCACACCGACGTCAACGCGACCCTGAAGGTCGCCGTGGTCGGCGAGGAGTGATCGCGCGCGCCGCGCGCCGTCAAGGCTGATCATGCCTGCAGCCCGGCCTCGGCCGGGCTGTTCCGTTGACGGGGCCTGGCTGCCGACGCCGTCGGCCAGGGGTGCGCAGTGTCGATTGCTGCACGGCGCCGCCGCCTTGTGCTGTAATCGGGTCATCCCACGGACTCCTGTTGGCAACGGTATGGTCGACGCAGCTTACGATTCTATCCCCGATATCCCGCCCAACGGCGTCGCCGATGCACAGATGGAGGCGCTGCGGGTCCCGCCGCACTCGGTGCAGGCCGAGCAGGCCGTGCTCGGTGGGCTGATGCTGGACAACGCCGCCTGGGACAAGATAGCGGACCGTGTCACGGAGCAGGATTTCTATCGCCGCGAGCATCAGCTCATTTTTGCCGCGATCGCCAGTCTGGCCGAGAACGACCGGCCGTTCGACCTTGTCACCGTCAACGACGAATTGGTGCGCCTGGGCAGCTCCGAAGAGGTCGGTGGGCTCGCCTACCTCGGGATGCTGGCCAACGAGACGCCCACCGCCGCCAATATCAAGGCCTACGCGGCCATCGTGCGCGAACAGTCGGTCGTGCGACAGCTCATACGCGTCGGCAACCAGGTCGCCGAGAGCGGCTACCAGCCGAACGGGCGCAAGGTCCACGAGCTACTCGATTATGCGGAAAACCTGGTATTCCAGATCGCCGAGCAGCAGGCGCGCGGGGGCGGTGGCTTTCGCGCGATATCCCGGCTCCTGACCGAGACCATCAATCGGATCGAGGAACTCTACGGCAGCGACGATGCGCTGACTGGCGTGGCCACCGGTTTCAGCGATTTCGACGACAAGACCTCGGGCCTGCAAAAGTCCGACCTGATCATCGTTGCCGGCCGTCCGTCGATGGGCAAGACCACGTTTGCAATGAACATCGCGGAAAATGTCGCGTTGACCTCGCAGCTGCCGGTCGCGATCTTTTCGATGGAAATGCCCGGCGAGGCGCTGACGATGCGCATGATCTCCTCGCTCGGCCGCGTGAACCAGCAGGCGGTGCGCTCGGGCAAGCTGGAGGACGATGATTGGCCGCGCATTACCTCGGCGGTCAATTTGCTCAATAACACCAAGCTGTTCATCGACGACACGCCGGCGCTGACGCCGACCGATCTGCGCGCGCGCTGCCGTCGCCTGACCAAGGAGCACGGCACCTTGGGCCTTATCGTGATCGACTACCTGCAGCTGATGCAGGCGCCCGAGTCTGGTGAGAACCGTGCAACCGAGATTTCGGCGATATCGCGTTCGCTCAAGGCGCTGGCGAAGGAGCTCAGCGTACCGGTCGTCGCGCTGTCGCAACTCAATCGTTCGCTGGAGCAGCGGCCGAACAAGCGCCCGGTGATGTCGGATCTGCGCGAGTCCGGCGCGATCGAGCAGGATGCCGACCTGATCGTGTTCATCTACCGGGACGAGGTGTACAACGAGGACAGCGCGGACAAGGGCAAGGCCGAAATCATCATCGGCAAGCAGCGTAACGGGCCGATCGGCAGCGTGATGCTGACCTTCCAGGGACAGTTCACGCGCTTCGACAACTTCGCCTACGACGTCTACGGCGACGACCAGTACTGAGCGGCATGGTCAGGGATACCGGCGGAATGAAGCTGCCCGGCCACCGCAACTGACGCTGTCGATGGGAAAACCTGCGAAAACCGTCTATGTCTGCGCCGCGTGCGGCGCCCAGGCCGCGAAATGGGTCGGGCAGTGTGGCGAGTGCGGCGCCTGGAACACACTGCAGGAGACGGTCGCCGCATCGGCCACGCGCGGCGACGTGCGCTTCGCGGGGTATGCCGGCGACGACAGCATCCGCATCCGGAACCTGTCCGAAGTCTCCGCCGAAGGTGTCGAGCGCCTGCCGACCGGCCTCGGCGAACTTGATCGCGTGCTCGGCGGCGGGCTGGTCGCCGGCTCGGTCGTGCTGATCGGTGGCGACCCCGGCATCGGCAAATCGACACTACTGGTGCAGGCGCTGGCCCTTTTGTCGGGCCGCATGCCTGCGCTATACGTCAGCGGCGAGGAGTCCGCGGAGCAGATCAGCCTCCGCGCGCAGCGTCTCGAACTGCCGACCGACCGTCTGCGTCTCCTGACCGAGACCTGTGTCGAGCGCATTCTCGCGCTGATCGCGAGCGACCGGCCGCGTGTTCTGGTGCTCGATTCGATCCAGACCTTCTACACCGAGTCGCTGCAGTCGGCACCGGGTTCGGTCGCACAGGTGCGCGAATCCGCCGCGCGCCTCGTCCGGTTCGCGAAGCAGACCGGCACTTCGCTGTTTCTGGTCGGGCACGTAACCAAGGAAGGTGCGCTGGCCGGGCCGCGTGTCCTCGAACACATGGTCGACACGGTGCTCTACTTCGAAGGCGAGAGCGGCGGGCCGTTTCGCCTGATCCGCGCAATCAAGAACCGCTTCGGTGCAGTCAACGAACTGGGCGTTTTCGCGATGAGCGACAAGGGGCTGCGCGAGGTCAGCAATCCCTCAGCGATCTTCCTGTCGCGCCACGAGCAACAGGTCGCCGGCAGCTGCATCCTGGTCACCCGGGAAGGCACCCGGCCGCTGTTGGTCGAGGTGCAGGCGCTGGTCGACCAGAGCCCGCTGGCCAACCCGCGACGGGTGGCGCTCGGCCTGGACCAGAATCGACTGTCGATGCTGCTCGCGGTGCTGCACCGGCACGGTGGGATCGCGATGTTCGACCAGGATGTGTTCCTGAACGTGGTCGGCGGCGTGCGTGTGACCGAGACCGCGGCGGACCTGCCGGTGCTGCTCGCGGTGTTGTCGAGTTTCCGTGATCGCCCGATGGCCGGAGACCTGGCGACCTTCGGCGAGGTCGGTCTGGCCGGCGAGATCCGCCCCGTGCCCAATGGCCAGGAGCGCCTGCGCGAGGCCGTGAAACATGGCTTCCGGCGTATGATCGTGCCGAAGGCGAATGCACCGAAGCGGCCGGTCGAGGGCCTGGAGCTGGTCGCGGTAAGCCGCATCGGCGAGGCGATCGACGCGCTGGCCGACTGGCCATGAGTCGCCCCGCGACAGGCCGGCATGGCACGTTTCCGGCAGCGCGAGGCGGCCTGCAGTTGCCGGGAGACAACAGGCCGCCGTGCGCGAGCGGGAGGGTTTGAGCGGATGGCGCGTTGGCTGATTTTGGCCGGGCTGCTATCCGTCGCGCTGGGGCTTGTATGGCAATTCGCGCCTGGCCTGGTCAGCTGGTTCGGTAGACTGCCGGGCGACATCCGTGTCGACGGCGCGCGTGGCAAGTTCTTTTTTCCAATCACCTCGATGCTGCTCGTCAGTGTCGCACTGACCATCCTGATCAACCTTTTCAAGCGCTGATCGCGAGCACCACAGTGGCGCGCGTCGTCGCACGCGCGGGCGCTGTGAAAAAGTCACACAGTCGCTGCGTGTTGCGGCAAAGGGGCCGTTCGGATATGCCCCTGTCATTCTCCTCAACAGCACGGACACCCCGGCCTGCGGAAACGAACCAAGCGAAACATTCAGGAGAATACAGATGATGAAGAAACACACCCTCGCCGCCGCCTCCAACGTACTCGGCTCGGTCGAGACCAACGTCGATGTCGACTCGGCACGGCAGAGCCAGAGCGGCCTGCTGAACAAGCAAAAGCCGCATCCTGCACCCGCAATGCCGCACAAGCCCGGTGGCAATATCGGCCCCGCACGACCTTAGCATTGTCCGGGCAAGCCAACGAGAGGCCGAGCCGGAGGGTTAAGATGACGGACCAGGACATACTGCAGTTTGTAGCGATCACCGCGGGCGGGCGTGCCTACGATATCGACTTCCCGCTGCACCCGGAGACCCGCTCGGCGGCATCTGTCGCCGACCTGGTCACGCGCCTGCTAGAGGTGGTTTCCGAGCATGCCGGGACGCGCGACGACGTCAGCGAGGGTGACATCCTGCAGGGATTGGCGATGACGCTGGCGATCCGTGGCCGTATGTTGGAGGGCGACCTGCAACAGGTCGAGGCGCTTTCACGTGCGCTCTATGCCGGTGCCTGGGGTGCCACCTCCGCGGCCAGGGCCTTTCTCGCGGCGAGGGCCTGACATGCAAGACTTTGCCCGCAACGTCCTCGGCGGTGAGTTGGCACTGTGCGGCCTGCGGCCAAAGACCGGTTACCTGCGCGACGGCCACTGCCGCACCAGACCGGACGACGGCGGCCTGCACCTCGTGTGCGCCCAGGTCGACGACCGTTTCCTGGCGTTTTCACGAGACCAGGGCAACGATCTGATCACCCCGGTGCCGGCGTACGGCTTCCCCGGCCTTAAGGGCGGTGACCGCTGGTGTCTGTGTGTCTTGCGCTGGCGCGAGGCCCTCGAGGCCGACCTGGCGCCGCCCCTGTTCCTGCAGGCCACGCACGAACGCGTGCTGGAGGTGCTGACCCTCGACGACCTGTTGCCCTACGCGCTCGATCTGCCGCGTAACGCCTGAGCGGCCGTCAGCGATGCTGGCGCCGGCGGCGCCTCGTGTGCGTCTTCGCGAACAACGGCAGGCCTGGCCATCGTCGGTATGATAGGGGCCGGCTGGGCGAACGGTGCCGGTTGCCGCGCGCGGCCCCTGAGATGATCGACCAGACAATCCACTTCGGCGGAGGGACACGATGCCTTCAGACGCTGCACAGGCCGGGGACGCCCGGCAAAACGAACGTCGCTGGCTCGGCTACGCCGGGCTCATTCCCTTCCTTGTGTGTGCGGCCGTCCTGTCGTTGGCCGACGACCCGGGCTGGCGCGGGCTCGCGACGGACATGCTGCGTTACTATGCGGCGGTGATCGCCAGTTTCCTCGGCGCGGTCCATTGGGGCATGGCGGCGCAGCGCGACGACCGGTACACGCGCGCCCGTCTGCACTGGGGCGTGACCCCGGCACTGATCGCCTGGGTCCTGCTCGCGGTCGAGCCCGGGTCCATCGCGCTGCTGGGCTTTGCCGCGCTGTTCGTGCTGATCCTGATCGTCGACCGCTTCATTTTGCCGGCGCTGGACGCGACCTATCGCGCGCTGCGTGTCCAGCTGTCCGTCATTGTCGTCCTGTCGCTGTTGGTCGCCGCACTGGCGGATCGCGGGCTCGCCTGAACGCGACTCTGCCGGGGGCGCTGGCCGCCGCGCGCGCATCGGGCGCCAGGCCCCGCGGGCCGATGGGTTCGCCACCGAAGTGACAAGCCGCCCGCGGCGGGGTCAATCACGTGACTCAACGGCTTCCGGCAGCTCCCCCCTGGCGATGCGCTTGGACAGCGCATAGATGCGCTTGAATTTGTCCGCTACCTCCATCTCCAGCCGGAACGCGTCCAGGCTGCTCGGCTCCACTGCGGTCAGTTCACCGACCTGATGCTGTAGCGCCTCGTCCACGAGACGGTGGATATCGTCCTTGGCCGCCAGCACGTCCTGGGCCGCCTGCTGGTCGTCCTTTTCGACCGCTTGGACCGCGGATGCCAGCGCCTCCAGGATCGCCGTATGGAGGTTCATGTAGATGGCGCGCAAGGTGTCGGTGGCCCGGACGCCCTTGCTGCGTGCGTCGTCGACGAGCTTGAGCAGGTCGGTCGCGATGATGTCGCCGATACCCTCCAGGTTGTCGGTCGCCCCGACCAGCTGGATGAACTCCTGGCTCTGCGCGGGGGTCATCGACTTTATGTGGATCGCGCGCAGGTACTCGATGATCTCCTCGTACAGTATGTCGACCTTGTCCTCGTCTTTGCGAATCTGGTCCGCTGCCTTCGGGTCGTCCATGATCGCCGAAATCCGTGCCAGCATGCCCTGCAGGACCTCGCCGAGGTGACCGATCTCGAACCGGGCGCGTTCCAGCGCAAGGGACGGTGTCTTCAGGAGTTCCTTGTCGAGAAACTTCGGCCTCACAATGATGCGCTCAGATGCGGGGCGGTCCGGCAGCATGCGCTCGACCAGCCTTGCCAGGGGTACGGTGAACCAGATGAAGACGAAGGTATTGACGACGTTGAACAGGGTGTGGGCGTTCGCGATCTGGCGTGGCACCTCGGCGGCCATGCGCTCGGTGCCGCTCAACGCCGGATAGGCGGGCGAGATGTCCTCGACCAATCCGGCGAACTGTGGAATGAAGAACACCCAGAGCAATACCCCGGCGACGTTGAACAGCACGTGCACCGCCGCGGCGCGGGCCGCTTCGACCGGTTTGCCGATGGCCGCGAGGATCGCGGTCACACAGGTGCCGATGTTCGAACCGAAGGCCAGCGCAATGCCGGCCGGGAGGCTGATCAGGCCCTCGGTCGCCATCACGATCGCGATGCCGGTCGTCGCCGCCGAGGACTGCACCAGGCCCGTGAAGACCGCGCCGACGAGAATGCCGAACAGCGGATCCTCCATGCGCTGCATCAGGTCGAGGAACGGCTGGTAGCTGCGCAGCGGGTTCATCGCCTCGCTCATCAGGCCCATGCCGAAGAAGACCAGGCCGAGGCCCATGATCATCTCGCCGTAATGCCGGATGCGGTCCTGCTTTGCGGTGAACAGCATCAGAAAGCCCGGTGCGACGAGCAGCAGCGCATACTGGGTGACATTGAATGCGACAATCTGCGCGGTGAAGGTGCTGCCGATGTTCGCGCCCATGATAACGCCGACCGATTGGGCGAAGGTCATGACGCCCGCGGTGATGAAACCCACGACCAGCACCGTGGTCACCGACGAGGAGTTGAGCACCGCGGTCACGAAGGCACCGGTCATTGCGCCCATGAAACGGTTCTTTGTCAGTCGCTCCATGAGGTTCTTGAGACCCTCTCCGGCCGCGGCCTTCAGCCCGTTCGACATCTGCTCCATGCCGAACAGGAACAGGGCGAGCCCACCGAACAACCCCATCAGCAGCCGCAGCCAGTCGATCTCACCCGTGGTCTCGAGCTCTGCCGCAGCCGCCGCCGCGGCAAGCGTGAACAGGGAAAGTGCGATGGCGGTGAGCGCCCGGTGCCGGATGTGGCCGCAGCAGTCCATCAATACCGCGTGAAGGGGAACTCTCATGAGGCGGTCTCCAATGATTCGACGGTGGCTGTCGATGGGGGATCAGAATCGGCCGAGGAAGAACGGGATCAGCAGCGCATTCGCCAGATCGACGAAGAAGGCGCAGACCAGCGGAACGACAATGAACGCGAGGTGCGAGGCGCCGTGTCGCTGGGTTACGGCCGCCATATTGGCCATCGCGGTCGGCGTGGCACCCAGCGAGATCCCGCCGAAGCCTGCCGAGATCACCGCTGCGTCATAGTTGCGACCCATCGCGGGAAAGACCACGAAGATATTGATCGCGACGGCGACGACGAACTGAGCCGCCAGGATAGTGAAGATCGGGCCTGCCAGGTCGACCAGTGTCCAGAGCTGCATACTCATCAGCGACATTGCGAGGAAGGTGCCGAGCGAGATATCGGCAATCAGTGCCATCGCCGGCGTGCGCTTCGGCCAGCGTGTGCCCGAGATACGCGGGAAGCTCTCCGGCACCAGGTTCGAAATCAGGATGCCGGCGAACAGGCAGGTGACAAACAGCGGCAGCTTGAGCCCCATGTGCTCGAGTCCCTCATTGAGCACCAGGCCGGCGATCACCGCGACGTGGATCGCGAGAATCGCATCGAGGAAGTCCAGCTGGCCAATCCCCTGCGTGTCCCGCTGCTCCGACGTCCCGACGTCCAGCGACGCCTGACTTTCCGGCTGCAGATGGTGTCGCTTGATCAGAAAACTCGCAATCGGGCCGCCCATGAGGCTCGCCAGGATCAATCCGAACGTGGCGCAGGCGATACCGATTTCCATTGCGCTGGTGACCCCATACTCTTCGGCAAATCGCGGCGCCCAGGCGATTGCCGTGCCATGTCCGCCAATGAGCGAGACGCTCCCGCCGAGCAGCCCGACCGGGCCGGAAAGGTCGAACAGCGCAGCCACCGAGATCCCGGTCAGGTTTTGCACGACCATGTAGCCGATCGTGAGCGCGAGGAGTACCACCAAGGGTTTACCGCCGGCGAGCAGCTCGGAGAAGCTGGCGTTGATGCCAATCGTGGTGAAGAAGTAGACGAGCAGGAAATCGCGTGCGTCGAGATCGAATTCGACCGCCACGTCCGAGAGCGCATAGACGACACCAAACAGGATCGAGAACAGCAGACCGCCGGTGACCGGTTCCGGGATGCTGAACCGGCGCAGTAGGGATACCGCGTCGTTGATCCGTTTACCAACGAACAGCACCACGATGCCGATGGTCACGGCAAGAAAACCTTTCACGTGCAGCACACCGTCTGCGAACTCCATGCTTCAATACCCCCTGTGAAACCGACGTGTGATCTTTCGACGCGCGCTCGGCGGGACGAGGCTGTGCAACGCTGGGGTGCGTCAGGCGACGCGGGTGCGACGCCCCCACCGTTCGTCTGCGCGATGACCCCGCGCGTCAAGCACCCGGTTTTGACAATGAGCGGTTGCCCACCGCCGCGGGTGGGGCCGGGCGGAATTTATCACATGTGCGACGAGTCTGCGGGTAGCCGGGAGGTGGAAACCCTGCGCGTCGCCACTACCGGGCAAACGCGCCCCGTTTTTCCGGCGACGAGACGGTGCGTGCGCCGTGTGTTCAGGCTTCCGCGAGCGTGCGGCGGCGCTCGGCCGGCCTGATGCGTGCGGTCTTGACCGCATTATCCTGGATTTGCACCACCTCGATCGGATAGCCGGCGATCATCAGCGACGTCCCGGTCTCGGGAATGCTCTCCAGGTACTCCACGATCAGACCGTTCAGGGTCTTCGGCCCGTCGGTCGGCAGCTCCCAGTGCATGGTCCGAACCAGATCCCGGAGGCTGGCGCTGCCGTCCACCAGGAAACTGCCGTCGTGCTGCGGCAGCACATCGGCGATGCCATCGGCCGGGTCGGTGGCGAATTCCCCGACAATCTCCTCGAGCAGGTCGGCCATCGTAACCAGACCCAATACATCACCGTACTCGTCGACCACCAGCGCGGTGCGCCGCCGCCTGTGCTGGAAGTTGATCAGCTGACGGTTCAGTGGCGTGCCCTCGGGGATGTAATAGGGCTCGCGGATCAGGCCTTCGAGCGACTCACGGGTCAGCTCGCCGTCGAGTTGTGCCTGCATCACCCGGCGCGCATGCACGAAACCGACGACCCGGTCGATGCTGCCGCTAAATGCCAGCACCCGCGTGTAGGGAATCTTTTCGAGCTGCTCGAGGATCACGTCGATCGGATTTTCCAGGTCGATCCCGTCCAGCTCGCTGCGCGGCACCATGATGTCGTCGACGGTGACTTTCTCCAGGTCGAGGATGTTGAGCAGCATTTTCTGGTGGCGCTTCGGGATCATCGCCCCGGCCTCGTTCACCACGGTACGCAGTTCCTCTCGGCTCAGCGCATTGCCCTCGCCGTCCTCGGGATAGATGCCGAGCCCCCGCAGCACGGTGTTGGCCAGCAGGTTGACCAGCCAGACCAGCGGAAACAGCACGCGCAACAGCGGCGTATAGACCCAGGAGGCCGGAAACGCGAGCCGCTCCGGGTGCAGCGCCGCGAAGGTCTTGGGGGCGACCTCGGAGAAGATCAGTACGACCAGCGTCAGCAGGCCGGCGGCAATCGGTATCGCGCCTTCTCCGCCCAGCCGCAGCGCGATGATGGTCGCGAGTGACGAGGCCAGGATATTCACGAAGTTGTTGCCGAGCAGGATCAGCCCGATCAGCCGGTCGGGTTTGCGCAACAGGCGATCGGCCAGGCGGGCCCCCGGGTGCCCGGCAGTGGTCAGGTGACGCAACCGGTAGCGATTGAGCGTCATCAGCGCGGTCTCTGAACCCGAGAAGAACGCGGACAGTCCAAGCAGGAATACCAGGGCGCCGAACAGCGCGCCGAGCGGTAGATCGTTCAATGGGGGGCCCGGGTTTCAGCTTCGAAGCGTCAATTTCTAGGGGCCAGGGAGGGGGCTGTCAAGCCGCAGCGTTGCGAAGCCGGGGATGGCGCCGTTTTGTTAACTGACGTTTTTTTGACAGGATGCCATCGGCATGCTTAACTTTCGGCTACTTATGTGATTGCCTTCTCAAAATACGCATGTCTACAGCGAACGCCGGGGCCGGCTGGATGCCGCCTGAAAACAGCAAAGGCCAGGCCCTGAATGCAATCACCGCGATGCTGGTGTTGTCGGATCAGGCCTCGGCGGCATACCTGCAGAATATCCTTCAGTTTATCGACTGCGACGTGCATCTCCCGGAGTCGCCGGAGGACTTGAAGCGCCTGATCGAGCGCTTCGGCGACCGTTCGGTGGTCGTGTTCCTCGGCGGCCGGCTGGCCGATGCGGATCGCAGTGCCTATCTCGGTGCGATCAACGACGCCACGCCGCGCCCGGCGCTGATCCAGGTCCAGGAGCGGTCCGGTGACGAGATGCTGGTCAGCGGCGATGTGCTCGGAACCTTGCGCGTCCCCTGCCAGTACGATGCGATCTCGGCCTTGATGCACAAGGCGCAGGTGTTTGCCGAGTCGCAGCGTCACGGCGAGGCGCCGCGCCGCCCGCTCGAGCTGTTTCGCAGCCTGTCTGGCAACAGCCGCGCGACGCGTGGCATCAACAAGATGATCGAGCAGGTGGCCGACACCGAGGCGACGGTGCTGATCCTTGGCGAGTCCGGTACGGGCAAAGAGGTGGTCGCGCGCAAGCTGCACTATCACTCGAAGCGCCGGGGTCGGCCCTTTGTGCCGGTCAACTGTGGTGCGATCCCGGGAGACCTGCTGGAAAGCGAGTTGTTCGGCCACGAGAAGGGGGCCTTCACCGGTGCGATCACCTCCCGCCAGGGGCGCTTCGAGTTGGCCGAGGGCGGCACGCTGTTTCTCGACGAGATCGGCGATATGAGCATGCACATGCAGGTCAAGCTGCTGCGCGTGCTGCAGGAGCGGACCTTCGAACGGGTGGGTAGCAACAAGACCGTGCACTGCAATGTCCGGATCATTGCCGCCACCCATCGCAACCTGGAACAGTCCATCAAAGAGGACAGTTTCCGCGAAGACCTCTATTACCGGCTCAATGTCTTTCCGATCGACGTGCCGCCGCTGCGTGAGCGTGTGGAGGATATCCCGGTACTGGTCAACGACCTGATCCAGCGCATCGAGCACGAAAAGCGCGGCTCTGTGCGCCTGACGCCGGCGGCGGTCACTGCGCTGACCCATTACCGCTGGCCCGGCAACGTGCGTGAGCTGGCGAATCTGATCGAGCGTCTCGCGATCCTGTTCCCCTATGGCGTGGTCGACGTCGCCGACCTGCCGGAAAAGTTCCGCGCCGGTATACCGGTACCGGCGGTGGTCGAGTCAGTCGAGGACGAGGCCTTGCCGGTCGTCAGCGGCCACGGCGATCAACCCAACACGGTGTCCAGTATGCCGCGCCTGCCGGCCGAGGGTATCGACCTCAAGGCGCATTTGGCGAACATGGAACAGAGCTTGATCCGTCAGGCCCTCGAAGAGGCCAACGGGGTCGTCGCGCATGCAGCGAAGAAGCTGAAGATGCGGCGGACCACGCTCGTCGAAAAACTGCGCAAGTACGGCCTGCAGCGAGGGCATGAGCTGACGGGCCTTTGACGTAATCGTTTCTTTCTCTAGTCAAGCTGCTGTTTTTGCTGGCTATTTTTCTATGGCACGTGTCTTGCTGATCCACTCCCCGAACAGTATCGGGAGACGGGATTCAGCCGCATGGGCGAACTGCAGACACGACCGCCGCAATCCACACGGGATCTGGAACACGCGTTCGGCGTATTCAACGAACTGTCAGAGCGTCTGACCAGCGCCTATGGTCAGCTCGAGGGGCGCGTCGCCGACCTCAGTCGCGAGCTGGCCCTGTCGCGCCGCGAGCGCTCTGTCGAGCGGGTACAGAAGGAGCACCTCGCCGACCAACTGGGTGTGCTGCTCGAAGCGCTCCCTGCGGCGATCGTACTGGTTGATGCGCGTGACCGTATAGACCGCTTCAATCCCGCCGCCGAACAACTTTTTCCGGGTCTCGCCTGGGGGCGGCGCTGGAGCGAGGTGAAGCGCGAGGTCGTGGCGGCCGAGCCGGCACCCGGCGACTGGCGTCTGCACGACGGGCGCCGGGTCAGCGTGTCGCAACGCCCGCTCAACGATCGCGGTCGCATCCTGGTGGTCGTCGACGTGACGGACCAGCGCCGCCTGCAGGAGCGGGTCGAGCGCCAGGACCGACTGAGCGCGATGGGCGAAATGGCGGCACAACTCGCCCACCAGGTGCGCACTCCCTTATCGACCTCGGTGCTCTACGCCGGCCAGCTGGCGAAAGACGGCTTGAGCGACGCGCAGCGTCGCGCATTCAGCCAGAAGCTGCTGGACGGCCTGCGGCACACCGAGTCCTTGGTGCGCGAGATGCTCGCCTTCAGCCGCGGTGGCAGTTTCAAGGCCGGTCCGGTCCGCGTGGAAGACGCGCTGACCACCGCGCTGGCGGGGCTCCGGCCACGGCTACGCCAACTCGGGGCCCGCGTGCAGGTCGACCTGGAACGCGTTGCAGGACGCCGGGTCGCCGGTAATCTGGACAGCCTCGCCGGGGCCTTCAGCAACCTGATCGACAACGCGCTGAACCATGGCGGCGAAGGCGTCACGCTCGCGGTGTCGGCCGACAGCGGACCCGATGGCTCGCTGCGGCTGGCGTTCGAGGACGACGGCCCGGGCATCGATCCGGTCGCAAGGCCGCGCATCTTCGACCCGTTCTTCACGACCCGCGAACGCGGCACCGGTCTCGGCCTCGCCGTCGTCCAGGCCGTGGTGTTACAGCATGGCGGCGCGCTGCGTGTGGCCGACGCGACGCTGGGCGGGGCCCGGTTCGAAATTCAGCTGCCGGCGCTCGCGGCGCCGGCCCAGCAATCGTCAGCAGTGAGGGAGTCGCCGTGATCAATCCATCGCGCATTTTGGTAGTGGAAGACGACAGCGCGTTGGCGCAGGCCTTGAGCGATACGCTGATGCTCTCCGGCTACGAGGTGCTGACCGCGACGGATGGTGAGCAGGCGCTGGCCCGACTCGACCGCGACAGCATCGACATGGTGCTGACCGACGTGCAGATGCGCCCGATGGACGGACGTGCCCTGCTGCGCAACCTGCGTGCGCGTTTCCAGGAGCTGCCGGTCCTGGTAATGACCGCCTACGGGACGGTAGAGCAGGCGGTTGAGGCGATGAAGCTGGGTGCGGTCGACTACCTGGCCAAGCCTTTCGAGGTGAACGACCTGCTGCAGAAGGTCGAGCGTTACCTGCCGCAGCGGCACCACGAGGACGGGCGAATGATCGCCGAGGACCTGCGCACGCGCGAACTCGTCGAACTCGCGAACCGTGTGGCGGCCAGCGACGCGACCGTGATGATCGGTGGCGAGTCGGGTACCGGTAAAGAGGTGCTGGCGCGTTACATCCACTGTCGTTCGTACCGCGCCGACGGTGCCTTCGTCGCGATCAACTGCGCGGCGATCCCCGAGAACATGCTCGAGGCCGTGTTGTTTGGCTATGAAAAGGGTGCCTTCACCGGCGCGATCCGGGCCAGTGCCGGGAAATTCGAGCAGGCCCAGGGTGGCACGCTGCTGCTCGACGAGATTTCGGAGATGAGTCTGGCGCTGCAGGCAAAGCTGCTGCGGGTGTTGCAGGAGCGCGAGGTGGAGCGACTGGGCGGACGCGATGTGATACAGCTCGACGTGCGCGTGCTGGCCACCTCGAATCGTCACTTGCGCGAAGAGGTCGCCGCGGGGCGATTCCGCGAAGATCTGTTCTACCGTCTGAACGTTTTCCCGGTGACGCTGCCGCCGCTGCGCGAACGGCCACGCGATATCCTGCCGCTGGCGCGCCACCTCATGGAACGCCATCTGCGCAGTGGCGAGACCATGCCGCCGCTCGATCCCGAGGCGGAGGCCAGCCTGGTTTCGCACGCGTGGCCAGGCAATGTCCGCGAGCTTGACAACCTGATGCAGCGTGCACTGATCCTGTGTGACGGTAACCGTATCGCAGCCTCCGACATCCACTTCGAGACCCTGGACGGTGACTTCGCCCCGGCGTCTTCGGCCGCGGCGTCGACCGACGCAGGGAACGAGCCGACCGGCAAGGGCCGTCTGACCGACGACCTGCGCAACGTCGAGGAGCAGATGATTCTCGATGCGCTGCGCAGCGGTCGCGGTAGCCGCAAGCAGGCCGCCGAGATCCTCGGCATCAGCCCCCGGACGCTGCGTTACAAGCTGCAGAAGCTGCGCGAGGCCGGGGTGTCGATTCCCCGACATTGATTTTGGCGCGAAAAGTGCAAAGTCCGCAGGGGCAGCGATTGCGTGTCAGAAAACCGATCAAAACTATAGGACAGAGACCATGAGCACTCCGGAAATCAACCAGGTCTTGGCCCAGATGCGCGTCGTTCGCGCCCAGGCAGCCAGTGGGACGGGTATCGAGGAGTCCCCGTCAAACGAATTCGGCGACTTGCTCAAGCGCTCAATCGATTCGGTCAATGCGACCCAGCAGCAGGCGAATTCCCTGCGTACCGCCTTCGAGCAGGGCCGCGAGGGACTCGATCTGGCCGAGGTGATGATCGCGGCACAGAAATCCAGCGTCTCCTTTCAGGCCATGGTCGAGGTGCGCAACAAGCTGGTCGACGCCTACAAGGACGTCATGAACATGCCGGTCTGATTGCGGCGTCGGACGAGGCGGCTGAGGGATAGGTCAAAGACATGGCGGATGCGGCAAATCTGAAGAATCTTCCGGCGGCGGATCCGGGCGTGGGCGTGGGTGCGATCACGGACAATCCCTGGTTGCGCCAGCTGGCCGTGATGGTCGGCATCGCAGCCAGCGTGGCGCTCGGGGTTGCGGTCGTGCTCTGGTCCCAGTCGCCGAGCTACACGCCGCTGTATGGGAGCCTGGCGGAGAAAGACGCGAGCGAGGTGATGGAGGCACTGCGCCAGGCCGGGGCGGATTTCCGGATCGACGAGGCCAGCGGGATGGTGATGGTCCCGTCCGCCAAACTGAAAGAGATCCGTATGCAGTTGGCCGGCCAGGGGCTGCCGAACGGTGCCGGCATGGGTTTCGAGCTGTTGCAGCAGGATACCGGCTTCGGTACCAGCCAGGTCGTCGAACGGGCGCGCTATCAGCAGGCCCTGCAGGGCGAACTGGCACGTACCATCGCGACCATCGGCTCGGTGCAGAGCGCTCGGGTCCATCTGGCCATCCCAAAGCAGTCGGTGTTCGTTCGAAAACGTCAGCCGCCGAGTGCGTCGGTGACACTGCGTCTGCACAATGGCCGCGCGCTCGAAGCGGCACAGGTCGAGGCCATCGTGCATCTGGTCGCATCCAGTATCCCGGAACTCGAACCTGGTCGCGTGGCCGTGATCGATCAAAAGGGCAGGCTGCTTAGCGACGAACAGGAGAGCCGCGAACTGAAGCTCTCGGCCAACCAGTTCGAGCATACGCGGCGCATCGAAGAGCACTACCGCGCACGCATCGAAGACCTGCTTGCCCCAATCGTGGGCCGCGACAAGGTGCGGGCGCAGGTTGCCGCAGACGTCGATTTCACCGTGACCGAGGAGACGCAGGAACGCTACGACCCGGATCAGCCGGCGCTGCGCAGCGAGCAGCTCAACGAGGAAAAGAGCCGTGGCCTCGGGGCCGGTGGTGGTGTGCCGGGTGCGCTGGCGAACCAGCCGCCTGCAGCGGGCAACGCGCCGGAAAACGCGGAGGAAGGCCCAGAGGAGCCGGAGACCACGATCAACGCCAGCCGTCAGTCGACCCGCAATTATGAGCTCGACCGCGTCATCAGCCATACCCGGATGTCGCCGATTTCACTGCGCCGTCTGTCGGTCGCCGTGGTGGTCGACGACATCGCCACGACCGCGGAAGACGGCAGCGTCAGCATGCGCGAGCGTACCCCGGAAGAAATCGAGCGGCTGACTGAGTTGGTGCGCGAAGCGGTCGGGTTCGATGCGCGCCGCGGCGACAGTGTGCGGGTCATGAACAGCTCCTTCCTGAACCCTGAGCCGGTCGCGGAGCTGCCCGAGGTGCCGCTCTGGGAACAGGACTGGTTCACCGAACTGGTCAAGCAGGTCGGCGGTCTGGTCCTGGTGCTGTTGCTGATCCTATTCGTATTGAAGCCGACCCTGCGTCGCCTGACCGCGAGCCCCGCCGAGCTGGCCGGTGGTTCCGACGTCGAGCCCGCGCGGGTCGAAGGTCCGATGGGCTCGACAGAGGCGGGCGGGTCAGCGGCGCAAGACCCATTGCTCGGCAGCGACGGACAGCCGCTGCAGCTGCCCGGTGGCGCGCGCTACGAGAACATCATGGACGCGGCGCGCCAGCTCGTGGACGAGGACCCGAAACGGGTCGCGCAGTTGGTGAAGACCTGGATGAGCGAAGAAGCGGCCTGATATGGAGCAGAGTGCAGATGCACAGGTCCTCAGGGCGCTCAGCGGAGTGGAGCGCTCAGCGTTGTTGATGCTCGGACTCGGTGAGCAGCATGCGGCCGAAATCCTGCGCCACATGGGACCGAAGGAGGTTCAGGAGATCGGACTGGCGATGGCCGGACTGAGCAATGTCACCAATTCGCAGATGGAACTGGTCATGCAGAAGTTCGTCGACGCGATCGGCGAGCAGACGTCGCTCGGCATGGGGTCGGACGAATACATCCGCAACATGCTGACCTAGGCGCTGGGGGCGGACAAGGCCAGCGGCATCATCGACCGCATCCTGCTCGGCCGCAACAGCAAGGGCCTGGAGCAGCTCAAGTGGATGGACTCGCGCGCGGTGGCCGAACTGATACGCCTCGAGCATCCGCAGATCATAGCGATCGTGATGTCCTTCCTGGACCCGGACCAAGCCGCGGGTGTGCTCGCGGAGTTTCCGGAGCGCGTCCGCACCGATGTCATCATGCGGGTCGCCACGCTCGACGGGATCCAGCCCAATGCGCTGCAGGAACTCGACGAGATTCTCGAGAAGCAGTTCTCCGGCGGTTCCAACGTCAAGTCGTCCGCGCTCGGTGGGGTCAAGAAGGCCGCGGACATCCTGAACTTCGTCGATGGGACGGTGGAGAGCAAGGTGATCGAGCAGATCAACGAGGCGGATGACGAGCTGTCACAGCAGATTCAGGACAATATGTTCGTGTTCGAGAACCTGATCGACGTCGACGATCGCGGGATGCAGACCCTGCTGCGCGAGATATCTTCGGACCAGCTGCTGCTGGCGCTGCGCGGGGCGCCCGAGCCGCTGCGCGAGAAGATCTTCAAGAACATGTCCTCGCGCGCAGCCGAGATGCTCAAAGACGATCTCGAGGCGGCGCCGCCGGCCAAACTCAGCGATGTCGAGAACTCGCAGAAGGAGATCCTTACCGTCGCCCGCCGGCTGTCCGATGCCGGTGAGATCAATCTCGGTGGCAGCGGCAGCGAAGAGTTTATCTAGCCACGGATGGACAAGCGCAAGAAAACCGGCGTGCAGATCCTCCGCGCAGAAGACGTGACGGTCACGCAGTGGCAGCCGCCGCATGTGCAGCGCCACGGCGAAACACCGATCGAGGAGGCGGGCGGTCTGCTCACCGCCGCACAGCTCGACCAGATTCAGCAGGCGGCGCATGGCGAGGGATTCGAGCAGGGCCGCAGGGAGGGGCAGGCCTTCGGTCACCGCGAAGGGCTGGAGGAGGGCAGGGCGCAGGTCCGCGAGCGCGTCGAACGGCTCGATCAGATCATCGGCGTGCTCGACCGGCCGTTCGAACAACTCGACCAGCAGGTCGAGGACGAAGTGGTCGCGCTGGTCATTAATATGGTGCGCCAGCTCATCCGCCGGGAGGTCAAGCTCGACCCGGCTCAGATCGTCGGCGTGGTGCGCGAGGCGCTTGGCGTGCTACCGGTCAGCGTGCGCAATGTGCGCGTGGTGCTGCACCCGGACGATGCGGTACTGGTGCGCGAGGCCTACACGCTCGGCGACCATGACCAGAAATGGCAGATCGTCGAAGACCCGGTGATACAGCGCGGCGGTTGCCGTATCCATACCGATACATCCCAGGTCGATGCGCGACTGGATTCGCGGCTGAGCAGTCTGATCGCGCCCTTGCTTGCCGGCGAGCGGGTGCAGGACGGCGGGGGGGCGGACGACGGTGGCGCCTGAGCTCGAACGCAACGCGATCTGGGCGGCCCGGATCCATCGCCTCGGGGATCGTCTCGGCGCGGGTCGCGGGCTCGTCGTCGAGGGCAAACTTACACGCATGGTCGGCCTCACGCTCGAGGCGGTCGGCTGCCGCGCCGCGATCGGCGGTCGCTGTGACGTGATCAACAGTGCGGGTGAATGCATCGAGGCCGAAGTGGTCGGCTTTTCCGGTGAGAGCCTGTACCTGATGCCGACCGGCGATATCCGCGGCCTCGAGCCGGATGCGCGTGTCGTGCCTACCGGCCGGGTCAGCGAGGCGAGCGTCGGCGAAGAACTGCTCGGGCGCATCATCGACGGCAGCGGTAGGCCGCTGGACGGCAGGGGCATGTTGCATACGGAGTGCCGCTGGCCGCTGAATGGTGGATACATCAATCCGTTGGCGCGTGCGCCGATCCGCGAACCACTGGACGTCGGCATCCGGGCCATCAACGCGCTGCTCAGTGTCGGACGTGGGCAGCGCCTCGGCCTGTTTGCAGGGTCCGGTGTGGGTAAATCGGTACTGCTCGGCATGATGACCCGTTATACGGATGCGGATGTCGTCGTGGTCGGCCTGATCGGCGAGCGCGGCCGCGAGGTCAAGGAATTCGTTGACAATATTCTCGGTGAAGAGGGCCTGCGGCGTGCCGTCGTGGTCGCGGTCCCGGCCGACCAGCCGCCGTTGCGGCGCATGCACGGCGCGATGCTGGCGACCGCGATTGCCGAGTACTTTCGCGATCAGGGCAGGCAGGTGCTGTTGCTGATGGATTCGTTGACACGCTTTGCCCAGGCACAGCGGGAGATCGGTCTGGCGATCAACGAGCCGCCGGCGACCAAGGGCTATCCGCCGTCGGTGTTCGCGAAGCTGCCGCAGCTGGTGGAGCGCGCCGGCAACGGCGATCGCGGCGGCGGTTCGATTACCGCTTTTTACACGGTGCTGGCTGAGGGTGACGATCAGAACGACCCGATCGCCGATGCCGCCCGTGCGATCCTCGACGGGCACATTGTGCTGTCGCGCCGTCTGGCCGAGTCCGGCCATTACCCGGCGATCGACATCGAGGCCTCGGTGAGCCGTGCGATGAACGAGATCGCGGACCGCCCACACCTCGCGGCTGCCCGCGAGTTCAAGCAGCTCTATAGTCTGTATCAGCAGAACCGGGACCTGATCTCGGTCGGGGCCTACGAACCCGGGTCGAACGAACAGATCGATCTGGCAATTGCCGCGATGCCGTCGCTGCGCGAGTTCCTGCACCAGGACATGCACAACCGGTTCGGTACCCGGGACAGCCTGCATGATCTGTTGACGCTGTTTCCGCAGGACGCGCCCCTCGCGCAGGGCCCGGGGGAACCCGGATAAATGTCGTCATCGGACCGCTTCAAACCGATACAAGAGCTGGCGTCTCACAGAGAGCGCAAGGCGGCAGCCGCACTCGGGGAATCCCTGCGACAGCGGGCGGCTGCGCGACAACGTCTCGATGAACTCAAACAGTATCTGGCGGAGTATCTCGATCGGTATGCCAGCGCTGCCGGCAATGGCCTCTCGGGCGGGCAGATCCTCGAGTATCAGGTGTTCATCAGCAAGCTGCAGGCCGCGATTGCCGAACAGGAGCAGGTCGTCTCACGGTCGCAGCGTGACTGTGACATGAGCAAGGCGCAATGGCGAGGTCGATACAGCAAGTCCAAGGCGATGTCGAATGCGGTCGACCGCATGCACAGCGAGGAACTCAGGGAGCAAGCGCGCAAAGAGCAGTCGGAGGCCGACGACCGCCCGCCGCGCCGGCGCTGAGCGAATCCGCTGACGGGTGCGATGCAGCAGCGCGGCGCAGGAAGCGGGCGGCGACTCAGGCGCTGCGCTTGCGAGCGGCGGCCTCGCGCAG
>CBFCWF010000031.1:0-24351 GCA_965601425.1 uncultured Chromatiaceae bacterium | reverse complement strand
CAGTTCCCGGCCTCGCGCATGAGCTTGTCGGCGACTCGCTGGTCTTCGTCGCTGACCGGCATCTCGGCGGCGGACAGGGGGGCGCCGGCTGCGGCGGCCGGCTGGGGTGCCGGCTCCGGTTTCGGGGCGGCCGGCGCGAGCTGTCCAGGCGCCTCGTCGAGGGCGTCGATTACCCGCCGGATGTTCTGCTCGTGGTGCGGGATCAGGCTGCCGACCGTCCCCTCCAGGCGCTTGGTCAGGTCGTCGCGCATCGGTTTGGCGAGCGGCTGCCGGTTGGCCGCGTACACGGCGGCTGCGACGAGCGCCTCGCCCACACTGTAGGCGTTACTCCAACCGCTGGAGTCGGTATCCAGGTCGCTGCGCAACAACAGCAGGGTCAGATAGTCCGCATAGGTAGTGGTCAGAAAGGTGACCACCGCGGGCGCGACCTCGATGTCCCCGCCAATGTCGTCGATGGTCTGCTTGACGATCGCCTTGGCCTGTTCCAGCCGCGCCCTCCCGCGTTCTGCCTCGAGCGTCCGGTCCTCGGCCGCCGTCGACTGTTGCTCGAGTTTTTTCTCGGCCCGGTCGAGTTCCGCGATCTGGTCGATGAAGAAACCGTCTTCGAGCGTCTCGTGGCGCAGGGTCTCGGTCACGATCTCCTGCAGTTGCGGATAAATCCCGGCGCGCAGATTGTCCTCACGCACCCAACGGATGCCGGCGTCGAGCATGCGTTCGAACAACCGCCGGGCCGGGTGATTGTTGTTCTCGAGAAAATCCGGGCTCTGCACCGCTATCTTCAGATAGCGCGTGTGCAGGTGACTGAGCAGCGTCTTGACCGCGTTGGGCAGCAACTTCTCGTTCAGCATGGCCTCGAACAGCATGCCGACGATGTCGATCACGTCCTCCTCGCGCCTGTCGAGGCGATCGCGCCCGACCAGGTTCTTGATGATTTGCCGCTGTTTCTCGAGTGCCCCCTTGACCTTCAGCAGCAGACTGGCGTCGACTGAAACCACCTTGGCACCGATCGGCCCCGCCGGGATCGGCACCGGGTGCGGCGCCTCCTGCAGCACGCGCGCGTCGGCGATGGCCTCACGCACGTCCTGCGCCGACGGTGTGATCGGGGTCCCGCTACCCAGTGTCTCAGGTTGCCTTTCGTGCTGCCGTTTGGCCATCAGCAGCGAACTGATCGCGGACAGGGTCTCGGCCGAGGTCGGTGGCGTCGGGTGCAGCGGCTGGCCGGGCGTGGCAGCGCCGGCGCCCTGGGCCGCCGGCGCTGCGCCGGCCGGTAGATCGTCTGCGGGCTCCGTCGTTTCCGGTTGCCCGTCGGCGGCACCCGCGGCCGCACCCGGGCCGAAGCGCTGATAGTCGAACTTGACGTTCGGCAGGACCCCGAGATCCATCAGGCGCCGGTTGAAGCCTGTATAGAGATCGCCGAGGCGGTTCATTACATAGCGATCGAACAGCGTGTAGAAGACCAGTCGAACCTCTTTCTCCACCTCGAGCTGTCGGCTGACGGGGTCGAAGATCCGAATGATCTGCAGCGGACTGCCCGGCACCTGCTCAATCGGTATCGGGCGCCCGCCGATCACCGCGGAAAGCCGTTGGGCGAGCGCGTGCAGTTCGGCCAGGTGGCGGTCGAGGGTCCGTTTGGCGATGGTCTCCAGCGCGAGCGAGCGCTCGTAGTCTTCGACCTCCACGAGGCTCAGGGTCTCGGCGCCCGGTTGCGTGGCGCCGGAGGTCCGGCCCGCGTGGGAAAGCAGGCTTTCGCGCAGGTTCTGCTCGAAATCGCGGACGATGATCTCTTCTTTCAAATAGAATTCGCGCTGGGCGTCGAAGAACAGGCGCTGCAGGCGATTGTTCTCGGCGGCATCGGCGAATTCCAGCAGCACCTGGCTGGATGACTCGAACAACTGCCGAAACCCCTCGACCAGGCTGCCGGTCACCTCGTCTTGCCAGTCCAGCAGTATTCTCTTGGCGTTTGCTTGCATCAGTCCGAATCCGTCACCGGGGGTACCCCCGTTGCGTGATTCCAGGGGATACTAACCTCTTCATCGGTGAAACAGTCGATTTACTTGAATGGAAAAGCCCAATCCTACCGGGATCCGGCTGACTGGCGGGCAGTGATCGGGCTGCTGCAGCGGGTGTCGCGCGCCGAGGTCCGGGTGGGTCCCGCCGTGGTCGCCCGGATCGATCGTGGTCTGCTGGTTCTGGTTGGCGTGGAGCGCGGCGACGACGAACAGCGCGCGGACCGTCTGCTCGACCGCCTGTTGGGTTACCGCGTGTTCCCCGATCCGTCGGGCAGGATGAACCTCGACCTGCGCGATGTCGGTGGCGGGCTGCTGCTGGTGCCGCAGTTCACGCTCGCCGCGGACACGCGCAAGGGGCGGCGTCCGAGTTTTTCGGGTGCCGCAACCCCGGAACAGGGGCATCGCCTTTTCGACTACCTTCTCGACCGGGCGCGCGGCCTGGGTGTCGCAGTCTGCAGCGGGCGTTTCGGCGCCGACATGCAGGTGAGTCTAGTCAACGACGGCCCGGTGACCTTCTGGCTTGAGACCTGACGAAGGCGTGCGCGAATCGCGCCGAATGTCGCGCGGTCCGGGAAATCGCGTAGAATCGCGCGAAATTGTCCGACAAAACTGGAAGCTAAAGTGGCCCGCAGCGCCCGTATCGAACGCAACACGCTGGAGACGCAGATCACCGCATCGGTGACGCTCGACGGCACCGGCCTGTCGCAGCTGGATACCGGCGTGCCGTTCCTGGAACATATGCTCGATCAGGTGGCCCGGCACGGCCTGATCGACCTCGATATCGTCGCCAGGGGCGACCTTCATATCGACGCCCATCACACGGTGGAGGATATCGGCATAACCCTGGGTCAGGCATTCGCCGCCGCTGTCGGTGACAAGAAGGGAATCCGCCGCTACGGTCATGCCTATGTGCCGCTCGACGAGGCCTTGTCGCGCGTCGTGATCGACCTCTCCGGTCGGCCCGGCCTGGTGTTCGGCGTCGAGTTCACGCGTGGCACGATCGGCAGCTTCGACGTGGACCTGTTCCACGAATTCTTCCAGGGGTTCGTCAATCACGCCGATGTCACGCTGCATATCGACAACCTGCGCGGCGACAACGCCCACCATCAGGCGGAGACGGTGTTCAAGGCATTCGGTCGTGCACTGCGCATGGCCATCGAGCCGGATGCGCGTCTGGGTGACGCGGTGCCGTCGACCAAGGGCAGCCTCTAGGGGGAGCCACCGTGCCTCAAAAGATTGCCGTGATCGACTACGGTATGGGCAACCTGCGATCGGTGTCCAAGGCGGTCGAGCATGTTGCCGCGGACGCCGAGGTCAGGGTCACCGACGATCCGGGGTTCATTGAACAGGCCGACCGCGTGGTCTTCCCCGGCCAGGGGGCGGCGCGCGACTGCATGCTGGCGATCGGCGAGCACCATCTGAACCAGGCAGTGCTGCGCGCCGCGCGGAGCAAGCCATTTCTCGGCATCTGCATGGGCCTGCAGGTGCTGATGCGGCATTCGGAGGAGAACGGGGGCACCGGGCTGCTCGGTCTGTTTGCTGGCGAAGTCCGACGCTTCGATGGCCTGGCGCTGGGTGAAGCCGGCCTGCCGCTGAAGATTCCACACATGGGCTGGAGTCAGGTCCGTCAGGCCGGGTCTCACCCGCTCTGGCGCGGCATCGACGACGATAGCCGCTTTTACTTCGTACACAGCTACCGGGTCGTGCCCGAAGACGTGTCGCTGATCGCGGCCACCACGGACTATGGCGTGCGCTTTACCGCGGCGATCGCCCATGAAAATCTCTTCGCGACCCAGTTCCACCCGGAAAAGAGTGCTGGCGCCGGCCTGCAGTTGCTGAAAAACTTCGTCGAATGGAGCGTCTGAGCGCAGCCGGGCCTGCCTGCCGGCCTTGTCGCGGCGGCGTCCCCGGGGCCCTTGGCCGACCCATCGCCAGTTGAGTGACACAGAATGATCCTGATACCCGCAATCGACCTCAAAGACGGCAAATGCGTTCGCCTGCGCCAGGGAGTGATGGAAGACCATACGGTCTTTTCCGACGATCCGCTGGAGGTGGCACAGCGTTGGGTGGATGCGGGCGCACGCCGCCTGCACGTCGTAGACCTCAACGGTGCGTTCGCAGGCAGGCCGCGCAACGCCGAGCCGGTACGGCGTATCGCCGAGGCCTTCCCGGATCTGCCGATCCAGGTTGGCGGTGGAATCCGGGATGCAGAGACGGTCGAGGCCTATCTCGACGCGGGCGTCCGTTGGTGCATTCTGGGCACCAAGGCCGTCCGCGAGCCGCACTTCGTGTCCGAGATCTGTTTGCAGTTCCCGAGCCACATCATCGTCGGCCTCGATGCAAAGAACGGTAAGGTCGCGGTCGAGGGCTGGTCGAAGCTGTCGCGCCACGACGTGATCGACATGGCGCAGCATTTCGAGAACGACGGGGTCGACGCGATCGTCTACACCGACATCAGCCGCGACGGTATGATGCAGGGCGTCAATGTCGAGTCGACCGCGAAGCTTGCGAACGCGGTGCGGATACCGGTGGTCGCCTCCGGCGGTATCACCGGCATCGACGATGTCCGCGCCTTGTGCGAGGCAGACACCGATAACATCGTCGGCGCGATCACCGGCCGGGCGATCTACGAGGGCACACTGGATCTTGCCGAGGGTCAGCGCCTCGCCGACCAACTGAGCGCATAGCCGGGCAGCCGGGCGCGTGTTGCCCGTTCGCCGCTAGCCCGCCCCACCAGGAAACACACGATGGGACTTGCCAAACGCATCATCCCCTGCCTCGACGTCGACGCCGGCCGGGTGGTCAAAGGGGTCAAATTCGTCGACATCCGTGATGCCGGCGACCCGGTCGAGGTCGCGCGGCGCTACAACGAGGAAGGCGCCGACGAGATAACCTTCCTCGATATCACCGCGACCGCGCATCAACGCGAGACCATCGTGCACGTGGTCGAGCAGGTCGCCTCCGAGGTGTTCATCCCGTTGACCGTGGGCGGCGGTATCCGTAAGGCCGAGGACGTGCTGCGCATGCTCGATGCCGGTGCAGACAAGGTCGCGATCAACTCCGCAGCGGTGGCCAACCCCGCGTTTGTCAGGGAAGTCACGGACCGCTTCGGTTCACAATGCATCGTGGTCGCGATAGACGCAAAACGGGTGGGCGATCACTGGGAGATCTTTACCCACGGGGGACGCAAACCCACGGGTATCGATGCGGTCGGCTGGGCGCGCCGGATGGCAGAATATGGCGCCGGCGAGATCCTGTTGACCAGCATGGACCGGGACGGCACCAAGCGCGGCTTCGACAATGAACTCAACCTCACGGTTGCGAAGGCCGTGCCGATTCCGCTGATTGCCTCGGGCGGTGTGGGGAATCTGCAGCACCTGGTCGACGGGGTTAAGCTGGGCGCGGCCGACGCGGTGCTCGCCGCCTCGATCTTTCACTTCGCCGAATTCAGCATCGGCGAGGCCAAGCGGTTCATGGCGGAGCAGGACGTCGAGGTCCGGCTCTGATCGCGTCCCGGCTCGGGACATCGCACTCAGGGGTGAACAATATGACGGGTGTTCGATGAGCGATGCACTGGACAGGCTGGCCGCGGTGCTGGAGCAGCGCAAGCAGGCCGACCCCGACGGTTCCTACGTGGCAGGGCTCTACCGGAAGGGTAATGACGCGATCCTGAAGAAGATCGGCGAAGAGGCAACCGAGACCGTGATGGCGGGCAAAGACGGCGACCCGGAAAAGATCGTCTACGAAACCGCCGATCTGTGGTTTCACAGCATGGTGCTGCTGGCCCACCACGGCCTGCATCCGCGCGATGTCACCCGCGAACTCGAGCGGCGTTTCGGCCTGTCCGGACTCGAGGAAAAGGCCGGCCGGCGGGACTGACGCGGCGCCGGCGGGCGTCGACCGGAGGCGCCGTCGGAAACACAGTATCCCGGGCTTTGCGGTATCATGCGGCGAGTTTGAGATTTCGAGCCCACCGGCAACAGAGTGGGCCATGAGCGGAGAGAGACATGGGTTTTGGTGGAATCAGTATTTGGCAGCTGTTGATCGTGTTGGTGATCGTATTGCTGCTGTTCGGTACCAAGCGGCTGCGCAATCTGGGCGGGGACCTCGGCAATGCGATCAAGGGCTTCAAGAAGGCCATGAACGACGAGGACAAGAAAGCAGAAAACGCGCCGGAGCGTCTGGAAAAGGCGGACGAGAAGGTAATCGATGGCGAGGCCACGCGCGAGAAGGACAAGCAATAACACCGCTCGCGGGAACCCCAGATGTTCGACGTCGGTTTTTTCGAACTGCTGCTGATCGGCATCGTCGCGTTGCTCGTGGTCGGTCCCGAGCGTCTGCCGAAACTCGCGCGTGCCGCGGGTAAATGGCTCGGCCGCGGTCGCCGTTTCGTCAGCTCGGTCAAGGACGACATCGATCGCGAGATCAAGGCCGACGAACTGCGCGAGATCCTCAACAAGCAGAAGCAGAACAACCCGCTGCATGAAATCGTCGAGGACACGAAGAACGACTTTGCGAAGATAAAGGCCGACACGGCGTCTGCGGTCGACGCGCGTGGCGACTCCGGCCTCGACAGCAAGAAATGAGTGACGACTCGACGCTGCCCGAGCAGCCGTTCATTGCGCACCTGATCGAACTGCGCGACCGCCTGATGCGCATGGTGCTGGCCGTGCTCGCGATCTTCCTCGTGCTGTTCCCGTTCGGCAACGACATCTACGTCTTTGTCGCGGAACCCCTGATGAAGGTCCTGCCCGAGGGGACCAGCATGATCGCCACGCAGGTCGCCTCGCCGTTCCTGACACCGTTCAAGCTGGCCCTGGTCGCGGCGGTCTTCCTCGCGATGCCGTACCTGCTGCACCAGTTCTGGGGCTTCATCGCGCCGGGCCTCTACCAGCACGAAAAGCGGCTCGCGCTACCCTTGCTCGCATCCAGCGTCTTCCTGTTCTACCTCGGTGCCGCATTCGCTTACGCCGTGGTCTTTCCACTGGTGTTTGCGTTTCTGGCCGGGGTCACGCCGGAAGGCGTGTCCATGATGACGGACATCTCGCACTATCTGGATTTCGTCCTGACCCTGTTCTTCGCATTCGGTCTCGCCTTCGAGGTGCCGATAGCGACGATCGTGCTGGTCATGGCGGGCGCGACCACCCCCGAGAAGCTGGCCGCCAAGCGTCCCTACGTGATCGTCGGGGCCTTTGTGCTCGGCATGCTGCTGACGCCGCCGGACATCATTTCTCAGACCCTGCTCGCGATGCCGATGTGGGTATTGTTCGAGGTCGGGCTGCTGTTGTCGCGCATGCTGGTGCGTGACCGCGAGCGCAGGCAGGCCGAGGCTGAGGCACGGGCCGGCGCGTCGTCAGAGCTGGTCGGCGCGGTCGCGGCGCCGGCCGCTGCGCGGGCAGGGGGGGGCGATGCGGCCGATGATTTCAGGCCGCTCGACGAAGACGAAATGGAGCAGGAGCTGGAGCGGGTCGAGGCCGAGTTCGATGCGCTGGATGATGCCTCGGACGAGCCGGAAGCCGACCGCGACACGGCGTCGGGCGACGGGCCCTGGGCCGACGACGTCGACGTGGCATCGGACGCCGCCGGGAAATGGACCTCGGACGACTCGGCGGACATGCTCGACGAGGATGATTTCCCACCGCGCAGTGCAACCCAGGCGCTGGTCGACGCGAAGCTCGAACAGGTGGCGGCGCTGCGCGCCACCGAGGCCTACGACGAGGCGCGTCGTCTGCTCTACGAGGTACTCGCCGAGGGCGACGAAACGCAGGTTCGGGTGGCGCGCAACATCCTGCAGCAGATGGACAGCTGACACGGCGCCGGCGACGATGTTCTGGCCCCTGCTGCTGTTGTCGATGGTCCTGGCCGCGCCCGCGGCCGCGCTGGAGAACCAGCTGCGCGATCACGCCTCACCCTACCTGGCGATGCACGGCGATGACCCGGTCGCCTGGCAGGATTGGGGGGCCGAGGCGGTCGCGCTGGCGCGCAGCGAGGGTAAGCTGCTGTTTGTGTCGAGCGGCTATTTCTCCTGCCACTGGTGCCACGTGATGCAGCGCGAGAGTTACCAGGACGAGGCGATCGCCGCGTTGCTGAACCGGCATTTCGTGCCGGTGAAGCTCGACCGCGAGCTGCACGGTGCGCTCGATGCGTTCCTGATCGATTTCGTCGAGCAGACCCAGGGCCACGCGGGCTGGCCGCTGAACGTGTTCCTCACCCCCGAGGGGTATCCGCTGATCGGCGCCACCTACCTGCCGCCGGATCGCTTCCGCGAACTCCTGCGGCGACTCAACGGCCGCTGGGCGGGAGAGCCCGACAGGCTGCGTGATCTGGCGCGGCGCACGTTGCGCCAGCTGATGCCGGACGAGACCGCGACCAGGGTCGAGCCGCTGCCCGCGGCGGCGCTGCGCGACGCGCTGTTCGTCGAGGCCATCGGGATCGCCGACGTAATGGAGGGGGGGTTCGGCGACCAGAACAAGTTCCCGATGGCCCCACAGCTGCTGGCCCTGCTCGAGTTGCAGGCCGCGTCCCCGCGTCCGCAGCTGGCGGAGTTCCTGACCCTGACACTCGACCGGATGGCCGCGGGCGGGCTGCGCGATCATCTCGCCGGCGGCTTCTTCCGCTACACGATCGACCCGTCCTGGCAGGTGCCGCATTTCGAGAAGATGCTCTACACCCAGGCCCTGCTGTCCGAGGTCTACCGGCAAGCCGCAGGTCTGTTCGGACGGGCCGACTATGCCGCGGTCGCGCGCGAAACCCTCGACTTCGTGATGCGGGAGATGGCCGGGCCGCAGGGTGGTTATGTGGCCAGTTTCTCCGCAGTCGACGGCGCAGGGCGAGAGGGTGCGGTCTATCTCTGGGCGGCGGACGAACTGGACGCGCTGCTCGGCGAGCCGGACGGGACAATTGCCCGGCGTCACTGGCAGCTGGCCGATCCGCCGCTGCTCGATGGCGGTAACCTGCCACGCCAGGGCGAGACGGTCGGGCAGATCGCCACCGCGACCGGCATGACGGCGGCCGAGACCGGACGCCGCCTTGCAGCGATCCGCGGGCGGCTGCTCGCGGCCCGTGCCAAGCGCACGCTGCCGGTCGACGACAAGGAGCTGGCCGGCTGGAATGGTCTGATGCTCACTGCCTTTGCACGCGCCGCGCTGACCTGGGACGACCCGGAACTGCGCGCAGCGGCGACCCGGATACGGGATTTTCTGGGCAGCAGGCTCTGGAACGGCCGGGAGTTGCGGCGTGCGCTGGCCGGCGGCCGGGCACTGGGCAAGGCCTCCCTGGAGGACTATGCGTACGCTGCCGATGGCCTCGCGGCCTATGCCGAACTGAGTAAGGATCCGACCGACCGGGCCCTGGTCCTGGCGCTGCTCGACGCGGCCTGGCAGCGCTTCTACCGCGACGGCGGATGGCGTAGCGACGATCGCCCGCTGATACCCGGGATGACCGAGCGGCCGGCACTCCCCGAGGGTGCGTTGCCGGCGCCGTCTGCGGTGCTGATCCGGGTCGCCGCGCGCAGCGGCGAGACGGCCCTTGTGGAACGGGCACGCTCGGCCGCGGAGCGGGGCCGACGCCAGGCCCAACAGCAGCCCTTCTGGTATGCCGGTCATCATGCGGTACTGCTGGCCGACCCGGTCGCGCAAAGGCCCGAGCGGCGGCCCGGCGGCGATACGCGGGGGGGCAGCGACGCAGCGCCCGTGCCGGCAGCCGGTGGCCAATGACCCGATACCCGGCAGTCTGGGCAATGCCGTCCAGATTGAGTAGTCTCGACCGCACGGTGTGAAGCTTGCGGCCGTCCCGCCGACGCGGGCAGGTCAGGAACTTGGGGCGCAGATGTCTCGCGAATACTGGTACTTCCTGGGCGGCGTCGCGGCGGTGCTGGTGCCGCTGCTGGCCTACCTGGTCTACGACAAGGTAGGCCTCTGGGGTCCGCGACCCGACCGTACCATCACCTACCGCGAGGTCGACGGGCATCTGCTCAAGCTGCATGTCTTCGAGGCGCGGGGGCGGGACGCCGACCCGCCGCCGGCCCTGCTGTTGTTCCACGGCGGCGCCTGGCGCTACGGCAACCCGCAGCAGTTTTACCCCCAATGCGACTATTTCTCCCGGCACGGCCTGACCTGCATCAGTGCCCAGTATCGGATCGAATCCCGGCATGGCACCGATCCCCGCGCCGCGATCCAGGATGCCCGAGCGGCACTGCGCTATCTGCATCGGCATGCCCGGTCGCTGGCTATCGACCCGCAGCGGATTGCCGCGGGCGGCGGGTCGGCGGGCGGGCATCTCGCGGCAGCCCTCGGCGTCCCGTTGCCGCTGCCCGACGAGGCCGGGGCCACGAGAGGCGGCGACATCCGCCCCGGCGCGCTCGTGCTCTACAATCCGATGGTGGATCTCGCGCCGTGCCGGCCCGATCATCATCAGGTCGCCGGCTACTGGCAGGAGGTCTCGCCGATGCAGCATATAGACGGTAAGGTGCCGCCGACGTTGATCCTGCTCGGAACGGAGGACGTCGAGGTGCCGGTACCGACAGCCCGGGCCTACTGCGACGCGATGCAGGCCCTCGGCGGCCGCTGTGAGCTGGCCCTATTCCGGGGGGCGAAACACGGTTTCTTCAATCGGCGCGTCGAGGATGGCCGGTATTTCGAGCAGAGCAACGAGCGGGTACTGCATTTTCTGCGTGACCTGGGTTACCTGGCGTCGGCGCCGCACTGAATGCTTCGGGCCGCGGTCTGGCAGCCAATACGCCCGGCCGTATCGACCGACCTCGCGGGCCCGGACCTTTCCGCCGTGATTAACCGCTACCGCCCGGGGTGCCGATGGAGCCAACGATGAGACAGACCGATGCCGTGCCGCCCGCGCTGTTCGTCTCGCATGGCGCACCCGACATCCTGTCGTCGACCCACGAGTCGCTCGGCGCGCTGCGCGATCTGGCGGTCCGGCTGCCGCGTCCCACGGCGATCGTCGTCGTCTCGGCGCATTGGGTCGCCGAGCCGATCGGCGTCACGGTCGGGGAGCCGCTGCGCACCATCCACGACTACCGCGGCTTTCCGGACGAACTCTACGCGAGGCAATACCCGGCCAGCGGGGACCGGCGGCTGGCCACCGACGTGACCCGGCAGCTCGCCGCGCAGGGTCTCGATTGCCAGGTGCACGAGGCACGCGGCCTGGATCACGGCGCCTGGATCCCGCTGGCGACCCTGTTCCCGGCGGCGGACATCCCGGTGGTCCAGGTCTCGCTCCCGACCGGACCGGTCGCGAACCTCGTCAGGCTCGGCGCGGCCCTCGAACCCCTACGTCAGTGCGGCATGCTGATCGTTGGTTCCGGGGGGTCGACGCACAACCTGCGGCAACTCAACCGGACCGGCCGGACCGATGCCTGGGCCCGGGAGTTTGAGCAATGGCTGCTCGACCATGTCGAACACGGCCGTTTCGATCGTCTGACCGACCCGGCCGGTTTTCCGCCCTTGTTTCACCGCGCCCACCCGACGCTCGAACACTTCGCCCCGCTGCTGGTCGCCTGGGCCGCGGGCAATCCTGCGCAACCCGGACAGCGCCTGCATCACAGTTTCAGCTACGGGAACCTTGGCATGAGCCAGTTCGCGTTCGGTGCCGAGGCGGGGTAAGCGTGCGCCGCCCGGATGCGCGGCGTTGCCCTCTACGGCGGATCGGGCAGGGTTTCTCGACCGGCGGATGGCAATAAAATGTAATATTGAGCTCGCACACTACCGCCGCTTTCGGCCGTTTGTTCCTTCAGGAGTCCAGATGACGCGCTATGTTCCGATCGCACTGCTTCCCTGCCTGCTCGGCGTCCAGACCATCACCGCCGCCGAACGGCAGCCCGGGGTGTCCGAGGCCGATGCCTGGCGCTGGACCCTGCAGGCGGGCGGCGTGTATCAATGGGAGAGCTCACTCGATTCCGGCGGCGACATGAGCGTCTCACGCCTCTTCGTCAGCGGCGGCGGCGCCAAGCGCGTGGCGGGCCGCTGGCGGCTCGGTGCGAACCTCGGCTACGGCGAAGACCATTACGACTTCTCCGGCGCCTCGGGTTTCGGCGGGCTCGATCCCTGGAGCAGGGTGCGTGAGGTGCGCGTCGGCGTCCCGGTGCAGTACTTCGCGAACGACCAGTGGGTCGTCTACGCGATCCCCTCCGCCCGCTTCAACGCGGAGTCCGGTGCGTCGCTCGACGACGGCTTCAATGCCGGCCTGCTCGCCGGCGCGTCCTATCGTGTCAACGACACGCTGACCATCGGGCCGGGCCTCGGCGCGTTCAGCGAGATCGAGGACAGTGCAAGCTTCTTTCCTATCCTGCTCATCGACTGGAAGCTCACCGATACCCTCTCGCTGGAGACCGGGCGCGGATTTGCGGCCAGCCGGGGGCCCGGTCTGCAGCTTCGCTGGCGCTACTCGCCGAACTGGCAGTTCGCGTTCGGCGGCCGCTACGAAAAGACCCGCTTCCGGCTCGACGACGACGGCGTTGCGCCGGGCGGTGTCGGCCAAGACAAGGCGTTCCCGCTATTCCTGCTGGCCGAGTATGCGATGGGTACCGACCTCAAGCTGGGGTTGGTCGGGGGCGTCGAGGTCGGCGGCGAAATGCGGCTCGAGGACGACAAGGGCAGGCTGGTCAGCCGGAGTGACCTGTCCGAGGCCCCATTCCTCGGCGCGACGTTCGAGGCCAGATTCTGACGCGGCCGACCGGCGGCCCCGATCGTCAGGACCCGCGCAACGGGGACGCGAATGACGCGAACTTGCGTCGCAGGTAGTTCAGGTCTCTGCGCTTGGGTCGGGTGAACAGCCCCTCCGGCAAAGTCTCGTTGACCTCACCGATGATGTTGACCAGCTTACGGGTATGCGCCGAGGGTGCGCGGGGCGTCACCGCGTGCAGCGCATCCTGGCCATTGAGGAACAGCACCAGGGTATTGGCCTGGTAGGGTACCGTGCCGACGCGCTCGGTCGCGGCCGGGTCTGCCTCTGAGCCGAGGAAATACTTCTTCTTCGGATCGCGCCAGCGGTAGATGTCCAGGTCCCCGCCGACGGTGTCGTCTGCCGCGTCCTTGAAATACAGCAGCGCAGCGTACAGCTCTTCGGCCGCATCGGCGTGGACGCCGCGCGTGCTCGAGGTCCGCGTTGCGGGTGTATTGATCCCGACCTGACAGTCGAGATAGACATCGGACTTCGATCGCCAGCGCACGCCGGTCGAGAGCCGTTCCAGCGGCCTGCCCAGTCTCTTCTCCAGGAACGGATAGGTGTCTCGGATCTCGGGGCCCAGAACCTCCACGACCTGGCAGAAGAAATCCCCGGAGGTGTGGAACGCGACGAAGTCACGCCAGATCGCCGGGACGCGCTCGGGCCGTTCGAGCACCTGCAGTGCCGAGATGTCGTAGCGGTAATTCTGCTTCGCGCGGCCTTCGTCGAAACCGAAGCGACGGTGTGGATTCGCTCTGCAGAAGTCGAGAATGGTCTCGTTCGACGGGTAGGCCCGCGCCAGTTCGTCGAAATAGGGCTGCGGCAGGCAGTTCTCGATCACGAGGTGTGGATACGGGTCGTGGCGCAGGTCTGCCGCGGTGACGTTTTCGAGCACGGAGTGTGGTTGCATTTCGCCCCCCGGTTTGGCCTTGAGAACCCAAGGGTTTTTATCACAATTCGCCGGCCCCGATAAGTGGTAGGCGGCCGTCTCGGCCCGGGCCGCGGTTGATCGCCGGGCCCGGACGCAGACGCCGAAAAGTCACGGCATTCTCAATCGTCGCCGGCCGTGTTTACCGTCGTGGCTGCGCACGGTAGTATGAATTTCAATGAGTTAGAAACTGTTGCGCAGGGTGCGCGGCTGTCCGCGCAGTCGCGTAACCGCTGCGCGACACGGGGGACAGAACGATGAAAAAGATCGCTGCGCTGGTCATCCTCGCAGTCACGGCGTGCAGCGCCGCGGCAAGCGATAATTACCAGGACTGGTGGTGGAACCCCGCGCTCGACGGCATGGGGCTGAACGTCGGCCAGCAGGGCGACACGCTGGTGGTCGCCTGGTACCTGTACGACGCGGACGGGGAGCCGACGTTCCTGACACTGGCCGGGCCGCTCATCGACGATGTCGTCGAAGGCACCCTGTGGCGTTCCACCGGGCCGCTGCCGGGGCCCGCTTACGACCCCGCCGACGTCAGCAGGACGGACGTCGGCGACGCGATCCTCACGTTCGAATCCGGCAACCACGCGGTCTTCGCATACGACTATGACGGCGGGTCCGGCGCGTTCGAGTTGGAGCGCTTCACCTACGATCGGACCGATGCGTCCGGCGTCTGGGATTTCATCGCCAGCGGCGAGGCCTGGGATTGCATACTCCCGGTCAACGAAGGGCCGTACAGGATCAGCGGCTACCTGTCCGTCCGGCAGACCGGCGAAGACGTCCAGGTGACCCAGGTCTACGATACCGGCGAGATCTGCAACTTCGACCTGACCGGGGTCCAGAAGGGCTCGTACGTCGATGCGAGCGGCAGCTACACGTGCAACTTCGGCATCGCCGGCATCGCGTCGCTGCGCAGCATCCGCGTGATCGACGAGTCGATGACATTCGGGCTGGACGCGAAGATCACCGGCGGTGAGACCTGCAGGCAGCAGAGTCAGGTCGCCGCGGTGCGCGACGTACGCAGTACCGACATCGACGACACGCCGCCGGATAGCGCCGTCGGTCCGGTTTATTGAGCAGCTCGGCCGCTGCCGACCCGGCCCGCCCTGCTCAACGCCAAGGGCACTCCCTAGGAATTCAGGTGACAGCGTGGCCGGGCGATTCCGGTCGTCTATTCGATACAACGCCGTGCGTATGTCCCTCTAGGCTCGACGGCGGCGTCCATGCCGCCAACGTTTTCTTAAGAAACCATCGGAATCCGTCGGCATAGGGGCCGTTGGGCTTGCCGCGACACCGGGATCAGGCGGCACCGCGCAGGCGGCGCGGACCCAGGCGCCGTTGTGAGCGTACCCCCGGCAGTTCACGCAGCAGCAGCGAGCCGGCCCGCATCTCGGCGGGTGCGGCAATGCCCATCAGCTGAAGCACGGTGGGCGCTACGTTCGCGAGGCCGCCGGTCGACGACAGTTGCCAGTTCTGTTCGTCGAGCACCAGGCAAGGTACCGGGTAAGTCGTGTGCTGGGTATGCGGCTCGCCGGTGAACGGGTCGACGAGCTCCTCGCAATTCCCGTGGTCCGCGGTCAGCACGACCGAGTACCCGGCGTCCTCGGCCGCCTCGAGCACACGCGCGGTCTCGCGGTCCAGGGTCTCCACTGCCTCCAGCACCGCCTCGCGCTGCGCGGTGTGGCCGACCATGTCGCCGTTGGCGAAGTTGACCACGATGAACGCGTGGCGCCCTTGGCCGATCGCCCCGACCACCGCGTCGGCGACGGCCGCGGCGCTCATCGACGGCTTGAGATCGTAGGTTGCGACGCGCGGTGACGGGATCAGCAGCTGCGTCTCTCCCGAGTACGGGGCGGCGCGTCCGCCGTTGAAGAAGTAGGTGACGTGCGCGTACTTCTCGGTTTCGGCGCAATGAAACTGTGCCAGGCCCAGCGCACTGATCACCTGACCGAGTGTCGCCGCCGGCTGCTCAGGCTCGAACGCATACGGGAGGTCCAGCGAACGATCGTAGGGCATCATGCAGGTCACCCGGGCGAGCGGGCCGTCCCCGCGGTCGAAGCCGGTGAAGCCCGGGTCCGCGATGGCCGCGACCAGCTGGCGGGGTCTGTCCTTGCGGAAGTTGAAACACACCACGGCGTCACCGTCTGCGATCGGCTGGAAGGCCACGAGTCGGGTCGGCCGCAGGAACTCGTCGGTCTCGCCGTCTGCGTAGGCGGCGGCGATCGCATCGTCGGCACGCTGCGCCTGGCGCCCCTTGCCCAGGATCAGCAGGCGCCATGCGCGCTCGGTCCTGTCCCAGCGCGTGTCGCGATCCATCGCGTAATAGCGCCCGCAGACACTGGCGATCGCGCCCCCGGCGGCGATCAGCGCGGGTTCGATCGCGGCGACGAATCGACCCGCCGATTGCGGGGCCGTGTCGCGACCGTCGGTGATCATGTGCAGCAGCGGGGTGACGCCGACGGCGCGACAGGAGCGGATCAGTGCCGCGAGGTGATCCAGGTGGCTGTGCACACCACCATCCGAGACCAGTCCCAGCAGATGCAGCGGGCGTCCGCGTCGCTGAGCCAGGTCCAGTGCGTCGCACAGGGCCGGGTTTCTGAAGAACTCGCCGTTCTCGATCGCGTCATTGATCCGAACGATGTCCTGCCGGATGATCTGACCGGCACCGAGGGTCAGGTGCCCGACCTCCGAGTTGCCCATCTGGCCATCCGGCAGCCCAACCGCGGAACCGGAGGCGTGCAGCGTCGTATGCGGGTAACGGCTGAAGTAGGCGTCCAGATTCGGCGTGTCGGCCTCGGCCACGCCGTTGTCGCGCTTGCTCGGGTTGAGGCCGAAGCCGTCGAGGATCACCAGCACTGTGGGGCGGCGTGGGGCGCCTGAAGTATGGGTCATTGTCTTGACGAAGCCGTGGCGATAACCGGTTCTGATACAACATGCATGCCATGGTCTGTGACCGGCGCGGCGTCCCGGTTGTTCCATCGCTGATACCTGCGATGGCGCCTCACGCCGTGCCCGCAACGCACTCCCATGGTGCGGCGCCGCGTGGGCGCACCAAACCGGCCGCTTTCGTGGGCGACGACGCGCCGTCCCCGCTGCCGGTCGGTCGACAGGCCTGCGGACGGCTCATAGCTCGCCCTCGAACGGCAGCAACGCAAAGAACCAGTCCTCGATGCGCTGCATGAACCCGGCCGCGGGCTGGGCAGCCAGGGTCTCCCGGTCCGACACCCAGACGACGCCGCCGTCCGCGCCGATTTCCAGGCGCCAGGCATTCGCGGTGTCGAAGTCGCGCATCAGCGCCTGCCGGAGTTGTGCATTGAGTTCCTCGCTATCGATCAGCAACGCCATTTCGGTGTTGATCCGCAGTGAGCGCGGATCCAGGTTGGCACTGCCGATCAGGACCTGGTCGCGGTCGATCACCAGCGTCTTCGCATGCAGCGCCAGCGCCTTTTGTCCGACCGGCGTGGCCATGTAGTGGCTGCGGTCGCGCGCGTCCACACGAACCTCGTGCAGCTCGGCGCCATGCCGCAGCAGCGTCTCCACGTGATTGCGGTAGGCACTGTGCGCGGCCAGATGGTTGTTGGACCGGATCGAATTGGTCAGGATCCGCACGCGCACGCCGCGTGCGACCGCCCGCTGCACGGCGCCCTCGAGATCCGGCGTCGGGATCAGGTACGCAGAAACGATCAGGATCTCCTCCCGTGCCGCGTCGAACAGCGCGATCAGCTCGTTGGCCAGCCGGGTCGCGGCATAGCCGCGGTCGCTCAGATCGCGCCCAGGCGGTGCGTCGACCAGCAGCCGCGCGTCGCCGGTCGTGGCGCCGGCCACCAGTTCGCGCCACCGCATCGCGCGCACCGCCGCGGGCTCCTCGCGGTGAACCCCGGGCACGCCGGCCTCGCGGCGCGTACGAGGGCCCACGGGCTGCGGCTCGGCGGCCCGCAGCTGCGCTGCGCGGTCGATCGGAAAAGACCATGGGTTGTTCCAGTAGTCATCGAACGCGCGCGCGACGGTGCGCACGATAGGCCCGCCCGCGATCAGTTCCATGTCGCGGAAGTTCGCGGTCCCGTGCAGACCGAAATACTCGTCCGCGAGATTGCGTCCGCCGACGATCGCCACCTGTCCGTCGACCACCATCGCCTTGTTGTGCATCCGGTGATCCAGCCGATGAAACTCGGCGAGGTTCAGGAACGCGCGGGTCGCGAAGCCGTCCGCCCGCCGCCGATAGGGATTGAACACGCGGTACGCGAGGTTCGGGTGCCGGTGCAGCGCGAGTAGCGCCGGGTCTTCGGCGAGCAGGAAGGTATCGTCGACCAGCAGACGGACCCGGACGCCACGATCGGCGGCCGCCAGCAGATGGTCCAGCACCAGCGCCCCGCTGGTGTCGAAGCTCCAGAGGAAGGTCTGCAGGTCGATACTGTCCGTCGCGCTGTCGATCGTGCGCAGTCGCCAGTCGAGCGCGCCCGGCCCTTCGTTCAGCAGCACGAACCAGTCGCCGGGAACTGCGCGGTCCAGCTCACCCCAGGACCCGGCCGCCACTGGTGCGTGTGCCTGCTCCCGTGGCAGTGCCAGCGGCTGCAGCGTGGCACAGCCGGCAAGCACCACCACCCACAACAGCATAAGCAGGGTGCTTGCTCGATTGCCGGTCATGTGCGCTGTGCCTACCTGTCTCGCGGGTCGTCAGGGATGCATCTTAACGCCTCAAGTCGGTGCCGGGGCGCGCCCGGCTCAAGGAGTACGTCGCTGCGCGTCGCCGTTGGCACAAGCCTGCCCGGGCCGGGTCGACCGGTGCAACGACACGCGACGTCGCTCGCGCGCCGACCGGTTGCCAGCACGGATGGCGCGGGCAGCGGGCCTTCAGGTCAGCAGCTTGCGGGTGACGAAATACAGGATGGCCGCGCCGCTGTCGGACGCGCGCGCGACATAGGCCGAGCGCCGGACCAGTTTGACCAGTTGCGGCGAGTAGGTGCGTGTCAATGCGAGTTCGACCAGGCTCCCCTCGTGCAGTCTGGCGTCGGTCTCGACCAGCAACCCGGCCTTGCTCACGCAGCGTACCTTGCAGCGCTGCACGCCCGCGCCGGGGACATGCAGTAGTGCGCGCTTGCCTTCGACCCGCCAGCAACGCTGGCGCTTGGGTTGAGCCAGGCTCATCGGACAGGACCGACGGCCAGGGGTTCGTTTTTCATAGTTTCCTTCGGCCGGGTTCCGTGCGCGAGTGACGGTCTAAACTGCAGCAAATCCTGTGCCGATCAACAAAAAATATTATTTTTCAGTTGCTTGCATACTTCATCGGTCATCGCTTGCGGGCGTCACTGTAAAGTGCGCCGACAGGGCCCGGCTGCCGATCGCGTTCCCGTGAGACGCCGCTATACTCAATCGGCAGTTCGATGGGGAACCAATTGCCGGCGGCGGGCCGGCGCAAGCACGATCGCCCGCGGAGGGGACATGTTCGGATGGCGTGACCAGAGGGCGGCCCGGGCGCGTGCGTTGTTTGCGCTGTTGCTGGCCGTCGCGACCCTGGGCGCGGGCCCGGCAGCCGGGTTCGAGCAACTCACTGCGCATGGCGGCCCGGTCAAGGGCCTGGCGCTGTCGCCGGACGGGCGCTGGATGGTGAGCACCAGTTTCGACTACACCGCGGTGCTCTGGTCTGCCCGCGACTTGTCCGAGGTGCGCAAGCTGCATGGCCACCAGGCGGCAGTGAACGCGGCGGCGTTCTCGCCGGACGGGCGCTTCCTGGTCACTGCGGGGGACGATCGGACACTGCGCGTCTGGCGGCTGGGGGAACTGCTCGACGCCGCGGTTGAGCCGGTGCCCCGGGTGCTCGACGGGCACACGGCCAAGATCGTGCACCTGGCGTTCTCGCCGGACGGGCAGCGACTCGCCTCGAGCAGCTGGGACCATCGCATCGGGCTCTGGTCGGTGCCCGCCTTCGCGCATCTGGGATTCCTGCAAGGCCACGACGCGCCGGTGCACGCGACGCAGTTCTCCGGTGACGGCCGCTCGCTCTACAGCGCCGGTGGCGACGGCCAGGTGCGCCTCTGGGATGTCGGCGAGGTACGCTATCTCCGGAGCCCGGTGAGCAACGGCTGGGGCATCAACGTGCTCGCGATCGACGAGGGGCGCGACCTGCTCGCCTACGGCAGCGCGAACGGGGTGATGCGCACGGTCCCGCTGGCGGGTGCGGGGCAGGCGATCGACTATGTCATCGAGGGCCCCCCGGTGCTCTCGCTCGCCCTCGACCCGCGTGCGGGCCGCATCGCGTTCGGCGACGCCGACGGGCGCGTGCTGATCGCCGATGCCGGCGTCGCCGAGCCGGCGCGGGACTTTCGTGCGGTGGCGGGTCCGGTCTGGGCGATGGCGCTGCTGCCCGGACGCGAAGTCCTGCTACTCGCGGGTCTCGATGACTTCGTGACCCGGATCGGGTTCGATGCACCGTCAATCCCGGCGGCCGCAACGGCCGGACGCGATCGGCGTTTTCACCCCGTCGCCGAGCTGGACAATGGCGCGCGCCAATTCGCAAGAAAATGCAGCGTCTGCCATTCCCTCGAGGCCGACGACAAACGTCGGGCGGGACCGACCCTGCATCGTGTATTCGGTCGACGGGCCGGTGCGCTGTCCGGCTACCCGTATTCGCCGGCGCTGAGCCGGGCCGGGCTGGTGTGGGACGAGCAGACCATCGACGCGCTGTTCGCGAAAGGACCCGATATCGTGACCCCGGGGTCTAAGATGCCGATCCAGCGTATCAAGAATGCGCAGGACCGCGGCGACCTGATCGATTTTCTCAGGGCCGCGACCGGTTCCCGTGCGCCCGACTGACCGCGCCGGTCGTGAACGGTGTTGCGATCTCAGGTCTTGCGGTTTAGGAACAACAGCACCGCGGTGCCGCTTTGCGAGGTACGGGCAACGTACGCCGAGCGTCGCACGACCCTGAGTAGCTGGCTCGAGTACGGGCGGGTCAGCGCAAGCTCCACGGTCAGACCCTCGGTCAGCATTGACGCGGTCTCGACGAAAACCGCGGCCTTGCTGATGTGGCGCACCTTGCAGCGCGCCACCTGTTTTCCGCGGATGTAGAGAAAGGCGCGCGCGCCCTCGGCACGCCAGCGGGGATAGCGACGGCGTTCAGGCAGGCTCATGCGGCAGGTGTCCCGGGGGTATTCATGCGTGCTCAGGTACTTGTCGTGATCGACTTTGCCAGGTGACCAGCAAATCCCATGCCGCAAAAAGAAAAACAGCGACATATCAGATGATTGCGCCCGGTTTGTCCGGCTTCCCCGGCGCGGCGCTGTAAAGCAGCCCGACGGATCACCGGATCCTCGTTCCCGGCGACCGCGGTATGACCACGCGCTCAGCCCCGGGGACTGGCCCTGGCATCGGCCGGCGGTGCAGCCGCCGATCGCCGCAAGCGGCGATACAGCCCTCGGAAGAACCAGCCGCGCGGTGCCTCCTCGCCGGTGACCAGGTAGTGGAGCGTGTACGGGTTGTTGACCGTGGCACGGATCGTTTCCCGGGCCCGGCGCGAGCCGCAGAACAGCACCAGGTCGCCGCGCTGGACCTTGAAGCGCGGCCCCGGCAGCATCCAGTCCCGGCCGTCGCGTGTGACCACCAACGCCAGGGCTCCCAGCGGCGACAGCCTGGCCGCCGGGTCGCGCAGCAGGTCACCCAGCACGAACTCATGCCGCTCGTTGCGGCAGCCCGGGACGGCGCAGCACAGGTCGCCCAGGTGCTCGGTCCAGAGGAACGGCGAACCCGCCGGGAGGCGTTCGCGCGATCGGCGCGCGAGATCCTTGACCTGGCCGATCCCTTCGCCATGCAGATGCCGCAGCAGGTTGCCCAGCGATGGCACCAGCAGGAACAGCAGGATGTGGCGGGCCAGCACGAGGCTCGGCTGCATGATCAGGTTGGCATTGGCCGCGTTGAACGCCAGCTCGTTTTCGTGGCGGTTCTGGCGCACCAGCAGGAACACGTCTGGATTGACCGCGCGGGCACTCAGCAGTATGCGCAGGTTCTCCTCGTCGTTACCGGTGCCGGCGACCAGTCCGACCGCATCGACCAGGCCGGCGTCGCTTAGCGAGTTGCGGTTGACCCGGCCGCGGATGCGCCGTCCGTCACCTTGCTCCGCGTGCTCCGCGCTGTCGATGATCGAGAATGCGACGCTGTGTGCGCTGAGCGCCTCGTGCAATGCCTGGCCCATGCGGCCGTAGCCGCACAGCACCCAGTCACCGCGCGGTGGTCGCAGCGGGTGCTCGAGGTCGACCCCCTTGTCGCCTACCAGCCAGTCCTCCCAGGCGCGCAACAGTGGGGTGTAGATGGCCGCATTCAACTGCTGCGCGAAGATCTCGAACGGGCTGATCAAGGTGACCTCGCCGACGGTAGCGAGCAGCTCCCGGTGTTCCGCATCGGTGTCGCGGCAGATGATCTGCAGCCCGGGATTCAGGAAACGCGTCATCACCGCGATCTTCAGGTTCACCTCGTCGCTGCCGGTCAGCACCACGACGGCCCGGCACAGCGGGTGCTGCACCCCGGCGTCGATCAGGTGGCGCGGGATGCCGGCGTCCGCGCACAGGCCCGGCATCTGCACCCGGTAGGTGCGCAGTCGCAGGGCCTTGATCCGCTCGGTGTCCGTATCCAGGATGCTGGCGGTGATCATCTGGTCGCTCAAGCCGCGGGCCAGCAGGCTACCGGTGTCGCCGAAGCCGCATAGCACGAAGAAGGGTTCGGAGATCTGCGCCACGTTGCGCGCGAAGCGGCGCCGCGCGATCGCGCGCAGCAGCTCCGGGTGCAGCGCCAGTCGAATGATCGAGCTGATCGCGTACAGCCAGGCGACCACGCCCATGTACAGGCAGACCGTGGCCCACAGTCGCTGCTGGTCGCTGAACGCGTTCGGGATCTCGCCGAAGCCGGTGGTCGTCGCCGAGTAGGTGAAGAAATAGAACGCATGGAACAGATTCATCCGGGCCGGGTTGCCCTCCGCGTCCTGGCCCGGCATCAGCGCCATACCTGTGATGCCGATCGCATAGACCGACAACAGCACCAGCACCGGTCCGCGCATGAACTGCAGTACGACGGCGGTGACCCGATCCAGATCCGAGGTGGTGGAGGCCAAGCGTCCGGCTCAGCGCCGCGACATCAGCGTGTCGGAGACCAGCACCGACACCGACACGACATTCGCGGCCAACGCGCCGTAGCCCAGCGACACGATCGTGACCATCAGCCCCGGCGCGGTCGTCTGCTGCATCCCGCCTTCCGAGATCGCCCAGGCCGACACCGCGATCATCAGCAGCAGGTTCGCGACCAGGCTGGCGGCCAGCACCAGTGCGCCGAGCTGGGATCGATCACCGAGCTTCAGGCCGCTGGTGATCAGGCCGACCATCAGCGCCGAGAACAGCAGCCAGGGGTCGTGATGTGTCGGATCGTCCATGTCGCCGGCGACGAATCCCAGGTTCAGCGACAGCGCGAGGATGATGAAGAAGCCGAAGACGACGCGTTCGAGGTTCACGGGCAGTGGTTTCCCTGGCAACGACAGTGCCGGTGATCCCGGCTCCGGTCAGTCCCCGAGGTATAGACGCGCTGCGTTCGCGGATCAACCACCGCGCCGATGCTCAGTCCTGTTCGATCCGGCCCACCCGCTCGGCGAACGTGTCGACCTCGGCCCAGTCGGTGAAATCGACCACCGCGGACGGATCGGTCGGGCCCTTGGTCATCCACATGATCAGCCGGATCATCTGTCGGTCCCAGAAGCGGTAGTGCGGGTAGTCCAGCTTGCCCGCGAACACGGTCAGCTGCTGGGGCCGCCACGCGATCTCGCGCAGGAACTTGCGCAGGTAGGGGTTGCTGTCGGCCGAGCGCTTCTCCGGCTTGCGCGCGACCAGGTTTACCGAGAAGAACGCGTTCGGCTTCACCGCGAGCGTCTGCGCGTGCGCGGCGATGAACGCGTAGACCTGCTTGCTGTGCCGGCCGTAGCGGATGCTGGCGCCGAGCACGATCTTGTCGAACGCCTGCAGGTCGATGTCCGCGGCGTCTTCGATCGGACGCAGCGTCACCGCGTGGCCCTGGTCGCACAGCACGGCCTGCATGCGCTCGCCGATCTCGCGCGTGTGGCCGTCGGTGGTCGAGTAGATCAGCAGGAATCTTGCCAAGGTGCGCCCTCTCTTCGATGCTCGCCCCGGTCGCCGTTCCGGTCCGTCCACGGGGGTGCCCTGAGGCACGTGGAGCCGGGGAACCCGGCGAGGCGGGGCCGGGGGTCTCGTCGTGCGACGCCGCGGTTGGCCCGCACGGCAATGCGCCGGCCGACATCGATTGTACCAGCCGCCGCTCGCCGAATCTTTCCACCAAAAACAAAGGCCCCGCCGCGGTGACGGCAGGGCCTTCGGGTCACGTCCGCTGTGACCCCCGGTGTGACTTGCGGGCCTGCGCCTTAGCGCATGCCGGACATGCCACCCATCCCTGACATACCACCCATTCCGGACATACCACCCATCCCGGACATCCCGGACATCCCGGACATACCACCCATTCCGGACATCCCGGACATACCGCCCATTCCGGACATACCGCCCATTCCGGACATCCCGGACATACCACCCATGCCGGACATCCCGCTCATCCCCATTGGGGTAAGCATGACGCCCTCAGGTGTCTGCCGGTAGGTTCCGTACATGCCGGCCATCCCGCTCATTCCCGACATGCCGCCCATACCCGACATGCCGCTCATACCGCCCATACCCGACATGCCGCTCATAC
>CBFCWF010000030.1:0-24475 GCA_965601425.1 uncultured Chromatiaceae bacterium | reverse complement strand
GATCAGTATCGGCCTGGCGATCGTGCTGCTGGCGCTGCTGCTGCGAGACAGCCAGGGCCTGTCGGCAGGCGGCAGCGGTTTCCTTGCGTTGGTCGCCTACGGCATCACCACCTTCGTCGTCTGGCTGCTCTACGACTTCACGCAACAGTACATGACCCTGGGTCTGCTGATCGTCACCGGGGCGCTGTTGCTCGGTGCGACCGCTATCGTGATCCTGTTACTGGCGGAGGCCCACGAGTGGGCCGAGTCGCTGTGGCGCAACAATCGCCGATGCCAGCCGTCCGCTTTGTGCGGGCCGCAAGTGCTCGAACGACCGCCCAGGGTCTCGATTCATGTGCCCGTTTACAACGAACCCCCCGCAGTGGTGATCGAATCGCTGGACGCGCTGGCCCGGCTCGACTATCCAAACTACGAGGTGCTCGTGATCGACAACAACACCCGCGAGCCCGCCGTGTGGCGGCCGGTCGCGGCGCATTGTCGCCGGCTCGGCGGGCATTTCCGATTCTTTCACATCGACCAACTCGACGGCTACAAGGCCGGCGCCCTGAACTTTGCCCTCGCCAACACGGACCCCGCCGCGGACGTGATCGGCGTCATCGACTGCGATTACCAGGTCGAGGCGCGCTGGCTGCGGGAACTGGTCCCGCTGTTCGGCGAACCCGACATCACAATCGTGCAGGCCCCGCAGGATTACCGCGACGGTCATGAGAGCCTGTTCAAGGCCATGTGTCAGGCGGAGTATCGCGGCTTCTTCCATATCGGCATGGTCACGCGCAACGAACGCGATGCGATCATTCAGCACGGCACCATGACGCTGGTGCGGCGGGCGGCGCTCGAATCGGTCGAAGGCTGGAGCGAATGGTGCATCACCGAAGATGCCGAACTCGGGCTGAAGCTGTTCGAGCACGGACATTCGGCGTTATACGTGTCGCGCAGCTACGGCCGCGGTCTGGTGCCGCACACCTTCCTCGATTTCAAGAAGCAGCGTTTCCGCTGGGCCTATGGCGCGCTGCTGATCTTCCGCGCTCACCTTGCGCAGCTGCTGGGGCTGCGCCACAGTGCGCTCACGCCGGGTCAGCGTTATCACTTCGTCGCCGGGTGGCTGCCCTGGCTGGCGGATGGTGTGAACCTCCTGTTCAACCTCGGCGCGATCGCCTGGACCGCGGCCATGCTGCTGGCGCCGGAGCACATCGCGCCACCGCATCCCGTGTTCGTCGCACTGCCGTTGACGCTGTTCGCCTTCAAGCTGGCGAAGCTGTTCGTCTTGTATCGGTGGCGCATCCGCGCCAGCTTCAGCGAGAGTCTTGCCGCCGGACTTGCCGGCCTCGCGCTGTCACATGTCATCGCACGAGCGATGCTGGCCGGTTGCGTGAATCGCGGCATCGGTTTCTTCCGGACACCGAAGGACGCCGCGCCGCACGGACTGCGGCGGGCCCTGCACGATGCTCGCGAGGAGGCGCTGTTCTGCACCGCGCTGCTGCTCGGCGCCGTCGCCGTGCTATGGCGGGAGGATGGCGCATTGCTGGACGTGCGCCTCTGGTCGATGATGCTGACGGTGCAGGCGGTACCCTATGCGTCGGCCGTGCTGCTGTCCGTGATCAGCGCGATACCGCGGCTGTCGGGACGGCTCATCATGCAAGGTGACGACACTGCCACGCAACAGTCGGCCTGATGCTGTTTTGACGTCCAACGCGATGCATCGGCATCCGCCGCCAGGACGCGGCGTCGGTACTGCGCAGCCACACGACGTCCGGCGCTGACCGCTTACCCGCGACAGCTGTCGACGCGTGTCGTCAAGCGCAGCCGTGCGCGGATCCTTCTCGACAGGCTGTCGATTGCGAGATTGAGCAGCGCCGTGACCAGGATCAGCAGCATCGCGCGATCCAGCCGGATATCGGCGATAGCGCTGTCGATGTAAAATCCCAGCGTCGCAATACCGAGTACACCGACAATCGCCGTCTCGCGCATGATGATCTCCCAGCGATAGAACAAGAACGCCAGAAACTGGCCGTACATACGCGGAACGATCTCGAAGGCGTAGCGGTTGACGCCACCTGCACTGTCCGCCCGCAGACGTATCTCGTCGCTGTAACGCCCGAGCAGATGACCGACGATAGCGCCGTTGTGCAACGCCAACGCCACGATCGCCGGCAGCATGGACGGCCCCCACAGCTGCAGAAAGATGTAGACGAGTATGAACTCGGGCGTCGAGCGGGCGACGACGAGAAAAAGATGGCCGACCGTACGGCCGACGCGACCAAAGAACTTCTCGGAGATCAGCGGGAAGAAAGCCAACGCGAGAAACGCTGTACCCACGAGGGCAATCTGGGTCAGCAGCACGGTCGCGACAATGCCGGGCAGGGCCTGATCACCCAGCATCATCCCCAACCAATCCGCGAGATCGGCCCAGGTCTGGGCAGCACCGAGATCGGCACCGCGCAATGGCGCCGGCACAATGTCCTCGGTCAGGAAGCGCTGGATGTTCGCCAACCGAATGTCTGAAGATCCCTCGAGCAGGAAAGGGGCAGCCATCAGGTAGAGGCCCAGCAGCCGCGGCTTGACCCAAAAGCGTAGCGTCGCGATCAGCAGATAGAAAATGATCAGCAGCGCGGCGGCCTCGGAGTAATTTCCCTCGCCGAAGGCCGTTTCGAGGTAGTAACCGAGGGTCGGCAGGCCGACGAAACCGAGCACCGCGCTCGAACGCAGGCCGCATTCGAACCGGTAGAAGGTGTAGTTTTTGATGTGCACCCAGACATCGGGCAGCCGTACGTAGAAGAAGGCTGACACGGTCGACACGCCCACCGGCAGCGCCTTGAGCGCAGCCGGTGGTGCCTCCTCCAGCGTCTCCGCATAGACCTTGGCGCAGATTCCGGCATAGGGGATCGCGATTGCCAGCACGCCGGTCAGCGGCGACAGACCGAGCACCTGCAGGAATATAAGCGCCCAGAACAGCTCGTGGATCGCGCGCGCGACCGCGCAGGCCCAACGTACGATGGCGATATGAAAGAACTGCGCCAGCACGAAACCGCCGACAGCGGCCAGCGCGACGCCGACCAGTGCGAAAGCGACAGTCTGCAGTATCGCGGTGCCGATCGTCTCGACGGCGAGGAAGTCCGGGGTAAGGACACCCAGCAACAGGCGCTCCAGCTCCGTCCAGGGATCCTGCGTGGTGATAGAGACATCGGCAAACAGCAGACAGACCGCCGCGATCGCGACGAAGCCGAAGCTGACGACGACCGATTGCGAATAGCGTGGCCCGGCGCGCCGAATGTCAGTCGCCGACACCGTCACTGGCCCGGTAGAGGAAGTCCAGGTCCCGGACGGTCAGGCCATCGTTCGGCCGATCCAGCGCGACGCCCCCATTCTTCAAGCCGATGATGCGCGATGCGTAGCGCAAGGCCAGGTCGACATCGTGCATCGCCAGCACAACGGTCCCGAAGTGCTCGTGCAGGGCATCGAGCACGATACGCGCCTGGTGGTTGTCGACCGCGGACACCGGCTCGTCTCCGAGTACGAGCTCGCCACCCTGGTGGATCGCGCGGCACACACCGACACGCTGCTGTTGACCACCGGACAGCGAACCGGCCGGTTCGAACAGCTTGTCCAAGAGACCCAGCCGATCGACGATGGGCCGAACCGCCGCAATCTCTCGACGGCGCGGCCACACGAGATTGAGCAGGTTGTACCAGGTCGAGTGATGCTGCAGACGACCCATGTAGATATTGTGAAAAACACTCAGCGAGGCGACCAGCCCGGGATGCTGGGGTACCAGCGCGGCCCGCTCCCGCAGCCGCGCCTGCAATGCCGCGAGCAGCGTCGATTTGCCCGCACCGCTCTCACCCACCAGCGCGATTCGATCGCCCGCATGGATCGCCAGCGACACATCGGTCAAGACAGGACCGCGGTTGTAACCGAGGTCCTGCTTGTCGAGCCGGAGCAGCACGCTGGATCAGTCGATAAGGCCGATCTCTCGGGCCGTGTCGAGAATGGGTTGGAAATCTGCATTGGACGCCGCGATGAACCCGCTGCGTGGAAATGATGCCAGCAGCGCCGGATCGTCCATGTTGAGCAGCGCGGCCCTGACCTTTTCCTTGAAACCCTCACCCCAACGCGCATCCACGTCACCGCGGATGGACCATTGGTAGTCCGGGTACGGCGGCGTCTTCCAAATCACCGACACCTTGTCCGGATCGATTTTGCCTTCCTCCAGTTCGCGCGCCCAGACCTTGAAGTTCACCGCACCTGCCTGGTAGGCACCAGACTGCACCAGCGCGATGGTCTTGGAGTGATTGCCACTGAAGCCGACCTTACTGAAAACCTGCTCCGGCGTTTTCCCGAAGTGCTGTCGAATGTGGTATTCGGGCATCAGCCGCCCCGACGTCGAGCCCTTGGAACCGAACGTGAAGACCTTGCCCGCGATATCCGCAGGGAATCCATCGGCGGGCTTCAGGCCGGCGCTCGCATGCGCAATGAAGTAGGTCTGGAAGTCCGGGTCCTCAACGCCCTGTGCGATGGCCTCGGAGCCATCGACCAGCAGGCGCGCGCGCACACCCGACAGGCCGCCGAACCAGGCCAGCTGCACCTGGTCGTTGCGAAAAGCGGTCACGGCCGCTGCGTACGATTTGACCGGGACATACCTGGCTTCGACCCCCAACTCCTGCGATAGGTAGGTCGCCACTTTGCTGAACCGTTCCATCAGGCGCGACTCGTCCTGGTCGGGTATTGCGGTGAATACGAAGGGTTGGGCTGCCAGCGCGGGCACCGCAAACAACGCGGCGATACCAACCATCAGCCAACTGCGCACTCGGTTTCTGGTCACTTTTGTTCTCCTCGGCATCGTGTGTAGATAGATTGGTGGGGCTCGCAACTTAGAATACGTCGGTCCGGTGTTGCAACCGTCCGCGCGTAACGGGCACACCGATTCCATGGGGCCTCCGAAAGGGGACAAGCAACCGGTCCGCCGCGAAACCCCGGGGACGACGCGCGGATGCTCAGCGGCGTTGCCGTTGATTTACATTACTATCCGGATGGACTCTTTGCCCATCGGAAAGAGCGGCATTGGGCGGGATCCGTCGCGCATGTCTGCGAGCGCCTTGCCCCGAAAAACCTTTGTCGGGAGGATCGTCGGAAGCAGTCACGGCGCTTTGCGGAAGAAATGATCGGCATCATGCGGCCACGCCTTCGTTGGAGTCTCCGACTAGGCGCCCCTTGTTCCTGAACCGTTTCCCACGCACCGTCGGGCGGCTGATGCGATCGCTGCGGACGCCCGCACCGGCAGACATGTCGAAAACGCAGGGGCCCCGGAATAACCGGGGCCCGATCTCCTTTCCGAGAGGAGAAATCAAGGGCCTTCGCATGCCCTTCATGCACATCAACGGCCGCTGCAGCGGCGACTTTACGAGTTTGCGAAGCCGCATCCCGAGCGGCCTCACGCGGCTGCCACGGCATTTTCCGGGCGGCACGCAAAGCCGCCACTTGACGGTGCAAGACGGCGGGTCTTGTGCTGCACTGGTGCACCTTGCCTGCAAAGGGCCTGTGCCAAGTCGCTGATTTGCGGTGCCGCGGTCGCTGGTACGACCGATGCATGCCGGTGATCGGGCAATGCCAGATCACAAGTGCAGGTGAACGGATGTTCAGGAAACCCGCTTCCGCCGAGACGAGGACACCCGCGACCGCGTTACTCGGCGACACACTACGAGCCTGCCGACCCGGCGCGCGGCGGCGGCGCCGCATGACGGACGCGGCGCTGGTCGTATTGGATCTGATGCAGGACCTTGAGCAGCACCGGGGGCTCAGTTGCGCGGTACTCAGCGGGCGCCGCGATGCCCGCGACGACTGCGAGGCCATCGGCGAGAAACTGCAGCGCTCGCTGGTCGCGGCGTCGGATCCGACCGCCGGTCTGCAGGCGCAGTTCGGCAATTTCGCCTGGCAGCAGCTCCTGGCCGGCTGGGAATCGCTGCGGCATGGTTGGCGCGGACTGGATTTTCACACCAATCTTACGGTGCACAGCGGCCTGGTCCTCGACCTGGTTCGGATGCTGCACAATGTCGCCGACGCCCGCCGCGAGGCCGCCGGTGAACGCCAGTCCCGGGTGATCCGCGAATGGCCACCGATGGTCGAGCATCTGGGTATGTTACGTGCGCTCGGACTGCACCTGATCGCCGAACCGGCAGGGTTCGACGACGCACGACTGTGCGGCACCTTCAGGACCCACCTGCACGAGGCCCGCTCGACGCTGGCCGCGACCGCTGACCTGCTCGACGGCTCGTCACTGGTCTTTGTCAGCGAAGAAGCGGTCGCCGCGGTGATCGCGTTGCGCGAGCGGGTGCCGCCCGGTGCCGGACCCCGGGGCTACCACGACACGATGACGCGCGCGATCGACGCCTGGTATGCGCAGACCCGCGCACAACTGGGCGCCGCCTGCTGATCGCAATCCCCGGGGCGAGCGCCGGCGCGACGCCGCGGGTGCGGATCGCCGAACGGCCCAGCCCCCCGAGATGAACCTGTTGGCACGCGGTCGAGGGCCGGGCGACGAACCTCGAGGCGCCCGGTCGCCGGCAGATCCTGCGCCTGTCCTCTAAGAAAACGCATTGCACCCGAGGGTATTCGCCGATCAAAAACGCGGTGCGGGCGACTAAAGGGTTAGCGCGCCGTTTGGCGCGGCGCTACTGACACCCTACAGGAGGATGAGATGCTGTACGAAAAGCGAGTGGTTACCGTCGACTCGTTGCTATGGGACGCGGTCGTCGAGCGGGCCGAACGGGATCAGTTGTCGATCGAAGCCTGGCTGCGACGGCAACTGGCCCTCAGCGCCGGGGTTCCCTGCGCGGCGTCGGCGGACGAGGCCGATGACGGCACCTTCGATCTGGTCTTGAGACACTTCCGACATCTGGGTCTCAGTCGCGACGAGCAGCAGTGGCTGGCCGACACCCTGGCAACGGCGATCGATTCCGGCGAATCCTGCCGCGTTGGGCCGATCGGCACGCGAAAGCGGCATTACCAGATCCAACGGCGTGGCGCCGCGGTGATCATTCGGGCCGGAGAAGGCCGGGTCAGCGTGCCGCTGATGCAGGCCATGCAGCTCGTTGCACTGCTCGGTGGTGAGGGTTCGTTGGAACTGGAGACGGTGATCGCAGCCTGACCGCATCTCGCACCGACAGCGCCCCTTGGCGCCTGCGGGCACGGCGATACCCTTAGTCATTGCTTGGCTGACATACGGCCGGGCGGCGGCATACTAAGGCGGTCTCAGGCGTTTGTTGACGCAGCACACCCCCGACTATGCAGATCCAACAGCTTGCCAGGGCCTCCGCCAAACTCGTCGCAACCCGCAGCCGGTTGACGAAGACGGCGATACTCGCGGAATGCCTCGCCGAACTGGGTCCGGACGAGGTTCACGCCGCGACCAGTTACCTGACCGGGCGCCTTCCCCATGGCCCGATCGGTATCGGTCCGGCCACGATCCGGGCGGCAACCGTTGAACCGAGCGGGCGATCGACGCTGAAGGTCACAGCGGTCGACGCGGCGCTGCGGGCGATCGCCGCGCATCGTGGAGCCGGTGCGCAGGCGCGGCGCGCGCAGGCGCTGCGTGAACTGCTGGCCCGGGCCACCGCGGAGGAGCAGCACTTCCTGCTGAACCTGCTGCTCGGCGAACTGCGTCAGGGTGCCCTCGAGGGCGTAGCGAGCGATGCGGTCGCGCGCGCGGCACGCATCGATGCCGCTGCGGTGCGGCGTGCGGTCATGCTCAGTGGCGACCTCGCTGCGGTGGCCGCCAGAGCGCTGTCCGACGGCCACGCCGCACTGGCCGACTTTTCTCTCCAGTTGTTCCGCCCGCTGCAGCCGATGCTGGCACAGCCGATCGATGGCGCTGACGAGGTCCTGGCCAACCGGGGTGATACGGCCTTCGAGTACAAGCTCGACGGCGCCCGCGTACAGGTGCACCGAGACGGTGGGCAGGTGCGCGTCTTTACGCGGCACCTGAACGATGTCACCGCCGCCGTTCCGGAAATCGTCGAGGCGGCATTGGCGCTGCGAGCCGACCGCGTCGTGCTCGACGGTGAAGCCATCGCATTGGGTCGCGATGGTCGGCCGCTACCTTTCCAGACCACACTAAAGCGTTTCGGGCGCCGGCAGAAGGTCGCGGAGCTGTGCGCAAGGATCCCATTGTCGGTGCGCCTGTTCGACTGCCTCCACCTGGACGGTGAAGATCTGATCGATGCGGACTATCGCGAGCGCATGCAGCGGTTGGATGCAACGGTAGACGTAGCGATGCGGGTCCCTCGTCTGGTCACATCGCAACCCGCCCGGGCGATCGATTTCCTGCGCCAGGCAATCGCCGCCGGCCATGAGGGCCTCATGGCGAAGTCGCTGCAATCGAGCTATCAGGCCGGTAGCCGCGGTGCCGACTGGCATAAGATCAAACCGGTGCACACGCTTGATCTGGTCGTCCTGGCGGCCGAATGGGGTAGCGGGCGTCGTCGCGGCCGGCTGAGTAATCTGCACCTTGGCGCCCGTGATGCGCAGAGCGGTGAATTCGTGATGCTGGGCAAGACCTTCAAGGGGCTCACCGACGCGATGCTCGACTGGCAGACGAGAAACCTCCTGGCGCGCGCGATCGATCAGGATGAGCAAACCGTGTATGTGCGGCCGGAACTGGTGGTCGAGGTCGCATTCAACGAACTGCAGCGCAGCCAACATTATCCGGCCGGTCTGGCCCTGCGTTTCGCGCGAATAAAGCGCTATCGCGACGACAAGAACGCGCTCGGCGCCGACACGCTCGATACCGTTCGGCGACTCCATGAGACCGGCCTGCGGGGCCTAGTCGGGTGAACATCGACCACGGGCTTCGCGCGCCGGCCCATGCCTCGAGCCAAGCGAGTTTGGTCGTTTACCCCGGAGGGGTCACTCAGTGAGGCTGTCTCGCTCGCGCAGCTCCTGCCGGCGCATCGGCATGCCGTCGATCTGTTCGAATACCACCTGCAGTTCAGTCTCCAGTTCGCCGCGCCGTTTGATCCCGCCATCCAAGCCGACCAGGATCAGCTGGCGATCACCCGGCGCCACGCCGAGTTGCCGACGCAGCCCGGCGACATCTTCCGCGCTCAGCACCTGGCCGTCGACATTGCCGCTGGCGGCAAACAGTTCGAACACGACCAGGTCACGGTCGACGACCTCCGTGCGCAGTGTCTCGATGGCCTCGCGCTGCGCGCTGAGCGGCGGATCGGCTGTCGAGTCGCTCACCAGGAACAGCAGGCGATTCTTCCACAGGTGCTGTGAAAGATCGTACGCGTGTACGTTTCCCGTGAGCAGCAGCGCGAAGCCCGCTAGCAACGTGCAAACGATTCGCGTCGTGCCACTGAGCGGCCGTAGCGACGGCGCGCTCGCGCCGACCGAGGGCGCTTCGTTGATCCAGCTGCCGCAGCATCCTCTGTGCTGCGACCGCGCGCGCCGGCTGGCGAGATGTCCCATCGGCCTGTTCATACCCTGCCTCCGTTTCTGTGTTTGCGTTCATTGAACCGGGCGCCAGGCCGGCCACGCGTCTGTCGACCCGCTGGCCCTGTCCTGCGCCAGCTGGCGCAGCAGATGGCCGGCCGCGGCCTGGCCACTCAGATAGGCACCCCCGATACGGGCGCCATGACACCAGTCTCCGCACACGGCCAGACGTCGGCCCGGGTCCCACAGCGCCTCGGCCTGCAAGGGTTCGTCGACCAGTGAGTAAAGCCAACGGTGGGTATCACGCAGGCTGACGCCACCGGCGTCGATGCCCGTATAGCGGCAGAACGCCCCGGTCAAGGTCTCGGCCACCTGGTCATGCCCGGCATCGAGGTGGCGGCGGGTCCAGGCGGGCGCGGCGTGCACGACCCAGGTCTGCCCGCCGCGGCCAGGCTTGCTGGCGTTGCGTGCCGCCCAGCTGAGTTCCGGCGTGTCGAAGAACAGACCGTCGTAGCGCAGCGCGTCAGGCCCGTTGAATGCCAGCATCAACGCCCATACCGGCGCGAAGGTGACGCCGGCCGCAATCTCCGCCAGGTCTGCGGCGGCATGGCTTAGCAACGCCTCGGTCTGCGGCGCCGGTGCGGAGACGATCAGTGCGTCGAAATCGCCGAGCGGGTTGCCGGCGTCGTCTCTGAGCCGCCAGCGTCCGGCCAGATGGCGTGGCGGTGCAACCCGGACTTGACAACGAACGTCAAGGCCGCGGCCGAGATGGCGACCGAGTGCGCTCATGCCCGGTACCGCGACCAGCCGCTCGCGCTGGTCGGGCGATGCGTCGATACCCTCGGACGTCACCCTGCCGAGGCGCGCTGCCCAGCGGGCGACGATGCCCGCTTCGCGCCAGGCCTCGACGGCCGTGCGGAATACCGGTTCGTCGGCGGTGAAGTACTGGGCGCCGTGATCGAAGCCAATGTCATCGTGACGTCGCGTCGCGGCGCGTCCGCCGAGGCCGCGCGATTTCTCGAATACGCTGACCCGGTGTCCGTGATCTTGCAGCGTCCGCGCCGCGGACAGACCGGCAATGCCCGCCCCGATGACAGCGATGCGCATGGCCAGGCCGCAGCTCGGGCGGCAGCTACGATCACGGTAGCGATGCGTGTCGAGCCGCCGTGAATGCGACTTCGTCGAGCGTCCGCGTATCTTGCCAAGCACCGGGGCATCCGCGAACGGCCGGTCGTAGAGACCGAGCGCCCACAGCAGTCCCCCATAAGAGTTCGGGTCCGAGCCGTCGAGCGCATAGCGGTGGTTGAGGGTGATCAGGGTTTTCAACGCCGCCGCGGCATCCGGTCGCCAGAAGGGTATTGCCTTGGCCCAGGTCATGCGCAGGTTGTTGTGCAGTTCACCATGGATGCGCAGCGAGGCCTGTGCCAGGTCCCACAGCGTATCGCCGCTGCCGGAGCGTGCCAGTGTCTCCTCGTCGAGGATCGCCGGACGCTTGTCCGCCGCGTGCTCCTCGAGTGTCTGGCGTGCCCACGTTGGCAGAACATCCAGCCGTTCCGGATCGGCGGTGTGAAAGCACAGGTTGTACGCGAGCTCTCGCCAGGTCAACAGCTCGTCGAGGAACTTTCCGGCACCCTCGCCACCGGTTTGCAGGGCCTCGCGGGCAACCCGGAACGGCGACACCTGTCCGTGATGCAGATAAGGCGACATGCGGCTCACTCCGCGCGGCCAGTCGACCGCAGCATCGTTGCGCAGACGCGCATATTGGGCCAGACCCTGGTCGCGAAACGCGTTCCAGCGCCGGTAGCCGGCCCGGGACCCACCGCGGGTGTGCGCGACCGGGGGCACCCCGTGATCGATCGCACAGCCAGCACAAAGTGCGGCGATGTCAGCGCCGTCGAGGTCCAGCGGTACGAAGCCGAGTTCGCCATCGAATGCCGGTTGCGACACCGGGGTTTCGGCCCAGTCGAGTGGGACGCGCCGCCCATACTCATCGGCATTGGCCTGACGGAACGCATAGGCGCGCGTGAATGCCTGGCTTTGCGATTGCATGGGTAGAATGCAGCAGCTGTCCACCGCGACCGTCGGCACCGGGGCCTGCAGCGCCAGCCTCCGGGTCCAGTGCGGGAATGGGGGGGCCGGGAAATCTTCGACGATTAGCGCCGCGGCACGTCGTACGAGCCGCCGCAGTGGCGATGGATCGTTACCGGTACGGCCTAGGTGAAACACGGCGCGTATGCCGCGCAGTGCCAACTCACGGTGCGCGTCCTGCGCACCCTGAAGGATGAACGTGTGATGACGATCGCTGTTGTAGCGGTGGGCACCGCCCAGCCCCTGATAGACAAGCACCGGCAGACCGTGCGCATTGGCGAGATGGATCGCCGCGTCGAGTGCCGGGTTTTCATGGCCGCGCACGGCGTGGTGCATCCAATACAGCACGAACTCGCCGGCACCGATATTACTTTGCTTGCCCAGGACGCGGCAACGCTCGCGAAGCCGCGGCGGCAGTGTCGCCAGTTGATCGTCCATCGGGATTATCGGGGGCATGGTGCCCTGTTTCGTCCCTGTGGGCCCGGCGCCGGATCGGCTATTCGGCATACGGCCCGGGCATGACGTCGTCTGACATTGCGCGCGGCACGACCCGGCGACAAGGCGTAACGCACAAAACACATGGACACGATCTACCGCCGTGCGGGGAGAAAATCGCTGGCCGCGCGATACCCGTCAGGGCGTGGGGGCGGCGAACTCATGACGGGGCGGGATCGGGCTCAGGGGCAGCGTCGGCCGCCTGCGCCTTCATCAGTTCCACGATCGAGTAGATGCCGAAATGGCGGTTCGGGCTCAAATGATCGGCCAGTTTCAATTCGTCGAACAGGTGGTCGAGATCCAGCGCCGCGATCTCCCGTGGCGTGCGGCCCGACATCAGCTCGATCAGCAGGGCCAGCACCCCCTTGATGATGGCGGTGTCGCAGTCGCCGACGAATCGCAGCCGCTGTGGGTCCGCCGGATCGCCCAGAGGGCACACCCAGACCTTGCTCATACATCCCTGGACGCGGTTGGCCTCGGTACGGTAGGCGTCATCCAGCGCAGGCAAGGCCTCGCCGAGCTCGACCAGATACGCATAGCGCGTATCCCAGTCGTCCAAGAGCTCGAAATTCTCGATGACCTCTTGCGGTGTCAGCATGGCCCTGTCAGACGCTGAACGACTCGCCGCAACCGCACATGTCCTTCACGTTGGGGTTACGGAATTCGAAGCCTTCATTGAGCAGGTTTGTCCGGACGAAGTCGATCACCATGCCGTCGAGTCGCGACAGCGAATGCTCATCGATCACTACCTTGGTGCCAAAACTCTCGTACACAAGGTCATCCGGGCCGATCTCATCGGCATAGTCGACGACGTAGGCAAAGCCCGTGCAGCCGCTCTTGCGGGTGCCGACGCGAAGCCCCTGACCCCTGCCACGCTTCGCGATCTCCTGCGCCACGTGCCGCGCGGCCGATTCGGTGAGTTGAATTGCCATGCAAATCTCCCTTCGATAAAGCCCAAGTACCGTTCAAAGCATGCCCAGTTCGAGCTTCGCCTCGTCGCTCATTCGGTCCTGCGACCAGGGCGGGTCCCAGACCAGTTGGACCTCGCAGCGACCCACGCCGTCGACCTGCTCCACGGCCTGTTCGACCATGCCCGGCAGTGTACCGGCCACCGGACAGCCCGGCGCAGTCAGGGTCATCTTGATTTCGATATCACGCGACCCGCGCGCATCGATCGCGTAGATGAGACCCAGGTCGTAGATATTGGTCGGGATCTCCGGGTCGTGCACCGTGCGCAGCGCCGCGATAATGTCGTCGAGCCGCGCGTCTGCGTCCGTCTCAGCCAATGCCTCACTCCCGAGAATGGATTTGCGTAACCAGGTCAACATGAGACCGATGCTCCCGTTGCTCACACCGCGGTCTTGAGGCGCGATGTCAGCTGCCTGCCGGCCCTTGCGCGCAGTGCGGTGTTCTCGATGCGATCGAGCACCTCTTGCGCAAAACCTGCACACAGCATCTGCCGCGCCTCGACCAGCGGCACGCCACGCGACCGCAGGTAGAAGAGCATGTCGTGGTCGAGTTCTCCGACCGTGGTTCCGTGGCTGCATTTCACGTCGTCGGCGAAGATCTCGAGCTGCGGTTTGGTATCCACCTCGGCCGCGCGCGACAGCATCAGATTGTGATTCGACAGCATCGCGTCTGTCCGCTGCGCATCGCGTTCGACCAGGATGCGGCCGTCGAACACGACGCGACCGCTGCCGTCGAGGATGCCCTTGAAGGACTCACGGCTGGTGCAGTCGGGAACCTTGTGCTGGATATCGAGATGGACGTCGTTGAGCTGCCGATCGTGCGCCAGCATCAAGCCGTCGAGTTGCGCCTCCGCGCCCTCGCCCTCGAACAGGACCCGGATGTCGCTTCGCGACCAGGCAGCACCCAGTGCCGCCTGCACCAGACGATAGCGGCTGCCCGCATCCAGCCGGACGTGCAGATCGCTGAGGTGCTGGGCGCTGCTGCTCTCCTCCTGGAGCCTTTCGTGCACCAGTTCGCTGCCCGCACCCACAGCCACCTCGACCATTGCGTTATTGAAATAGACCGCGTCACCCAGGCTGCAGTAACGCTCCACGATGCGCGCAGACGCCCCGTCCTCGAGCACCACCAGGTGTCGTGGATGGCTGATGCCCGGGTCATCGAGCCCGACCGAGATGTGCAGCAGTTCGATTGGCTGCGACGCCTGGACCGCGCTCGGCACGAGCACACAGGCGCCATCGGACATCAGCGCACTGTTCAGCGCGGCAAACACGTGGCGATGCTCGGCAACCTGATCGAGGTGAGACCTGATCGCCGCCGGTACGTCGCCCAGCGACCCGCCCAGCGTCGTCATCACGACGCCGCCGTGGTCGCCGGCCAGCGCCGACAGCTGCGGGGCGAAGAAACCATTGACGAATACCAGGCGCACGCCGTCGTGCGGAGCGAGCAGCAGTGTCTCGATGTCGTCAAGCCGCAGCGCGCTGAACGGCCCATGAAGGGTTGGCTGATAGCGCGCCTCCTTGAGGAAGCCAACCGGCGTGTAGCGCCAGGCCTCCTCCTTCCGCTCCGGCCAACCGATGCGTCTCACCTGTTGCGCGCCGTGCCGGCGCGCATCGGACAGCCACCCGGGGCCCTGTGCGCCAACCGACATCAGTGCCTGGCCCTGCTTCACCAGCGCCGCCAGGTCCGTCCCGGTATCGTCTGTCCGTTCTGCCGTGCTCATGCCGCTTCGTCCTCGCCTGTCAACCAGCCATAGCCCTTGTGTTCCAGTTCCCTCGCCAGCGTTTTGTCGCCCGACCGTACGATACGGCCGCCTGCGAGCACGTGCACGAAATCCGGTTCGATATAGTCGAGCAGCCGCTGATAGTGGGTGACCAGGATCACCGAGCGATCCGGGCTGCGTAGTGCGTTCACACCCTCGGACACGGTTCGGAGCGCATCGATGTCCAGACCCGAGTCGGTCTCGTCGAGAATCGCGAGCCGCGGCTCGAACAGCGCCATTTGCAGGATCTCGTTGCGCTTCTTCTCGCCGCCGGAAAAGCCGACGTTCACCTGACGCTTGAGCAATTCGGGCCGCATCGACACCAGCTGCATCTTCTCGCGGATCAGCTTCAGGAACGCGACCGAGTCCAGCTCAGGCTCACCGCGCGCCCTGCGCTGGGCATTCAGCGCCTCTTTCAGAAAATGCGTGTTGTTCACGCCGGGCAGTTCGACCGGGTATTGGAATGCCAGGTAGATGCCGCGGGCCGCGCGATCCTCCGGGTCGAGTTGGACCAGGTCCTCGCCCTCGAACAGCAGCTCGCCGCCGGTCACCTCGTAACCGTCGCGTCCGGCGAGGACATGTGCCAGCGTGCTCTTGCCGGACCCATTGGGGCCCATCACCGCATGCACTTCGCCGGGCCGGACCTCGAGATCCAGACCCTGCAGTATCGCTTTCCCTTCGACTTGCGCCTTGAGGTTCTTGATCGTCAACATCTTGCATCGTCTCCCGTTTAACCGACTGCGCCTTCAAGGCTGACCGCGAGCAGTTTTTGCGCCTCGACCGCGAACTCCATCGGCAGTTCGTTGAATACCTCTTTACAGAAACCGTTCACGACCAGCGATACGGCATCCTCCTCGGACAGGCCGCGACTGCGGCAGTAGAACAGCTGGTCTTCCCCGATCTTCGACGTGGTCGCCTCGTGCTCGACCTTGGCGCTGGGGTTCTTCACCTCGATATAAGGATAGGTGTGCGCCGAACAGCGATCGCCGATCAACAGCGAGTCGCACTGGGTGTGGTTACGGGCGTTCTCGGAACGCTGCGCCATCCTGACCAATCCACGATAGGCCTGCTCGCCCTGCCCCGCGGATATGCCTTTCGAAACGATCGTGCTGCGCGTGTTTCGGCCGATATGAATCATCTTGGTGCCGGTGTCGGCCTGCTGCATCCCCTTCGTCACCGCGACCGAGTAGAACTCGCCGACCGAATCGTCCCCGCGCAGGATGCAGCTCGGATATTTCCAGGTGATGGCCGACCCGGTCTCGACCTGGGTCCAGGAGATCTTCGAACGTTCGCCTCGGCAGTCACCGCGCTTGGTCACGAAGTTGTAGATCCCGCCCCTGCCCTGCGCATCACCCGGATACCAATTCTGCACGGTGGAATACTTGATCCGGGCATCCTTGTGGGCCACCAGTTCGACCACCGCGGCATGCAGCTGGTTCTCGTCGCGCTGCGGCGCAGTACACCCCTCGAGATAGCTCACCTCGCTGCCCTCGTCGGCAATGATCAGGGTACGCTCGAACTGCCCGGTGTTTTGCGCATTGATCCTGAAATAGGTCGACAGCTCCATTGGGCATTTCACGCCCTTGGGGATGTAGACAAAGGTGCCGTCGGTGAACACCGCGGCATTGAGCGCGGCGAAATAATTGTCGGTGTGCGGCACAACCGAACCCAGGTAGTCGCGCAACAAGTCCGGGTGCTCGCGTGCGGCCTCCGAGATGGAGCAGAAGATCACCCCGGCGTCCGCCAGATTCTTCCGGAAGGTTGTCGCGACCGACACGCTGTCGAAGACCGCATCGACCGCTACGCCGGCCAGTGCCTTTTGCTCCTCGATCGGGATCCCAAGCTTCTCGTAGGTACGCAGGAGTTCGGGATCGACTTCGTCAAGGCTCTGCAACTCGGCCCGTTTTTTCGGCGCAGCGAAGTAGGATATCGCCTGGAAGTCGATCGCCGGGTGATGCACGGAGGACCAGCGCGGCTGGCTCATCGTCAACCAGTGCCGATAGGCCTTGAGCCGGTACGCGAGCACCCAGTCGGGCTCTTCCTTGCGCTGCGATATCAATCGGATCACATCTTCGTTCAGGCCGGGCGGGATCACCTCGGTCTCGATATCGGTCACGAAGCCGTGTTCGTAGCCCCGCGCGACTAGCTCATCCATCTTTTCGGCTGTTGAGGTCATGGTCCACCTGATTCCCAAGTAATTTGGTAAGGTATTTTTAGGGTGTTCCGCGACAGAATTCAATACCGCAAACGTAGGGTTTAACCGGAACGGCACACCAACTTTGGAGCGCAAGCGACAAGTTGGCCTGATGATTCCGATCGTTTCTTATGGAAAACGCCGTGAATACGCCCCTGTAGACTCGACGGCGGCGTCCATACCGCGGACGTTTCCTCTGGAAACGACCGAAATCAGCTTCAGTCAAGTGCCATTGGGGTTCAACCTCGGGCCCGGTACGACGGTGTCGGAACAAAGCCGGCGACGGCACGGATGCCGCAGTCGAACCCGCAACGACCCGGACACCACGTCTTTCCGGACCGGCGATCGGCATCACCGGCCCACGTCGCCGTGCGATCACCGAACGAAGCGCCGCCGGGATTCGACCCGATCGGCGCCCGCGTCCGAACAGGCACCGCTGCGACCCGGCTTCCGGCATAAACTGAGCGGGTTTCCGGCGCCGCGATGCGGTCACCATATCAAGACAGCGAGTTGCCAAACCCTGAAACCGGTCCGATATGCCCCTGCTGAAAGTGCAAGAACTGACCAAATCCTACCGATCGGGAGGACTTCGACAGACCGTGTTCGACCGGCTGCAGTTCGAGGTTGGCGTCGGCGAGGTCGTCGCGTTGCTCGGGGCGAGCGGTAGCGGCAAAACGACGCTGCTCAACCTGTTGAGCGGGATCGACTGCCCCGACAGCGGCAGCGTGCGAATCGACGGCAGCGACATCCATGCCCTCACCGAGCCCGACCGTACGCTGTTTCGCCGTCGGCACGTCGGCTTCGTGTTCCAGTTTTTCAACCTGATCCCGACTTTGACCGTGGGCGAGAACGTCGCACTGCCGATCGAGCTCGCGGGTTCCCCGGCGGGCGCCGCGGCCGGGCGGACCCGCACCCTGCTCGAACAGGTCGGGCTCCCGGGCATGGCGGAACGCTACCCGGAGACCCTCTCGGGCGGCGAGCAGCAGCGCACGGCGATCGCCAGGGCGTTGTCCCATCGGCCGAAGCTGCTGCTGGCCGATGAGCCGACCGGAAACCTGGACGAGGCGACCGGCGACCGGGTGATCACGCTGTTGACCGGTCTCGCTCGCGAGCAGCGCACGACCATGCTGATCGTCACCCACAGCCGCCGCGTCGCCGGCGCCGCTGACCGGGTGCTACAGCTGGAGCATGGGGGGCTGGACCGCCATTGAAGCGGATGCCCGACATACCCCCCCTGCTGCTGCGTGCCGGTCTGCGGTATCAGCTGCGCCACCCCTGGCAGGCCGCGCTGGCGCTGATCGGCATCCTGATGGGCGTCGCCGTGGTGCTGGCAGTCGATCTGGCCAACGAGGCGGCAAAGGCGTCTTTTGCGTTGTCGGCCAAGCAACTGCAGGGCGCGGCGACCCACCGCGTGGTGGGCGCGGATGGCCGGGTGCCGGAATCCGTCTATGCGCAGCGGCTCCTGGTGCCCGGGCCGCCGATGGCACCGGTCATCAGCGCGCCCGTCCGGGTCGCCGGGCGCGACGGCAGGTTCCGGCTGGTCGGCCTCGACCTCTTCGCCGAAGGCCCGTTTCGCGGGGCGCTGCCCGGGGCGATCACCGGCCAGGCATCGCTCACCGACTGGTTGGCGCGAACCGACGTCGCCGCGGTCAGCCGATCGGCGGCGGCCTATCTGGAACGCGCGGTTGGCGACCGGCTCTCCGTCGAGTCCGGGGGGCGGTCGCATCGGCTGGAGATCGTCGCGGTCAGCGACGACGCGTCGGTCGGCAGCCAGGACCTGATCCTTGTCGATATCGCGACCGCGCAGGCGATCACCGGGATGCACGGCTACCTGAGCCACATCGACATGACGCTCGACGAGGGAGAACTGGCCGCGCTGAAAGGACAACTGCCGGCGCCGTTGCGGATCGTCAGCATTGCCGACCAGACACGGGGTACGGTCGGCCTTTCCGCATCGTTCGAGCTCAACCTGACCGCGATGAGCCTGCTCGCGCTGCTGGTCGGGCTGTTCCTGATATTCAACGCGATCAGCTTTTCCATCGTTCAACGCCGCCAGCTGTTCGGCCGCCTGCGCGCGCTCGGCGTCCAGGCAGGCGAGCTGTCGCAGCTGATACTCGCCGAGGCATTGCTGCTCGGGCTGTTGGGTACCGCGGCCGGGCTCGCGCTCGGGGTCTGGCTCGGGCACGGCCTTACCGCGATCGTCGCGGCGACGGTCAGCGAACTCTACTACCAGGTGACCGCGGACGCGGTGCAGCTCAGCGCGTCCTCGCTCGCCAAGGCGATCGCACTGGGCCTGGGCGGCACGCTGATAGCGGCTTGGCTGCCGGCACGCCAGGCGGCGCGTACGCCACCGCTGACCACGCTGTCACGTGCCGCGCTCGAGGACTCGGCACGCGGCCGCCTGCCGCGGCTGGCGCTGGCCGGCGCGCTGCTGGTGATGGGCGGCCTCGCGATCGCATTCCTGCTGCCGGGCGGCGTGGTTACCGGGTTCGCCGGGCTGTTCCTGATGATCCTCGGCGCCGCATCGATCACACCGCTCGGTCTGCGCCTGACGCACCGGCTGTTCGACCGGCTGCCTGGTCGGGGGATCTGGCGCATGGCAGTGCGCGACCTCGACCGACACCTGTCGCGCCTGGGGACCGCTGCCGCGGCACTGATGGTCGCATTGTCGGCCAGTGTGGGCGTCGCGGTGATGGTCGACAGCATGCGCGAATCGGTCAGCGACTGGCTGCACGCGCTGTTGACCGCGGACCTGTACGTCGCGGCCGAGGGCTTCGCGGACGGGGCCTCGCTGCCTGCCCATGTGGTCGCGACCGTGAAGCGACTGCCGGCGGTGGACACCTATAGTAGTTACCGCGACCGGTCGTTGCGGCTGGGTGCCCAACGCCTCGAACTGGTCGCCGCGACGCTCGCCCCCGCCTCGCGCGCCGGCTTCGATTTCACCGCCCGCGCCAACGCCGATCCGTGGGCGCTGTTCGACCTCGGGCAGGTGCTGATCTCGGAGCCGCTTGCGCATCGGCTCGACCTGGGCGCCGGCGACCGCCTGCGCCTACCGACTCCCGCCGGTGACGCGGAGTTTACCGTTGCCGCGGTGTTCCGCGATTTTGCCAGCGAACACGGGCGCCTGTTTCTCGACCGCAGGGCCTACCAGCGCTACTGGCCGGACCCGGCAGTGGACACGCTCGCGCTCTTCTCCGCGCAGGGCGGTGCGGCACTGGCACGAGCGGCCGGCGCGGCACTACCGGACGAGAAGCTGGTGTTCACGGCCGCGCGTGAGATTCACCGCGAGTCGATGGCGGTCTTCGATCGCACGTTCCGCATCACCGAGGTGCTGCGCCTGCTGTCGCTGCTCGTCGCCTTCATCGGCGTGTTGACCGCGCTGATGGCAGTGCAACTGGAACGCGGCAAGGAATATGCGGTGCTGCGGGCACTCGGCCTGACCCGGCAGCAGCTTGCCACGCTGATACTGCTCGAATCCGGCACGCTCGGACTACTCGCCGGCATACTCGCGATCCCGACCGGCATCGCGATGGCATGGGTCTTGACTGAGGCCATCCAGCTGCGTGCCTTTGGCTGGAGTATGCCGTTCGTCTTGTCCGCGGGGCCGCTCGGGCTGGCATTGGGGCTGGGCGTGCTGGCCGCGCTGCTGGCCAGCCTCTACCCGGCGTGGCGGTCGGCCTGGCATGATCCCGCACCGCAGCTGCGCGAGGACTGAACATGCTGCGTGTGCTCCTCCTCACGCTCGTACTGTCGCTCAGCGGCTGTGAATGGTCCACGCCACCGACCTCGGACGAGACCGGCATCCGGGTCGACCAGCGCATGGGGGCAACACCGGACCCCGGGTTCGCCCGCGCGCTGACGGTGCGGCCGTTCGACTTTCCCGACGACCATGGCCCTCACCCGGACTATGCAACCGAGTGGTGGTATTTCACGGGCAATCTGCGTGATGCGGAAGGACGGCGCTTCGGGTATCAGCTCACGCTGTTCCGGGTCGGACTGCGGCCGGGCGAGCCGGCAGGCGATTCACGTTGGCGCGCGCACCAGGTCTACATGGGACACTTGGCGATCAGCGACATCGATGCGAGCACGCACTACCGGGCGGAGCGCTTCAGCCGGGCCGCCGCCGGGCTCGCAGGGGCCCGCGCGGATCCGCTGCATGTCTGGCTCGGCCCATGGTCGATTCGGGGGTCGGAAGGCGCATTGTTTCCGCTGCGCCTGAGCGCGCAAAGCGAAGAGATCGCGCTCGAACTGGATGTCGGACCGGGTTCGAAGCCGCTGGTCGCACAAGGTGAGCGCGGCCTGTCCCGCAAGAGCGCGGCACCGGGAAACGCGTCGTATTACTATTCCTTCACCCGCCTTCCGACGCACGGCGAGCTGCGCGTCGGCGAACGGCGTTTCCAGGTGGCGGGTGACTCCTGGTTTGATCGGGAGTGGTCGAGTTCAGCGCTGGGACCGGACCAGGCGGGCTGGGACTGGTTCGCGCTACAACTCGAGGACGGACGTGACCTGATGTTTTACCGCATGCGTGGCAAGGATGGCCGGGCACAGGCATTCAGCCGCGGCGTGCTGGTCGAGGCGGATGGCGCTGTGCACAGGATCGGCCTGGACGACGTCGCGCTCAGGCCGACGCGCACCTGGCGGTCTGTCGATGGTGTCGCGTACCCGGTTGCGTGGCGCCTCGCAGTGCCGTCCCACGGCCTCGACCTGATCGTCGAGGCCGCGTTCGACGAACAGGAGATGGACGTCTCTGTGCGCTACTGGGAAGGCGCCGTGGTCGTGTCTGGCAGCGAGCGCGGTGTCGGCTACCTGGAACTGAGCGGTTACCTGCGCTAAACCCCGGGACGGAGCATCGCCTGCAAGCGAGCCACCGACAGCGGCCGGTCCGGGCGGACCGCGATGCAACGCAATGCCTCCCCGTCCGCAAGAGATTCACGGCCCGCCAGCTGCCTCTCGAGCACGGCGAGGTCGGCATCGGAAACGTTGTCGTGCCGTCCGCGGCGGTCCAGTATGCGTTGGCGCAGCACCTCGGGGGGGGCGTCACAGTCGATGATCACGAACGGGACCTCAAACGACGCGGCCAGGTCGCGGAATGCAGCACGCTGCCCGCGCCTGAGGAAGGTCGCGTCGACGACCGCGACATACCCGGCCCCGACGACCTCACGGGTCAGCGACTCGAGCCGGGCATAGGTCCGAGCCGTCGATTCCGGCGTATAGGCGCCGCGCGCGGTCGCATCGCTCAGTGGGTCGACACCGAGCAGGCGTTTGCGCTCCAGATCGGATCGCAGGCACACGGCCGGGAGGCTGTCGGGCAGACTGCGCGACAGGTGGCTCTTGCCGCTCCCCGAAACCCCGACCGTGATGATCACCGCCCCGTGCTGCGGCGCAGTGAGCCGCCGCGCAAATGCGAGGTAGCCATCGAGTTCGGCGCACACGCTGCGGCGCGTCGGCGCATCGAGGTCCGGCTGGCCACCGCGGATCGCGGCGATCTTGGCCCGCACCAGCGCGCGGTATACCTCGAAGAAACGCAGCACCGACAGGCCCGCATAATCACCCGTGTGCTGGAGATAGCAACTGAGGAAGCGGTAGGCAAGGTCCGGCCGCGCCCGTTCCTGCAGGTCCATGGTCATGAACGCCGTGTCGCTGACCGTATCGATCCAACGCAGCCCCGGATTGAACTCGATCGCATCGAACACGACCGGGCGATCGTCTATCAGTGCAACGTTGCCCAGATGCAGGTCACCGTGACACTCGCGGACATGACCCGCTTGCTTGCGCGCCTCCAGCACACTGCCCAGCCGCCGGCGCTGTGCAGCGGTCCAGGCCTTGAGCGGTGCGAGCGCCGCGGCGGCCCTCGGGGCATGACGCTCGATAGTTGCCAGATTCTGCAGCATCGGGGCATACGCCGCGTCCGCGCTGCCGAAGGATGCGGCCAGATCGCAACGCTCGATGGTCTGATGAAAACGGGCGACCTCGGTCGCCAGCGTTTCGATCAGCTGACCGTCGATCCGGTCCACGAGACGGGACAGGATGGCGTCCGGATCGAAGCGCCGCATACACACCGCCCAGTCGATCACCGGCCCGTCACCATCGATCCTCGGCGCCTCGATGGACCCGGTGACCGCGCTGATGCGCAGGTAGATCTGCGGAGCCAGACGCCGGTTCAGCCGCAGTTCCTCGAGGCAGGCCCGGTGGCGCGCCTGCAGGCCGAGGAAATCGAGAAAGCCGAGATCCAGCGGTTTCTTGAGCTTGTAGGCAAGATCACCGGCGAGCACCACGCTGGAGATGTGCGTATCGATCCGGCGTCTCGCCCCACCGCCCTGCGGCCAGCGTGCCGGCTGCATCAACGACGCGACCAGGGCCTCGTGCTGCTCGGGTGTCTCTATCGCCACGGGCATCCGCCTCGTGCCGTCTGTGCAGAGTCTGACGGCGCTTGCCGTCGTTCGATATCGTGTTTGATCTGGCACATTGTCAGGCATCGCTGGCGCTGAATACACTGGGTTCCCATGGTCCCGGCGCGGCAGCAACGATGCAACTGATTTACGAGGGCGAACGCCCGGTTTGCTCGGATTTCGAATTGATCGCTGAGTGGCTGCCGCTGGCGGGGGGCCGCCTGCTCGAACTCGGCTGCGGTGCCGCGCTCACCACGCGGCGACTGGCCGAGTCGTTTCCGGTCGGCGAGATCATCGCGATGGAAGTCGACCGGATCCAGCATCACAAGAACCTGCAGATTAGCGATCTGCCGCAGGTGACGTTCCTGTTCGGCGGGGCCGAGGCGATCGATCTGCCCGACCGATCGGTCGACGCGGTGATCATGCTGAAGTCGCTCCACCACGTACCGGTTGGCGAGATGGATCAGGCGCTGCGCGAGATTGCCCGCGTGCTGCGTCCGGGGGGCAAAGCCTATATCTCCGAGCCGGTCTACGCGGGCGCGTTCAACGAGATTCTGCGCCTGTTCAACGACGAACGCATGGTACGCGAAGCGGCCTTCGAGACGATCCGCCGCGCCGTCGCAGCCGGGCCGCTGGAACTGGAGCGCGAGTTCCATTTCAGCAGCATCAGTCGCTTCGACGGTTTCGCGGAATTCGAGCAGCGCGTCATCGGCGCGACGCATTCGGCATTCGAGATAGACGACGCGCTCCATCACGAGATCAGGTCGCGTTTCTCGCCGCACCTCGACACGGAAGGTGTCGCCGAATTCCTCAATCCCATGCGTGTCGACCTGCTGCGCAGCCCGGCTTGAGCGAGCCGCAGTGTCTCGATCGCGCTATTCGTCGCGTGGGGGGCATGTTACTTTAGATGGGCAATTGCACCGTCCCGCCGCCAGTGAGCCATGCGCAGCCTGATCCTATTTCGACACGGCAAGTCTGATTGGGACGCCCCCTATTCAAGCGACCACGAGCGGCCGTTGGCACAGCGGGGCCGCGATGCCGCACGAACCATGGGGCGCCTGCTGAGCCATGCGCGTCAGGTACCGGATCTGGCGGTCAGTTCGTCCGCATTGCGCGCGCGCGACACGCTGCAGCTCGCAGCGCGTGCCGGCCGCT
>CBFCWF010000029.1:0-25661 GCA_965601425.1 uncultured Chromatiaceae bacterium | reverse complement strand
GAAGATCATCAGGGCCTGCGCGCCGGCGGCCACCTGCGCATTGAGATACGCGGTGACCGCATCCGCCAGCTTGCCGAGCAGCTGGTGCATCCAATCCGGGTGATCAAACATCATCCCCTTCGAGAGCGCGAACGTCTTGGTGCTGCCACCCTCGACCATGTAGGTGGCCAGTGTCCACGGACTGCCCGAAAAACCGATCAGGGGTACGCGGCCGTCGAGCGCCCCCCGGATGGTGCGCACCGCGTCCATCACATAAGCCAGTTCTGCCTCCGGATCCGGCACACCGAGCGCGTCGATCGCGGCACGATCGCGCAGCGGGCGTTCAAAGCGCGGCCCCTCGCCCTCGCTGAAGTACAGCCCCAGGCCCATCGCATCCGGAATCGTCAGGATGTCCGAGAACAGGATCGCCGCATCCAGCGGGAAACGCTCGAGTGGCTGCAATGTGACCTCGCAGGCCAGTTCGGGGTTCTTGCAAAGATCCAGGAAGCTGCCGGCCCTCGCGCGGGTTGCGCGGTACTCGGGCAGGTAGCGACCGGCCTGGCGCATCATCCACACGGGCGTCATGTCGACAGGCTCGCGCAGCAGCGCGCGCAGGAATCGGTCGTTCTTCAGTTCAGCCATAGTTCAATCGTCGCCAGGGATGCGGAATGGAGCAGAATAGCAAGGCCGGGGCCGGCTCGGCGAACCGTCGGCGCAGGCGTCCGGGGGGACACGCCCGTGTGGCGGACCCTATGCGACCGGGTATACGCGGCCGCGATCCATTCAACGCGGCAGGCTGCTCAGCCCCATCAGGTATTCGTCGACCGCACGCGCACACTGGCGGCCTTCGCGAATCGCCCAGACCACCAGTGACTGTCCGCGCCGCATGTCACCGGCAGCAAACACGCCGTCAATGGAGGTATGGTAGGCGTCGGGACCTTCGGTCATGCCCCGGACGTTGCCGCGGGCGTCCAGCGCCACGCCCAGATCGGCCAGCATCCCTTCGTGGACCGGGTGGACGAAACCCATTGCCAGGGCCACCAGATCGGCCTTCAGCTCAAACTCCGAGCCTTCGACCTCGGACATTTGCCAACGACCTTGCTCGTCCTTGTCCCAGCGGACGAGCGCACACCGCAATGCGCGCAGCTTGCCATGCCCGTCGTCGAGGAATGCCTTCGTGGTCACGTTCCACATGCGCTCGCAGCCTTCCTCCTGCGAGGACGAGGTGCGCAGCTTGTTTGGCCATTCCGGCCAGGTCAGACCCTTGTCCTCTTTCTCGGGCGGCTGGTCGAGAATCTCGATCTGGGTCACCGAGGCCGCGCCGTGGCGGTTCGAGGTGCCGATGCAGTCCGAGCCGGTGTCGCCACCGCCGATCACCACGACATGCTTGCCGGCAGCGCTGATCAGGCCATCCTCGGCACCCGGCACACCCTGCACAACCTTGGTGTTGGCGCGCAGGAAGTCCATCGCGAAGTGAATTCCTTCGAACTCTCGCCCCGGCACCGGCAGGTCACGCGGCTTTTCCGCACCACCCGCAAGCACCACTGCTTCGAAGTCGTCGAGCAGTCGCTGGGTGGGGAAGTTGGGACTGCCGACATGGGCGTCGGCGTGAAACTTGACGCCTTCCGCCTTCATCTGTCCCATGCGACGCTTGATCACCTGCTTCGCCAGTTTGAAATCCGGGATCCCGTAGCGCAGCAGGCCGCCGATGCCGTCCTGTTTCTCGAACACCGCAACCGAGTGCCCGGCGCGCGCCAACTGTTGCGCAGCCGCGAGCCCGGCCGGGCCCGAACCAACGACGGCGACCCGCTTTCCGGTCTTGTGCGGCGCGATCTGGGGCTGGATCCAACCCTCTTCCCAGGCCTTCTCGACAATCGCCAGCTCGATGTCCTTGATCGTGACCGGGGCATCATCGAGGTTCAGCGTGCACGAAGCCTCACACGGGGCAGGGCAGATGCGACCGGTAAACTCCGGAAAGTTGTTGGTCGAGTGCAACACGTCGCTCGCAGAGCGCCAGTCGCCCTGGTAGACCAGGTCGTTCCAATCCGGGATCAGGTTGTCGACCGGACAGCCCTGGTGGCAGAAAGGTATCCCGCAGTCCATACAGCGCGCACCCTGCAACCCGACCTGTTCCTCGGACAGGGGTATCGTGAACTCATTGTAGTGGGTGATGCGATCACCCACCGGCGCATAACTGCGATCGATGCGGGCAATCTCTTTGAAACCTGTCGGCTTACCCATAGTTACTGTCTCCAACAAAATGGGGAGCGAGACACCGTCCCGCTTCCTCTCTTCCACCACGAGGGGCAAACGGCCGGGCAGCGTGCGACGCGCGCTGCCGGCAGCCATCGGGCATCATCGCCGTTTCCACGCATTGGTCGGCGAACGCTAGGCAGCGCTTTTCGCGTCCTCTTGCTCCGCCTGCATCTGGATCAGCGCACGGCGGTAGTCGACCGGCATGACCTTCTTGAACTTCGTCATCCAGGTCTCCCAGTCATCGAGCATCTGCCTGGCAACGGCCGAGCCGGTGTAGCGCAGGTGACTCTCGACCAGTTGCCGCAACCGGATCGCATCGAAACGCGTCATATCGTGAGAGACGTCGACGCGGCCGTGAGACTCGAGGTCGCCACCCTGGTGCGCAAGGTGTTCGAGCGCGTCGTCTTCCGCCTTGATGGGTTCGAGCTCGACCATCGCCAGATTGCAGCGCTGTTCGAAGGTGTCGTCTTTGTCCAGCACGTAGGCAATACCGCCGGACATGCCCGCGGCGAAGTTGCGCCCTGTGCGTCCGAGCACCACGACGACGCCACCCGTCATGTACTCGCAACCGTGGTCGCCGACGCCTTCGACCACCGCGATCGCGCCCGAGTTGCGTACCGCGAAACGTTCGCCGGCCACGCCGCGGAAGAAACACTCGCCCCGGATCGCACCATACAGCACGGTATTGCCGACGATGATGTTGTCTTCGGCCTTCTCTATCTTGCACTCGGCCGGCGGGTAGATGATCAGCTTGCCGCCGGACAGGCCCTTGCCGACGTAATCGTTGCCTTCGCCGGCCAGCTCTATCGTCACACCCTTGGCGAGCCAGGCACCGAACGACTGACCGGCCGTCCCCTTGGCACGGATGCTGATTGTGTCGTCCGGCAGCCCCTGAAAACCATAGCGCTCGGCCAGCCGGCCCGAGAGGAGGGTGCCGAAGGTACGGTTGACGTTCTGGATATCGATGTCGATGTCGACCTGCTTGCCGTCCGTCAACGCCGGATGCGCCAGCTCGATCAGCCGGTTGTCGAGCGCCTTATCGATGCCGTGCTCCTGTCGCTCCGACCAGTAGACGGTATCGCCATCAGCCGCGTTGGGTTTGCTCAGGAGCCGACTGTAATCCAGGCCATGGGCCTTCCAGTGACTGACGGCCCTGCGCATGTCGAGGCGATCCATCTGGCCGACCATGTCGTTGAATGTGCGGAAACCGAGCCTCGCCATGAGTTCGCGTACCTCTTCTGCGACGAAGAAGAAGTAGTTGATTACGTGCTCCGGCTTGCCGGTGAAACGCTTGCGCAACTCCGGGTCCTGCGTCGCCACGCCGACCGGGCAGGTGTTCAGATGGCACTTACGCATCATGATGCAGCCCTCGGCTATCAGCGGCGCCGTCGCGAAGCCGATCTCGTCGGCACCGAGCAGTGCGGCGACGACCACGTCCCGACCGGTGCGCATGCCGCCGTCGGCCTGCACTGCGATGCGGCTGCGCAGACGATTCAGCACCAGCGTCTGATGGGTCTCGGAAAGACCGATCTCCCAGGGCGAGCCGGCATGCTTGATCGACGTGAGCGGCGAAGCACCGGTGCCACCGTCGTAACCGGCGATCGTCACGTGATCGGCGTGCGCCTTGGAAACGCCGGCCGCCACGGTGCCAACGCCGACCTCCGAGACCAGCTTCACCGAAATGCGCGCGTTCGGATTCACGTTCTTCAGGTCGTGGATCAGCTGGGCCAGGTCCTCGATCGAGTAGATATCGTGATGCGGCGGTGGCGAGATCAGGCCGACGCCGGGCGTCGAGTGTCGGACCCGCGCGATCTGCTGATTCACCTTGTGCCCCGGCAACTGCCCGCCTTCGCCGGGCTTGGCGCCCTGCGCCATCTTTATCTGAATGTCGTCGGCATTGACCAGGTACTCGTTGGTCACGCCAAAGCGCCCCGAGGCGACCTGCTTTATTGCCGAGCGCTCGGGATTCATCGAGCCGTCGGGCATCGGGTTGAAACGCTCGGGCTCTTCGCCGCCCTCACCGGTGTTCGACTTGCCACCGATCGCATTCATTGCCCGCGCGAGCGTGGAGTGGGCCTCATACGAGATCGAGCCAAACGACATCGCCCCTGTGGCGAAACGCTTCACGATCTCGCTGGCCGGTTCGACGGCGTCCAGCGGGATCGGCTTGTCCGCGAACTTGAACTCGAACAGGCCACGCAGCGTCAGCAGTTCCTCGTTCTGGTCATTCACCAGCCGCGAGTACTCGGCATAGGTCTTGGCGTCGTTGCCACGTACCGCGTGCTGCAGCCGGGCGATCGTATCCGGCTTCCAGACATGATCTTCGCCGCGCAGGCGGAAAGCGTAGTCGCCTCCGACATCGAGGTGTTTGCGATAGATCTGGGCATTGCCAAAAGCGTCCCTGTGCCAGCGCACGGCTTCGGCCGCGACTTCGGCAAGCCCGATGCCCTCGATACGTGTTGATGTGCCGGTGAAGTACTCGTCGACGAATTCGCTCGACAGGCCGACCGCATCGAAGATCTGGGCACCGCAGTAGGAATGGTAGGTCGATATTCCCATCTTGGACATCACCTTGAACAGCCCTTTGCCCACCGCCTTGACGTAACGGTGTCGGGCCTCTTCGAGCGGTGGCGCCTCGTCGAGTGACGGCAGGATCGCCTGGATGGTGTCGAACGCAAGATAGGGGTTGATCGCTTCCGCCCCGTAACCGGCAAGGGTCGCGAAGTGATGCACCTCGATTGCAGCACCCGTCTCGAGGACCAGGCCCGAGTCGGTGCGCAGACCCTGGCGTATCAGGTGGTGATGGACCGACGAGGTCGCAAGCAGCGCCGGGATCGGGATGTTGTCCGCATCCACGGGTCGATCGGAGAGAATCAGGATGTTGAACCCATCGCGCACGGCCTGCTCGGCCGCATGACACAATTCGACCAGCGCGGCGGCCAGCCCGGATTCACCCTCGGTCGACGGGTAGGTAATGCGCAGGGTCTTGGTGCGGAAGGCCCCATCGCTGCTGTTCTCGATGTTGCGAATGCGCTCGAGATCCTCATTGGTCAACACGGGCTGACTGACCTCCAGGCGCATGTCCTCACCGCCGCTGTCGAGCCCCAACAGGTTCGGATTGGGCCCGATCAACGACACCAGGGACATCACGATCTCTTCTCGTATCGGGTCGATCGGCGGGTTGGTCACCTGGGCAAAAAGCTGCTTGAAATATTGCGAAAGATGCTTGGGTCGCCTCGACAACACGGCCGGCGGGTTGTCGGCCCCCATCGAACCGATCGCCTCCTGGCCGGTGAGCACCATCGGTGTCAGAAGGAACTTGATATCTTCCTGCGTGTAGCCGAAGGCCTGCTGACGATCGAGCAGGGTTTCGGGATCCGGAGACATCGCGCCGACCACGGCCGGCAGGTCGTGGAGGTCGATCTGGGTCCGGTCGAGCCATTCCTGGTAAGGCTTGGCACGGGACAACTCGGCCTTGATCTCCTCGTCGTCGATGATTCGACCCTGTTCCATGTCGATCAGGAACATCTTGCCCGGCTGCAGTCGCCATTTCTTTACGATCTTTTCCTCCGGGATCTGCAACACGCCCATCTCGGAGCCCATCACCACCAGGTCGTCATCGGTGACCAGGTAGCGCGCCGGGCGCAGGCCGTTTCGGTCGAGGGTGGCGCCAATCTGGCGGCCATCGGTGAACGCCACCGCCGCGGGTCCGTCCCACGGCTCCATCAGCGCTGCGTGGTACTCGTAGAAGGCCCGCCGGTCGCTGTCCATCAATGGATTGCCGGACCAGGCCTCCGGGATCAGCATCATCATCGCGTGCGCCAGCGAGTAGCCACCCGCGACCAGCAGCTCGAGTGCATTGTCGAAGCAAGCCGAGTCAGACTGCCCCTCGGGGATCAGCGGCCAGATCTTGTCCAGGTCCTCACCCAGGACCTGTGAGGCCATGGATTGACGACGCGCCGCCATCCAGTTCACGTTGCCGCGCAGGGTGTTGATCTCGCCGTTGTGCGCGATCATCCGGAACGGCTGTGCCAGATCCCAGGTCGGGAAGGTATTGGTCGAGAATCGTTGATGGACCAGCGCAAGTGCCGAGACCATGCGCTCGTCGTTCAGATCCTGGTAGTACTCGCCCACCTGACCGGCCAGCAGCATGCCTTTATAGACAATGGTCCGTGACGAGAACGAGGTGAAGTAGAACGAACGCGTGCCATTACCGACCGACTCGCGGATGCGATTGTCGATCTGCTTGCGGATGACGAACAGTTTCCGTTCGAAGGCCTGCTGGTCGGGACAACCTTCATCGCAGGCGACGAAGACCTGTCGGATCACCGGTTCGGTCGGCAGCACGCTGTAACCGAGCCCCTGGTTCTCGACCGGCACGTCTCGCCACCCGAGAATCCGCTGCCCCTCGGCCTTCGCGAATTGTTCGACCGTCCTCTCCGCCTCGGTGCGGGCTGCCTCGTCGCGCGGCATGAACAGCATGCCGACCGCGTAGCGACCCTCGGCGGGGAGTTCGAAATCCACCACGGCGCGGAAGAAGGCATCCGGCACCTGCAGTAACAATCCGGCACCATCGCCGGCGCGCGGATCGGCGCCGACCGCGCCGCGGTGATGCAGGCGCTCAAGGATCGTGAGGCCCTGCCGCACAATCTCGTGACGCTTGTCGCCCTTGATGTGCGCGACGAAACCGACACCACAGGCGTCGTGTTCGTTTGCCGGATCGTACAACCCCTGTTCCGGAGGCATGGCACGGTAACTCATCGCAAACCTCTTCAGCTCATGTTCGGCATGGTGGCTCAGACCCGACCATGACCATACCTGACCCCCGCCCGTTCACGGACGCGAATCCGACTGGAAAACGCAGCAGCGGAACACCTCGGGTCTGCCGCACAACATACGGGGTGTGCCTGAGACACCACCGGGCCCGCGGTCGACACAGTCGCGCACCCGACGACCTGACGCCGTGCGACGACCATGCCCGCAGACCGGCCGATTAGAATAATAGAATCAGAATATTCGAACCACCGTTTTGCGCCGGGACAACCCGACTGGCAGCAGGCAAATGCGTAACCAACTGTTTTTATTTTATTTTCTGGATTGAGCCAAAGGTCCGCGGCCAGGCATCGGAGCCGCCGAGCGCGGCAGGTAGCCGGTCTCGGGCGGCGAGAGCGGCCCGACGGTCGGGGTAGTCGCCGGCAACCAGCGAATACCAGGACCGCCCGTTGAGCTGACGCTCGAAGACCGCATACGGCGGGCCTATGCCGTGGGCACGGATGAACTCGCGGACCGCTGCGACGTCGCGCGCACCGACCAACTGCAGCGTGTAGTGCCCGGGATCTCGACTGTCCAACCAATCACGGCCGGCGTCGTCGGTCGCGGCCTCACTGGTCACAGCGCCTGCGCTCGCGGCACCTCCGCCTGCCGGGACATCCTCGAGCTGCGCCGACCCGCCCGCCGCTGGCCGCCCTTCCGCCGGCGCAGCTGGGGCCGGCGCCGGGGCGGGGGATTGTGCTGGCGGCTGCTGGGTCCCGGCAACCACCGACGAGTCGCCAGGCACCGCTTCGGGCGAATGCCTCTTCACGGGCGCAGGCGCAGTCGCCACCGCGGCATCCGAAGCGGGCGGATCGGCGATGACCTCGGGTGCCGCATGTCCCGCGGCCTCCTCCCCGGCCGCGTATCCCGGCTCGGTCGTCAACTCGGTTGGCAGGCGGGGCCCGGGTGCCAGTGGCTGCGCATCGGGGGTCGCGAGTGCCTCGGACATCACCGTTTCCAGCGTGTCCTCGCGGGGCACCCTGGCGTCGTTGCGCGGGGCTAACAGCGCTGGGTCGACGGCGGGTGCCGTCGCTGCGTCTTCGGCCGGTGCATCCGCTGCGCGGTCAGCCGGCCGGCTCAACTCCGGCAGGGCGACCGGCGGCGGCGACCGATCGGCACCTGGACGCACCCCCTGACCGGTGTCTTGCGGTGTTGCGACAGTTCGCTCCTCCGCTACGAACGCGGGGGGCCCGCCCCCGGGGTGCGGGCTGCGAGTCGGCTCCGGTGCGAGTAGCCGGTTGATCGGGTCCTGAAAAACCAGCACCAACAGCACGAGTACCACGACCGAAGCGCCGGCCAGCCAGCGCCAGGGTCGGCCGCGAACGGCGAGGTCTGCCGAACCGGCGCTTGGGACCTGCGCGTCACGCGCCGGGAGTCCGCCAAGCGCGTCGAGCAAGGGCCCGGGCTGGCCGCGCGCCGCGCGATGCAAGGCAGCGGCGATCTCTTCGCCGATCTCCGACGCATTCGCGCCGGCCTGCTGACGCAGAAACGCGGCGCTTTCCGCGGGCTCGAAACCGGGTAGGTCGACGAACTGCACATCGGGGTCTCCCGCGATCCGGGGCAGCCCACCACGACCGAGCAACAGCAGGTGGCCACCGCGGGCATGCAGGGCCGCCAACTGCGCCATGACTGCGGCATCCAGTTCGTCGGCATCGTCGACCACGAGCAGCAGTTCGCGCCCCCCGAGCCCCGCGATCGGGCCCTCGGGCCATTGCAGCAATGCATCGTCCTCGATCCCGAGCTGCCTCAGTACCGCAGCGATCAGTTCGTGACCGATACCGGCGTCGACCCAGACACTGACGACCTCGTCGCCCAGTCTGTCGACCAGAAGCCGGGCAAGCCGGGTCTTGCCGGCGCCCGCCGGCGCCCGCAGATAGACAATCTCGTCCGCATTCCGCGCCAGATGCTGCAGCAACTGGGCGCGTTCGACGCGGGCCGGGGTGTCGAAATATCGGCTGCCGCCCGTGTCAGGTGGCATCCAGGGTTCTTCTCAAGGCCGCCGGATCGAAATCCTCACTGATCAACGACTGGCCGATAGCCCGCAGCAGCACGAGCCGGAGCCGACCGTTTAGCACCTTCTTGTCCACCGCCATCAATTCGGTGAATCGCTCGGGTGACAGTTCGGCCGGAGGTCTGATCGGCAGGCCCGCCGCGGCCACCAGGCGCTCGACACGTCGGACCTGCGCATCACTCAGCCAGCCCATCTGCGCCGACATCGCGGCGGCCATGCACATCCCAGCACCTACCGCCTCGCCATGCAGCCAGTTTCCGTAACCCATCCCGGTTTCGATCGCATGACCGAAGGTATGGCCGAGATTCAACAGGGCGCGCTTTCCCGACTCGCGTTCGTCCGCGGCGACCACGGCCGCCTTGTCGCTGCACGAGCGTTCGATGGCGTAGGACAGCGCATCGTGTTCGCGCGCGACGAGCCGGACCATGTTCTGCTCCAGCCAGGCGAAAAACTCCGGGTCGTCGATGAGTCCGTACTTGATGACCTCGGCCAGACCGGCCGAGAGTTCGCGATCCGGCAGTGTCCTCAAGGTCTCGGTATCGATAATCACGCACCGCGGCTGATGAAACGCCCCGATCATGTTCTTGCCGAGCAGGTGATTGACGCCCGTCTTCCCACCGACCGAGGAATCGACCTGCGACAGCAGCGTGGTCGGCACCTGAATGAAATCGACGCCACGCTGATAACTGGCCGCAGCAAATCCGGTCATGTCACCGACGACCCCACCGCCGAGCGCGACGAGCGTGCAGCGTCGATCGAAGCGGTTTTCGAGCAAGGCCGTGTATACGCGATCGAGCACCTCCAACGTCTTGTATTGCTCGCCGTCCGGGAGCACGACGCTCGATACCCGGTAAGCGGAAAGTGCGGCCTGCAAGCGTCCGAGATAAAGCGGCGCCACGGTCTCGTTACTGACGATCATGACCTGTGTGCCATGGATATGCGGGGCATACAAATCGCTGTCGTCGAGCAACCCGGCACCGATGGTTATCGGATAGGCACGTTCGCCGAGATCGACCGTCAGCGTACGTGTCGCATGGGACATGGTGCTGGCTGTCCTGGAGGTAGCGGGAGGACCATATGTCGATTTTACACGGGCTTGCCGGGATCGGTCAGCCATGCAGCATGTCGAGGATCTCGTTTACGACCGACGCCGCACCGCGACCCTCGGTGCTGACCGTGTAGTCGGCCGTCTCACGATACCAGGGCTCACGGGTCTCCATCAGCGCACGCAGGCGCTGCAGCGGGTCGCCGTCCTGCAACAGTGGACGGTTTCGGTCGCGGTAGGTGCGCTCGAACTGCTGCGTCGGCGAACATTCGAGGTAAAACACGATGCCCCTGGCCGAAAGGTGCTGGCGGTTTTCCGGCCGCAGGATCGCACCGCCGCCGGTAGCCAAGACTTGATTGTCCACCTGCGTGAGTTCGTCGACGACCTGCTGTTCGCGTTGCCGGAAACCTTCCTCGCCTTCGTACTCGAAGATCGTCGGAATATCGACGCCGGTGCGTCGCTGGATTTCAAGGTCGCTGTCGTTGAACGTCATGCCGAGCGACTGGGCGAGCTGCTTTCCGATAGTGGTCTTGCCGGCACCCATCGGGCCGATTAGGAAAATACGATTCGGTTTGGCCATGGGGCGCAATATTACTCGGGTATTGGGTCCAGGCGCGAGGGGCGAGGATCGCGGCGCCCCGAATAAACGAAAAGGGGCAGGGGGTGCGACCCCCGCCCCTCGATCCGGAGACGCGCGCCTCAGCGAAGCGTAAGCGTGTCTTTGAGTATCTTCGGTGTCACGAAGATCAACAGCTCCGAGTTTTCGTCCTGGACCTGATTCTGCTGGAATGCCCAGCCCAGGTACGGGATGTCGCCGAAGAACGGCACGCTGTTGCGTCGCTTCGATTTGGTCCGCTCGAACACGCCACCGAGCACCACGGTCTCGCCGTTGTCGACCAGCACCGAGGTCTCGAGTTCACGCGTGTCGACCGGCGGCACGCCGAGGACCGCACGGGTGAAATCGGGATTGTCCTTGTTCACCTTCAGGTCCATGATCACGCGGTCGTCCGGCGTGATGTGGGGGGTGACTTCGAGTTGCAGCACCGCCTCTTTGAAGGAGACCGAGGTTGCCCCGCTCGACGTGGCCTCCTGATAAGGGATCTCGACACCCTGCTTGATCACCGCCTTGTTCTGATCGGACGTGATCACGCGCGGGCTGGACACGATCTCGCCCTTGCCTTCCTGCTGCATCGCGCTCAGCTCGAGCCGCAGCAGATAGGAACCCATCTTGCCAAGGATCATGTTGACCGCGCCACCGCTGCCGGCTGCCAGTGTCTGGGGCAGATTGACCAGGAGGTTTTCGTTGGTGCCGCCGGTCGAAATGAACGGTCCGGCGAGGGCAGAGGCGTCGAGGTCGCCGGGCAGCCCGCCACCATAGACACCCACGTGATGGTCGGGGTCCGGGTTGTTCGGCGTAACCCCGCTGATACCGAGTTTGACACCGAGATCGCGCGCGAAGTCATTGTTTGCGATCACGATGCGCGACTCGATCAACACCTGGCGGATCGGCACGTCGAGCTCGCCGACCAGCGCCCGCACCTCGCTCAGCTTGGCTGCCGTGTCCTGCACCAGCAGCGTGTTGGTACGCTCGTCGATCGACACGCTGCCGCGCTCCGAGATCAGCTTGTTCTCGGTCGACTTCAGCAGTGCCGCAAGATTCGACGCCTTCGCATAGTTGACCTGGATCAGCTCGGAGCGCAGCGGCGCCAGTTCCTGGATCTGCTGCTGCGACTCGAGTTCCAGTTTTTCGCGCGCTGCGATCTCCTCGGTAGGCGCAACCAGAACGACATTGTCGTTGCGGCGCATCGACAGGCCCTTGGTCTTCAGAATGATGTCCATCGCCTGATCCCAGGGCACGTTCTTCAGACGCAGCGTGATCCGACCACCGACCGTGTCGCTGACGACCATGTTGAGCCCGGTGAAATCGGCCAGCAGCTGCAGTACAGCGCGGACCTCGATATCCTGGAAGTTCAGCGACAGCCGGTCACCCTCGTAGATCTGCTGCGCCTTCAGGCGTTCCTCTTTCTCCCGCTTGGTCAGCGAGCGGAACTCAACCGTGTAGATATTGTTCGCCTGGTAGGACAGGTGTTCGAACTCGCCGGCGGTGCCGATGGTCATGCGAACGTTGCGCCCATCGGGCCGCGTGTCGACGGTCTTGACCGGCGTCGCGAAATCCAGCACATCGAGCGACCGCGCAAGCTGCGGCGGCAGGCTGGTGTCAAGGAAATCCAGCACGACCTCGTTGCCCTGCTGGCGCATATCCACCGAGATCGACGGATCGGACAGTTCGATCTCTACCCGGCCCTCACCTTGCGGACCACGCCGGAAGTCGATGTTCTCCAGGCTGAGACCCTGACGGGCGGGCACGTTGCGCTGCGATTCGCCGGCCGCGGGCGCCGCGACGGACATCGTGCCGGCGCCGCTGCTCGAACCAAGGCTCACGATAACCTTGTTGCCCTCGGTGCGGATCTCGTGGGCCGTCTGCTCCAGCAGGTTGATGACGACGCGGGTACGATCACCCGCCTCGATGGCGGTGACGCTGCGCGCCATGCCGATCGCGACCGGTGTCACTTTCTGCTCCAGTGAACTCGTCGTGTTCACGAGGTCGATCGCGATACGGGCAGGATTGTCCGTCGTGAATGACGCCGGTTCGGCCGTCGGCTCACTGGTGGTCAATACGATCTCGACCCGATTCCCGGACAATGCCGAAAAACTGATGTCCTGCAACTCGTTGGCCAACGCATCGGACAGGAAGGCCCAAAGCAGCACCAATCCAAACAGTGCGGTCTTGCGCGCCGTTACCTTTTTACACATCGTGCCTTCTCCTATTCCTCGCCCAATGCGATGGCGGCTTCCTTCTCGAGGAAACCAGTGCCCGTGGGTACGAGTTCAATCAGCTCTATTTTGTCTTCACTGATCCGGGTGATCTTGCCGTCGTTCTCGCCCATATAATTGCCGGCAGCCACGCGGTGGATGGTTCCGTCGGACGTCTTGACGAGACCCCAAGTCTGCAAATCCTGCTCGAGGGTTCCCACCATTCGCAGTGAATCGAGCGTGAAAGATTCCAGCTCCTCCTTACGTCGATTGGGGTCGGGACGGATGCCGTCATCCAGTACCGTCTCGCTGGCGAGTGTTTCCTCGTCGGGCGCCGTGAACGGATCCCGTCGATTCTTTGCCGAATAGACGAAACCGATCACCTGTTTCACCTCTGGGATAGGTTCGATGCCAGAGGGCGGTCGACTCTTGACCTCCTCCACATATCCGCGCAGGTCCGACATGTCGTTATTGACACACCCGGCCAGCAGCAGAGGCACCACCAAGGGGATCAACTTCCTCATGATCAACCACCTGCCTCATCGAGATAACGGTAAGTACGCGCCAGTGCTTCCATAACCAACTTGCCCGGGCTGTTGGGGCGGTTCTGGATCTGAACGTCATGAATCGTCACGATTCTCGGCAAGGCTGCGAGTCCGCTGACGAATTCACCGAATTCGTGATAGTTGCCGATGACCCTGATCCTGATCGGAAGCTCGGCATAGAAATCCTTGGGGACCTCACCCTGCGGCTGGAACAACTCGAACTCCAGGCCCGCCGCCAGTCCGGTCTGCGAAACATCGACCAGGAGATCGGCCACTTCGGTACGGTTCGGCAACTGTCGCAGCATCGCACCGAATGATTCCTGCATCTCGGCCAGTTGCTCGCGGTAGGCCTCGAGGTTCGCGGCCTTCGCCTGCTTGTTCTCGAAGTCCTGGCGCAGATCCTGTTCGGTCCTTTCGGCCTGCGCGAGTTTCTCGTAACGACCCTCGATGTCGTAGAAATACCAGCCGACGCCGACCAGGGTGCACAACACGAGAATCAGAAGGGCCTTTACGATTCCGGGCCAGTCACCAATGTTGCTGAAATCGAGCTCGTTGAGATCTTGCATATTCATTGTGCCGATTCCTCCTTCGGCACGACCTGGACCAGACCGAGCTGGAAGGTATTGCCCGCCGCATTGGCCTTATCCTGATCCGTGTTCTCGATGATCTTCAGCTTGGGATCGTTCAGCCAGGGGCTGGACTCGATGTTCCGCATATAGGTCGAGACCCGCGCATTCGATTGCGCCCGGCCGTTCATGACCAGACTGCGACCTTTCTGGGTCAACTCGTTGAGGTAGGCCCCGTCCGGCAGTACCGTGACCAGCTCGTCGAACAGATGAACAATCTGCGGCCGGCTGACCTGGAGATCCTCGATCACTTTCATCCGGGCAATCAACTTCTGGCGTGTCTGTTCGAGTTCCTTGATTTCGACGATCTGCTTGTCGACCCTGGCAATCTCATTTTCGAGAAATTTATTGCGATCTTTCTGATGATCGACCATGCCCTGGACATAGAAGAATCCCCAATATCCCATGCCAAGCACAGTGAGCATCAGGGCGCCCAGAATCGTGAAGCCGAATTCACGCTGACGCTGTTTGCGCAGCTTTTCCCGCCAGGGGAGTAGATTGATATGGGCCATGTCAGTCGAAGCTCCTCAATGCGAGGCCGCAGGAAATCATCAGCGCCGGCGCATCGTTGCTGAGCACCTGCGGTTTGACTCTGGAGGCCACGGCCATGTTCGCGAACGGATTCGCGACGACTGTCTCTACCCCCAGGCGCTCCTGAATCAGATCGTCGATCCCGGGCACCGAGGAGCTGCCTCCGGCCAACACCACCAGATCGACGCTGTTGAACGCGCTCGCGGAGTAGAAAAACTGGATCGAGCGGTTGACCTGCTGCGCCATCGCCTCTTTGAATGGCTCCAGCACCTCCGGAATGTAATTGTCGGGGAGACCACCCTGACGTTTCGCCATCCCGGCTTCTTCGACCGAGAGACCGTAGCGGCGCTGGATTTCCTCAGTCAGCTGGCGTCCACCGAAATTCTGCTCGCGCGTGTAAACGATGTGATTGTTGTGCAGCACGTTGAGCGTCGTCGTCGTCGCGCCGATGTCGGCTACCGCAATGGTCTGTTCCTCGCCGGCGTTCGGCCACTGATCGACCAGCTGCGTGCAAGCCGTCTCCATCGCATAGGCCTCGACGTCGACGATCTCACAGCTGAGACCGGCGAGTTCAAGCGCGGCCACGCGGTCATCCACGTTCTCGCTACGTGACGCGGCGAGCAGCACGTCCACCAGTTCACTGCTCTTGTCCGATGCACCCAGGACCTGGAAGTCGATATTGACCTCTTCGAGCGGATAGGGGATGTATTGGTCGGCTTCGAGTTGAATCTGGCTCTCCATTTCGCGGTCTGACAGCGCTGCCGGCATCGAGATCAGTTTGGTGATGACCGCCGAGCCCGACACCGCCACGGCAGCACGCTTGTTGCGCGTCCCTGCCTTGCGCACGACGTTGCGGATAGCCTTACCCACCGCGTCAACATCCGCGATGTTCTTTTCGACGACCGCTGTTGATGGCAGAGGCTCTACTGCGTAACTCTCGACGCGGTAGCGCACACCCGCACGACTACTGTGCTGGCTCAGTTCGAGCAGCTTCACCGCCGTGGAGCTGATATCCAGCCCGAGCAGCGGGAGATTTTTCTGGGTAAATAGGCCCATGACGATGTAGTTCCGAGTTCCTTTGGTGTGCCTTCCCGGGCGTGAAGCCGTCCGGGTTTGCTTGGTTAACGGCAGCCCGGAGGATTTTCTTTAGTGCCCCGGGCCAATAGTTTCCAGCCGAAGAATCTTGTTGAATAAGTAGGCTTAAGTATATATTGCTGCGAAAAATTTATTAGAGGAAATTAAGTCCAAGAGATGCCCGTTCGGCACAACTGCCGACCGGAGGACTCGCGTTCGAGGAAAATTTCGCCGCCTCGGACAGGGCCCCGATCCGCCGCTGTCCAGCCAAAAAACAACCGCCAACTCGGCCAGTATTCGGGCTAGTATAGCGACCCTTCAGGAGGGGCTTATCGACGCCATTCCTGAACTCTGCAATCTGTGATCAAGCGCATGAAGTGGCTTTGGAAAATAACTAAGTTCGCCTTGACCCTTGGCCTGTTGGGCGCATTGGCCGCCGCGGTTGCCCTGGGCGTCGCCTATTACTATCTCGAACCGGAACTGCCCGACATCGACAACCTCCGGGAGGTACGCCTCCAGGTGCCGCTGAAGGTCTACAGTCGCGACAACAGACTGATTGCGGAGTTCGGTGAGCAGCGGCGCAATCCGCTCGAATACGAGCAGTTCCCGAGCCGTATGATCGAGGCATTCTTGTCGGCCGAGGACGCCAATTTCTTCGAACACCCCGGAGTGGACTGGCGCGGCCTGATGCGCGCCGGGATCCAACTGGCGACGACCGGCGAGAAAAGGCAGGGGGGGAGTACCATCACGATGCAGGTGGCGCGCAACTTTTACCTCTCCAGGCAAAAGACCTACACGCGCAAACTCAGTGAGATATTCCTGGCCCTGCGGATCGAGCGGGAGCTGAGCAAGGAGGAGATTCTCAAACTGTATCTTAACAAGATCTACCTTGGGCAACGCGCCTACGGAGTGGGTGCCGCCGCGCGAGTCTATTACGGAAAGACCGTCGATGAACTGGATCTGGCCCAGACCGCGATGATTGCAGGCCTGCCCAAGGCCCCGTCCCAACTCAACCCGGTGAGCAACCCGGGGCGCGCGGTCGAGCGCCGCAACTATGTCCTTGGCCGGATGCTGGATCTCGGTTACATCAGCAGCGCGGAACACCAGCAGGCTGCGTCGCAGGCGGTCACGGCCAGCCGGTACGCGCCGGATATCGAAGCAGAGGCCCCCTACATCGCCGAAATGGTGCGCGCCGAAATGGTGGGGCGCCATGGCCAGGAGGCGTACACGGGTGGTTACAGCGTTTACACCACGTTGATCGCTGACCAACAGGAGGCCGCCAACCAGGCACTGCGTGACGCGCTCGACGCTTACAGCGAACGGCATGGCTACTACGGCGCAGAGGGCCATCTCGAGCCGCTACCGACGGAACGCGCTGCGCTCGATGCAATGCTTGTGGATCGCCCGACAGTCGGCAAACTGAGGCCGGCGATCGTCAGCACAGTCGCGGAGAAATCGGCGACCCTGTACCTCGGTGATGGCGAAGAGGGCACTATCGATTGGGAGCAGATGAAATGGGCCCGGGCGCATGTCGCCACGAATCGGCTCGGCCCCAAGCCAGAGCGAGCGAGCGACCTGCTCAAGGTGGGCGACATTGTCCGGGTGAAGGCGGTGGAAACCAAGGATGAGCAGGCCTGGCGGCTGGCGCAGGTACCGCGCGCCGCCGGCGCACTGATCGCGCTGGACCCGAACAGCGGCGCAATACGCGCCCTGGTTGGCGGCTATGATTTCTACCACAGCAAGTTCAATCGCGTCATGCAGGCCAAGCGCCAGCCCGGCTCCGGCTTCAAGGCCTTCATCTACTCTGCCGCGCTGGAGAACGGCTTCACACCTGCCAGCCTGATCAACGACGCGCCGGTGGTGTTCGAAGACCCCAGCCTGGAAGGCGCCTGGCGGCCCGAGAACTACTCGGGCAAGTTCTTTGGGCCAACGCGTCTGCGCGAGGCGCTGACCAAGTCGCGCAACCTCGTGTCAATCCGGCTGCTGCGCAGCATGGGCGTGGAGGCCGCGCTGCAGCACATCGCCAGGTTCGGTTTCCAGCCCGACGAACTGCCACACAACCTGTCGCTCGCGCTCGGCAGCGCCGACCTGACGCCGCTACAAATGGCCAGCGGCTATGCGATCCTGGCGAACGGCGGCTACCGCGTCGAACCGTATTTCATCGAGCGTATCGAGCAGGATGGCGTCGGTCGGGTTTTTGCAGCGGAACCCTTGGTCGCGTGCAGCAATTGCGGCGGGGCGATCGCGGAGGGCGGTACGCATCAACAGGCGCCGCGCGTGCTCGAAGCGCGCAACCGCTACCTGATGTACTCGATGATGCAGGATGTCATTCGCCGCGGGACGGCCACCAAGGCCCGCGCACTCGGTCGAAAGGACATCGCCGGCAAGACCGGCACCACCAATGATCAGCGCGATGCCTGGTTCAACGGTTTCAACGAGCATTTGGTGGCCAATGTGTGGATCGGTTTCGACGACAACAGCAAGCTCGGGCGCGGGGAGGTGGGTGGCAAGGCCGCGCTGCCTGCCTGGATGGATTTCATGCGGCATGCGTTGAAGGACAAACCGGATGTCGAACCGGAGATGCCGCCGGGCATGGTCACAGAAAGAATAGACCCTCGCACCGGCACCTTGGCAAACGCGGCAACCGAAGGCGCCATATTCGAAGTCTTTCGGGCCGAGAATGCCCCCGGGGCCGTCAGCACCGACATCAGTGATGACCGCCGCGGGTATTCTGCGCCGCCCGTCGCCCCACCGCCAACGCAGGATCTGTTCTGACCAGGAGGGCACGACAGTTCGATCCGCGCGCGCTGTTGACCACCACCGCGGCACTCGTGGTCAACGACGGCCATGACCTCGAACAGGCGCTAAAGCGCGCCGCGCGCGAGCAGGGCATCAACTTGCAGCACGCGCGACCCTCGCGCGAGGCACTGCACACGGCCATCCATGAGTACCGCGCGCTGTTTCGGCCACAACAGGAGCAGCAACTAAAGGCCCAGCGATGTATCGCTGCCGAGGCGATGCAGACCTTTTCGCGATTTGGGCCTCGCCTCATCGGAGCGTTGGTGCGGGGCGACGGCCCGCTGGACAAAGTGCAATTGCTGCTGACCGCCGATACGCCCGAGCAGGTTATGCTGGCCTTGAATGACCAGCGGATACCATGGCGGGAATCCGAAGTAGTGTTGCATTACGCCGGCGGCCGGCGAGCGGCGAAACCGGCACTGCAATTCATCGCAGGGGACAGCCGCGTCGAGCTGATCCTGCTCGACGACAGCGGTCGGAGCGACCCGCCGCGTGACCCGATGACAGGCGGGCGGCTGGAAGCGCTCAGCCCGGAGCAGCTGGCAACGCTGCTCGCCGGGACAGCCGACTGATCAACGCTGCTCCAGAGGAACATAGTCGCGATGCGTGGCCCCTTGGTAGAGCTGGCGGGGCCTTCCGATCCGATGCCTCGGGTCGTCGAGCATTTCGATCCAATGGCTGACCCACCCGGCCGTGCGCGCGATCGCGAACATCACGGTGAACATATTGTCCGGAATGCCCAGTGCCCGGTAAATGATGCCGGAATAGAAATCGACGTTCGGATAGAGCTTCTTCTCCAGGAAATATTCATCCTGTGATGCAATTTCCTCGAGTCGCATAGCCAGTTCGAACAGCGGATTGTTGCTGTCGGCCACCTTTTCCAGCACCTCGTGGCAAACCTCGCGGATGATCTTCGCACGCGGGTCATAATTCTTGTAAACCCTATGGCCGAAGCCCATCAGTCGGAAGCCGTCATCCTTGTCTTTGGCCTTGGCGAGATACTTGTCGATATTGCTGACGCTGCCGATCTGCTCGAGCATATCGAGCACGGCCTCGTTGGCACCGCCGTGCGCCGGCCCCCACAGTGATGCTGTCCCGGCGGCGATGCACGCGAACGGGTTGGCCCCGGAGCTGCCCGCAAGGCGCACCGTGGAAGTGGAGGCATTCTGCTCATGATCCGCATGCAGGATAAACAGCAGATCCAACGCACGTTCGGCCAGCGGATCAACCTGGTATTCCTCGCATGGCGTCGCGAACATCATCTGCAGCAAGTTGGCGGTGTAGCTCAGATTGCTACGCGGATACATCATCGGCTCGCCGACATTGTGCTTGTAGCACGCAGCCGCGATCGTCGGGATCTTGGCAATCAGCCGGTGTGCACTGATTTCTCGATGTCGCGGATCACTGATGTCCATCGAGTCGTGATAAAAGGCCGACAGCGAACCGACCACCCCCACCATCATTGCCATCGGGTGGGCGTTGTTGTGAAACCCTTGGAAGAACCGCAATAGCGATTCGTTGATCATCGTATGGCGCGAGGCGATGCCCTTAAATGCCTCCAGCTCGGTCGCATTCGGCAGTTCGCCATAGAGCAGCAGATAGGCCACCTCGATGAAGCTCGACTGCTGCGCCAGCTGTTCGATGGGATAGCCGCGATAACGCAACACGCCTTCGTTGCCGTCAATGTAGGTGATCGCGCTTTCGCAACTCGCGGTCGAGACAAACCCCGGGTCGAAGGTGAAGACCTTCCCCTGGCCGTACAGTTTGGTGATATCGATTGTGTCGGGCCCTTCGGTACCGGGAAGGATATCCAGTTCGATAGACTTACCCGTGTCGCTGAAGGTAAGGGTCGCTTTCCTGTCAGACATCTGGCCACACCTCTGGCTTGAGACAATACCTAAAGATCCTCAAGCCTAGCACAGGGCGATTCGCTACCGTTTATTGGAATTGCCGCGCCGCTACCCACCTGTTTTTCAATCGAGAAAAGGCCTTTGGGCGCCGTTTCGGCCGCTGTGCACGCCCGATATCGGTGCGCGTGCCGGTAGCCGGGGCGCCCGGAGCGTCGTTCGCGGTCGAGTTCTTGCGCGGCGCGATGACCTGGTCGGCCGCCGCACCTACCTCACACGGCCCACGAGTGCCGCCACGCACCATTTCGAAACCGGCGCCCGGGTCATTTTGCTCTGCGCCCATGGTCATCGCCGGCTGCGAGGAGGCTGCGCGCACGGGCCGATAAGAAAAGGCGCCGCAAGGGCGCCTTGTCAGGTCGTTGCCGGACCGTCTCGCCTAGCGGCGGAAGCGCTTGCGGAACTGGTCGACCCGGCCTGCCGTATCCATCAGCTTCTGCTGGCCGGTGTAGAAGGGGTGGCAAGCGGAACATACCTCTACGTGCAGCGTGTCGCCCCCGATGGTCGAGCGGGTCTCGAAGCTGTTGCCGCAGCTGCAGACGACCTTGATATCGGTGTAGTTTGGGTGCAGGTCAGCTTTCATCTTCAGTATGGCTCCGGCGCCCGCCCGGCAGCGCGGGCTAAAGGGCGGTTTTCGTTTCTGATTCAGCGCCTCAGCGCGCAAGAGGTCGCGGATTGTAGACAAATGCCGGTCTTGCCGCAAGGGTTGGGAGGTCAATCGCGCGATCGATTGAAAGCCACCACCTCGCCACCGGACGCGGTGCCGCAACGCTCGCCCGGTGGATTGTCGCCGAGTAGGCCCTGCAACTCGGCGACGCGGTCGCGCAGCCCATTTGGTCCGAGCACCGCGCGCCACATCATGCGCGAGATCCGAATGCAGGCCGCCAACGGGGTGCGTGCGAGGCGTCGCTCCTGATCGATGCGCCACTGCAGCCTGCGCAGGCGCTCACGATTGGCTTCCGGGGCGCCGTCGATCGCCGCCTGAATCGCGGCAAGACGCATTTTTTCGAACGTCTGCGGGTCGTTACGTGCGAGCGCAGACCAGGTATCAAAGTCGATTCCGGCAGTCTTTTTGTTTTTCATCGTGATCACCCTGAAGCTCGGCTCGGCCACGCCGATGTGTTGGAATTTTTGTGCTTCACTGGTAATCACGCTAGCACAGCGCTTTGCGGCCTGTCTTGCCGAACGAAAGTGCGACTGTCGGGACAATGGTTCCTTCGCTCTTTTCCCTTAGAACCAGATGGTTGCGACAATCTAGCCCCGGCGACCACGCGGCTGGCCCCAGCGCTGGCGCCCTGCTGGATCGAACAGGCACTCGCCGCCGTTTTCGTCATACGCGCGCCCCGCGACCTTGGTCCGACGCATGGCAAGCAGCTCCAGGACCGAGTGCTGATCGCAGTCGATTGGCACATAGTCACTGGTCATCGCGGGCCACCTGGAGGCACCAGTCGCCGCCGCCCCAGGCCAGTCGTACCTCGATTGGCCGGCAGCAGACCTGACAGTCCTCGATGTAGGACTGTTCCCCGGCAGAAACGTCAACCGCCAGGTCGATCGGTTCGCCGCAATAGGGACAATCTACCTGTCGAAAGAACAAGGGCTCCATAGGGCTCAATCGAAAAATGCGAGCAGATCGTTCAAATAACGCTGGCCCAGTGCCGTCGGCGCCAGGCGCGTCGGGGCCGGGTCAAGCAAGCCGCTGGCCCGGGCCTGTCGCAACTGCCCGGCAAGGCTGACCAACGGCAAACCGGTGCGTTGCTCGAAGCAATCGGCAGGGACGCCGCCGTTCAGGCGCAACACGTTCAGGAGGAACTCCAGCGGGAGGTCGTGCGCAGCCACCCGACGCGCGTCCGGAATCGCCCCCTGATCGACCGCAGCCAGATAAGCGGCCGGATGACGTGGCTTGACGCTGCGCCGGACCAGATGTCCCGGCGCAGTCAATTTGCCGTGGGCGCCGGCGCCGATTCCCAGGTAATCGCCGAACGTCCAATAGTTCAGATTGTGCCGCGCCCAACGCCCTGGACGCGCATACGCGGACACCTCGTATTGTAGGTAGCCGGCATCGGCCAGCACTGCCTGACCGGCATCCATGATGTCCGCGAGGCTGTCGCCGTCGGGCAGCCGCGGCGGTCGATGATGGAAAAGGGTATTGGGCTCCAGCGTCAGCTGGTACCAAGAGACGTGTTCCGGGCCGAGCCGGATCAGGGCCTCGAGATCGTTCAGTGCGCCCGCGACGTCCTGTCCGGGCAGACCGTACATCACATCGAGGTTGATGTTGTCGAACCCGGCCGAGCGAGCCATACGGTAGGCTGCGACGGCCTGGTCGGAGGAATGGATCCGACCCAGTGCGGCCAGCTTTGCATCGTCCAGAGTCTGTACGCCGATCGACAGGCGGTTGACCCCGGCCGCACGAAAAGCGGCGAACCGGCGCGCCTCGGCGGTCCCCGGGTTCGCCTCCAGCGTGATCTCCGCATCCTGCGAGAGCCGCAACCGGCCTGCGACGCCGTCTAGCAGCTGCGCGATGGCGTTGCCACTGAACAGGCTGGGCGTCCCACCGCCGACGAATAGGCTTCGGACCTCGCGCGGGCGCTGACGGAGCAACTCCTGATCCAGGTCGGCCAGCAACGCTTGCACGTAGCGGACCTCGTCGACCGAGCCGCGCTGGGCATGGGAATTGAAGTCGCAATAGGGACACTTACGCACACACCAGGGGATGTGAACGTAAAGCGACAACGGAATCGGCGAATCCAGACCCACCGCCTCTGCACGCGGCCTGCATGCGACGTCCTGCGTGGGCCCGGTGGCGGCGACGACCTGGCTCATACCGGGCTCAGGTTGGCATAGGCCACGACCAACCATTTGGCCCCGGCCTGCTCGAAATTCACCTGCACACGCGCACCGTTGCCCTGGCCCTCCGCATTGAGCACGACGCCCTCGCCGAACTTGGGATGAAGCACTCGCTGGCCGAGCCGGAAACCGGTCTCGGCCTGTGCCTTGCCGAGCGAACCGGCCGCGGCGGCATAGGGTCGGGAGACCTGCGGCCGGGCCCGCACTTCCTCGATCAGATCGAAAGGGATTTCGCGCAGGAAGCGCGACGGGAGCGGATAGCTCTCGGAACCGTGCAACCGCCGGCTCTCGGCATATGTCAGGTAGAGCTGCGACATCGCCCTGGTCATGCCGACGTAACAGAGCCGGCGTTCCTCCTCGAGGCGGTCCGGGTCTTCGGCAGACATGCTGTGCGGGAACAACCCCTCCTCGACTCCACCGATGCACACGAGCGGGAACTCCAGGCCCTTGGCGGAGTGCAGTGTCATCAGCTGGACACAGTCCTCGTGTTCGTCGGCCTGGGTGTCGCCGGCCTCCAGCGCTGCATGCGCGAGAAAGGCATCGAGCTCGGGTAGCCCGTCGTCATCGTCGGGCGTCTCGAACTGCCGGCAGGCGTTGACCAGTTCTTCCAGGTTTTCGACCCGGTCCTGACCCTTGCCATCGCGGCTCTTCTCAAAATGCTCGAGCAAGCGGGAGGCCTCGATAACGAACGCCGCGCGCTCGGGCAGCGCATCCGTCACACTGTTGGCGTCCATCTCCTCGATCAGCTCCTGGAACGCACGTAGCGCATTCGCCGCACGCGCCGTCATCGCGCCGCCACGCAGCAGGTCGGCGGCGGCCTGCCAGAGCGAGCAGCCGAAATCGCGTGCATGCGCCCGTACCGCATCCAGCGTGCGCGGGCCGATGCCGCGCGGCGGCTGGTTGACCGCGCGCTCGAAAGACGGATCGTCATGCCGATTCGCTACCAGGCGCAGGTAGGCGAGGGCATCCTTGATCTCGGCGCGCTCGAAGAACTTGAGCCCGCCATAGACACGGTACGGGATACCGGCCTGGATCAGCGACTCCTCGAACAGCCGCGACTGCGCCGTGGTGCGGTACAGGATCGCGCAATCGGTGCGCCGGGCACCTTGAGCGATCTCGCTGCGAATGCGCTCGACCACGAAACGCGCCTCGTCGACCTCGTTGAAGGCGCCGTACACGCGGATCGGCTCGCCGTCGCCGTCATCGGTCCAGAGATGCTTGCCTAGCCGTGTCGGGTTGTTCGCGATGACCGCGTTGGCTCCGCGCAGGATATTGCCCGTCGAGCGATAGTTCTGTTCGAGGCGCACCAGCTGCGCGCTCGGGTAATGTGCCTGGAAATCCTGGATGTTTTCGACCCGGGCGCCACGCCAGCCATAGATCGACTGATCATCATCGCCGACCACGAACAATCGGTCATCGTCTCCGGCCAGCAGCCGCAACCAGGCATACTGAATGCTGTTGGTATCCTGGAACTCGTCGACCAGGATGGCGGAAAATCGCTGCCGGTAGTGGGCCAGCACGTCGGGTCGCTCACGCCACAGCTCGTGCGCGCGCAGCAGCAGCTCGGCGAAATCGACGCTACCGGCGCGCTGACACGCCGCCTCGTACTCGCGGTAGATCGCTATCATCTGGCGCTGGTAGGGGTCGCCGCCCGGGTCGAGATGCTCGGCACGCAGACCCTCGTCCTTCTGCTTGTTGATAAACCACTGGGCCTGGCGGGGCGGCCACTTGCTGTCGTCGAGGTTCATTTCGCGCACGATGCGTTTGACCAGGCGTTGCTGATCGTCCGAGTCGAGGATCTGGAAGCCCTGCGGCAGGTGCGCTTCCTGCCAGTGCGCGCGTAGCAGCCTATGTGCCAGGCCATGGAAGGTGCCGACCCACATGCCGCCGACCGGCTGCCCAAGCAGGCCCTCGATCCGATGGCGCATCTCGCGCGACGCCTTGTTCGTGAAAGTGACAGCGAGAATGCCCCAGGGCGACAGGCCTTCGACCTGGATGAGCCAGGCGATACGATGCACCAGGACGCGGGTCTTGCCCGAGCCGGCGCCGGCCAGCACCAGCGCACTGCCCATCGGTGCCGTCACCGCCTCGCGCTGGGCGTCGTTGAGTCCGTCAATGATATGCGACACGTCCATGAACGGATTCTAACAGCGCACCGGTTTGCTTGGCCGGGCCGAGATTTGAGGGCCGCCGCTCCGTCGCGCACGCTGCCTAGGCTCGCCCGCCGACGACGCAGCCCGGTCTGCGGGAAGTGGACACCGAGTGCATCGTCAGCGCTTCCAGCCGCGCCAGGGGCACAGCGCCGCGCGGTGTGCGAACCGGGCAGTGGACGACCCGTCCGAGAAACTGCGCCCGGCCGCCCTCACGACCCCCGTGGGAACCCCCGGCTACTGAGCGATCAGCAAATCGGTAACGCCCCAC